>NZ_JARWKW010000019.1:0-49201 GCF_047445855.1 Rhizobium sp. BR 250
CAGGAAAAGAGCGCCGCCCTGATGGCGCATCTTCGCGCCTCCCGCGGCAATCTCGAAGACTTCCTCGCCCCGGTCGGCACGGTCAAGGCGACGAGCGACATTGATGGCCTGCGCGTGGCACTGACCGACGGCAGCACCATCCATTTCCGCCCTTCCGGCAACGCCCCGGAAATGCGCTGCTACGTAGAGGCCGCCAACCAGGACGAGGCCGAAACGCTGCTGAATAAGGGCCTCGATCTTATCCGGAATTTCGCCCAAGGATGACGCCGTGCCTCCGGAAAGCAAGCTGGCTTTCAACCACCATCGGAAAGACGACAAAGAACTTCGAAGCACAATGTCGCACCCCGCCATTGCCCTGTTGCTCTTCCCGCCTCCGAGAGCGATAAGGGCCGCAGGGTCCAAGGAGGCGGACGATGAGCGGCGAGACCATTACCCTTTATGAAGCGATCGGCGGCGACGCGACCGTCAGGGCGCTCACCCGGCGCTTTTATGAGCTGATGGACACGCTGCCGGAAGCGGCGCGTTGCCGTGCCATCCACCCGGCCGATCTTTCCGGCAGCGAGGCGAAGTTCTACGATTATCTGACGGGATATCTTGGCGGACCGCCCGTCTATGTCGAAAAACACGGCCATCCGATGCTGCGGCGGCGCCATTTCGTTGCCCCCATCGGCCCCGCCGAGCGCGACGAATGGCTGCTGTGCTTCCGCCGCGCCATGGACGAGACCATCGAGAATGCGAAGCTGCGTGAGATCATCTGGGCACCGGTGGAACGCCTGGCCTTTCACATGCAGAACCAGGAGGCGGATAATCCATGACCCACGAGAGACTGCGCGCCTTCATTCTGCTGCTGGGCGGCCTGCTGGGAGCTGCGGGCGTGATGCTGGCCGCCGCCGCCACGCATACGGGTGAGACCTATATGCTCGGTAATGCCTCGGCCATGGCGCTGGCGCATGCGCCGGTGCTGGTGGCACTCCATATCGGCGCGGACCGCATCAGGACCGCCATTCCGGCGGGCCTGATCCTCGGCCTCGGCACGGCGGTGTTTGTCGGCGATCTGGTCGTGCGGCATTTTTCCGGCCACAGCCTGTTCCCCTTCGCCGCGCCCACGGGCGGTCTCGGCATGATTGGCGGATGGCTGGTACTCTCCGCCGGAGCGTTTTTGAAGCCAAAGGGCTGATCCGGCCTTAACGGCGAATCCACCCAAAAGGCAGGATGTTGCGCCCTCTTTCCGCCGCCTCGCCAAGTTCGAAGGGCGGCGTTTCGCCCGGCTGGCGGGTACGCAGATAAGGAAAGGTCACGACATTGCCGCCGATCCTGGCGGCGCGGTTGCGCCTTTCGCGTTCACCGACGATTTCATAGAGTTCCGTCAGGGCCGGATCGGCCGCCTGCCCGGCCATCTTGTGCAGTTCGACGCAGCAGGCCTCGGCCGCCGGCTCTTCACCCTTAAAATTATTGCGCTCGTCGCTCATCGTTCGAGGTCCGTTCATTCATCGTCTGCAGCGCCCGCTCCAGACTGGATTTGCTGCCATTGCGCAGCGGAATGAATGCCTTGCCGAATTTCTTGCAACCCGACTTCACCCGCAGACACGCATCGTGGCTGATACAGTCGATCGGGCAGAAAACGCAGTCGACGGAGGGAAGCACGGTATCGATGCGTGAGACCGCCTCACGCAGGCCGCCATCGTGATGGATAAGCTCGGCGCCGAAATTGCTGGCGATCTGGCGAAGATGGGCGACCTGGCAGTCACGGCCGCCGACATAAAGAAAGCTTTTCGGACCGGAAAGCTGCTGTTCGGCCACGTCCTTTTCAGTTTGTGGCGCGCCCTTGCCCTGCTTGCCGCCGCGTTCGGCCTTCTTCTTTTCCTTGCGTGCCATTCCCTCACCTGCCGGTTGATTTTTCATGCCCCGGACGTTCGGGATAGCGGCACCATAATAAAGATGAGTTTTGGAGTAAAGTATAAAGGTGATAATTTCCCTCATGTTTCTGCAGAAAGAATCGATCACCCATTCGTGAGAACCCTTGCGTTCAGCCGCTTATCCGCAATCCGCCCATGAAAAGCTGCTCCAGATGCCGGGCCGCATCCTCAAAACGACCATCGCCGCCGTTCTTTTCGCCCAGCACCGCCCGCACCTGCACATCGAAATCCGCATAATGCTGGGTGGTCGACCAGATCGAAAAAATAAGATGGTAAGGATCGCATTTGGCGATCCGCCCGGCCTTGATCCAGGCGCGGATGACTTCCACTTTTTCATCCACCAGTTGCTTCAGCGGGCCTTTCAGCTCGTCCTCGATATGCGGTGCGCCCTGCAGGATTTCATTGGCGAAGAGGCGGCTTTCCCGCGGAAAATCCCGCGACATTTCCAGTTTGCGGCGAATATAGGAGCGGATCTCGCTTTCGGGGTTGCCCTCGGCGTCAAAAGCCCTGAGCGGGTCGAGCCAGGTATCCAGCACCCGCTCGATCAGCGCGCGATGCATCGCCTCCTTGGTGCGGAAATAATAAAGCACGTTCGGTTTCGACATGCCGGCCGCCTCGGCAATCTGGTCGATGGTGGAGCCGCGAAAGCCGTTTGTGGAAAAAACACTGAGCGCAGCCTCCAGGATAGCTTCCTGCTTTTCTTCCTGGATACGGGTCCGCTTCTGTGTTTTCGCTGCTCGCGGTATGGCCATTCTCTACTCTCTGTTTTTTTTCGGTGCAATTGCCGCCACAGTATGCTTAAAAAATAATCGTCGCGCACAGTTTAGGCAAAATTAGTGCGATTCGTCACGAAATTCCCTTGCTGACATCACTGCGAATTTGCAATGTTTACCAGCCGGTCAATTTATCCCCCATCGCCATCTTTAGGCAATGGCTGTTATCTTAACCGGCAAAAAAGGGAACGGCACAAGCTTTGCTTCGATAAAAACAAAACAGGTGAGGACGACACTTCATGGCGGCGGGTAAGAACTTGACGGTCAATGGCGACCGTCTGTGGGACAGTTTGATGGACATGGCGAAGATCGGCCCCGGCATTGCCGGCGGCAATAATCGTCGCACGCTGACGGATGAGGATGCGGAGGGCCGCCGCCTGTTCCAGCGCTGGTGCGAGGCGGCGGGCCTGACCATGGGCATCGACCGCATGGGCACGATGTTCGCCACCCGCCCCGGCGAAGACCCGGATGCGCTTCCCGTCTATATCGGCAGCCATCTCGATACCCAGCCGACCGGCGGCAAGTTCGATGGCGTGCTTGGCGTGCTGGCGGGGCTGGAAGTGGTTCGCAGCCTGAACGACCTCAACATCAGGACAAAACACCCGATTGTCGTCACCAACTGGTCGAACGAGGAAGGCGCGCGATTTGCGCCCGCAATGCTGGCTTCGGGCGTCTTCGCCGGCATTCACGATCTCGATTATGCCTATAGCCGCACCGATACCGACGGCAAGACCTATGGCGAAGAATTGAAACGCATCGGCTGGCTGGGCGAAGAAGAGGTCGGCGCGCGCAGGATGCACGCCTATTTCGAATATCACATCGAACAGGGGCCGATCCTCGAGGCGCAGGGCAAGCAGATCGGCGTCGTCACCCATTGCCAGGGCCTGTGGTGGCTGGAAGTGACGCTGACCGGCAAGGAGGCCCATACCGGCTCGACACCGATGGCCATGCGCGTCAATGCCGGCCTGGCCGCCGCCCGCATTCTTGAAAAGGTGCAGGAAGTGGCCATGGCCCACCAGCCGGGCGCCGTCGCCGGCGTCGGCCAGATGATCTTCACACCCAATTCCCGCAACGTGCTGCCCGGCAAGGTGGTCTTCACCATCGACCTCCGCACGCCGTCTCAGGCGAAACTCGACAGCATGCGCACCATCTTCGAGCGCGAGGTGCCTCGTATCGCCGAAGAACTCGGCGTCGGCTGCAGCGTCGAAGCCATCGGCCATTTCGACCCCGTCACCTTCGATCCCGTGCTGGTGGGCCGCGTGCGCTCTGCCGCCGAAAGACTGGGCTACAGCCACATGGACATCATCTCCGGCGCGGGCCACGATGCCTGCTGGACGGCAAGGGTCGCCCCCTCCACCATGATCTTCTGCCCCTGCGTGGACGGGCTTTCCCACAATGAAGCGGAAGAGATTTCGCAGGAATGGGCGGCCGCCGGCTGCGATGTGCTGCTGCATGCGGTGCTTGAGACTGCGGAGATCGTCGAATGACCGCCACCATCATCAAAAACGGCACCATCGTCACCGCCGACCTCACCTACAAGGCCGATGTGAAGATCGAAGGCGGCAGGATCACCGAGATCGGGCCTGACCTGACAGGCGGCACGCTGCTCGATGCGACCGGATGTTATGTCATGCCGGGCGGCATCGATCCGCATGTGCATCTGGAAATGCCCTTCATGGGCACCTATTCCGCCGATGATTTCGAGAGCGGCACGCGGGCGGCCCTTGCCGGCGGCACGACCATGGTGGTGGATTTCTGCCTGCCGGAGCCCGGCCAGTCGCTGCTTGAGGCTCTCACCCGGTGGGACAACAAGGCGACGCGCGCCAATTGCGACTATTCTTTCCACATGGCCGTCACCTGGTGGGGCGAACAGGTCTTCGATGAGATGAAGACGGTGGTTCAGCAGAAAGGCATCAACTCCTTCAAACACTTCATGGCCTATAAAGGCGCGCTGATGGTGAATGACGATGAGATGTTCGCCTCCTTCTCGCGCTGCGCCGAACTGGGCGCCATTCCCTTCGTGCATGCGGAAAACGGCGATATCGTCGCGCAGATGCAGGAAAAGCTGATGGCGGAGGGAAACGTCGGGCCTGAGGCGCATGCCTATTCCCGGCCGCCTTCCGTGGAAGGCGAAGCCACCAACCGCGCCATCATCATCGCCGATATGGCGGGCGCCCCGCTTTATGTCGTCCACACCTCCTGTGAGCAGGCCCACGAAGCAATCCGCCGCGCCCGCCAGAACGGCATGCGGGTTTATGGCGAGCCGCTGATCCAGCACCTGATCCTCGATGAAAGCGAATATGCCAATGCCGACTGGGATCACGCCGCCCGCCGGGTGATGTCGCCTCCCTTCCGCAACCGGCAGCATCAGGACAGCCTCTGGGCCGGCCTCGCCTCCGGCTCGCTGCAATGCGTGGCGACCGACCATTGTGCCTTCACCACCGAGCAGAAACGCTTCGGCCTTGGCGATTTCCGAAAGATTCCAAACGGCACCGGCGGGCTCGAAGACCGCATGCCGCTGCTCTGGACCCATGGCGTAACGACCGGCCGACTGACGATGAACGAATTCGTCGCCGTCACTTCCACCAACATCGCCAAGATCCTCAACATCTATCCGAGAAAAGGCGCGATCCTCGTCGGCAGCGATGCCGATATCGTCGTCTGGGATCCGGCGCTTACAAAGACCATCAGCGCGGCCAACCAGCAATCGGCCATCGATTACAACGTGTTCGAAGGGCGAAAGGTCAAGGGCCTGCCACGCTACACCCTGTCGCGTGGCCTCGTCAGCATCGAGGAGGCCACCATCGAAACGCAGGAAGGCCACGGCCGGTTCGTGGCCCGCGATCCTTACCCCGCCGTCAGCCGGGCGCTTTCCACGTGGAAAGAACTGGTTTCGCCGCGCAAGGTGGAGCGCAGCGGCATCCCGGCATCGGGTGTGTGAGCCATGAGCAGCAAGCCGAAACGGGAAATCGTCATCGCCGCCGCCATTCTCCTCAACGAGCGCCGGCAGATGCTTGTCGTGCGCAAGCGCGGCACCACGCAATTCATGCAGCCGGGTGGCAAGATCGATCCGGGCGAAACGCCAGAACAGGCACTTCACCGCGAGCTTGCCGAGGAAATCGGCCTGACGCTGCCCGAAAATGCCACGCGTTACGAGGGCATATTTCGCGAGGAAGCCGCCAATGAGACCGGCGCCGAAGTCGTCGCCCATGCCTTCATCGCCAGGCTTGATGCCGATGTCTCCCCACAGGCGGAAATCGAGGAAGTGCGCTGGCTCGACCTCGACAGCCACCCCGGCGTGACGATCGCCAGACTGACGGAAACCCAGATGCTGCCGCTTGCGCGCGCAGCACTTTCGGAAAGCGACAATCAGCCAAGATGAACCAGGCCCCTTCCTATTCCGTCGTTTCCGCCAGAAAACTGGGCCTCACCTTCGAAACGGGGGATGGCCCGGTCCATGCATTGTCGAATGTCGACCTGGAGGTCGGCAAGGGCGATTTCGTCTCCTTCATCGGCCCTTCCGGCTGCGGCAAGACCACCTTCCTGCGGGTCATCGCCGATCTTGAAAAACACACATCCGGCGAGATCACCGTCAACGGCACGACGCCTGAAAACGCCCGCAGGGACCGCTCCTACGGTTATGTCTTTCAGGCCGCCGCCCTTTATCCCTGGCGCAGCATCGAAAAGAACATCGCCCTGCCGCTCGAAATCATGGGTTACAGCAAGGCCGAACAGCGCGAACGCATCGACCGCACGCTCGACCTCGTCAACCTCACCGGCTTCGGTAGGAAATATCCCTGGCAGCTTTCCGGCGGCATGCAGCAACGCGCCTCCATCGCCCGCGCACTCGCCTTCGATGCCGACCTGCTTTTGATGGACGAGCCCTTCGGCGCGCTGGATGAGATCGTTCGCGATCATCTGAACGAACAGTTGCTGAAACTCTGGGACACGACCGGCAAGACCATCTGCTTCGTTACCCATTCCATTCCGGAGGCGGTCTATCTCTCGACGAAAATCGTCGTCATGTCGCCGCGACCGGGGAGAGTGACGGATGTGATCGAGTCCACATTACCACGGGAAAGGCCGCTGGAGATTCGCGAGACGCCGGAGTTTCTGGCGATTGCGCATCGGGTGCGTGAGGGGTTGAAGGCGGGGCATGGCTATGAGGGGTGATACTGGAACCGACGCCGTTGCGGCAAGCGTTACCCCCCTCTGCCCTGCCGGGCATCTCCCCCACAAGGGGGGAGATCGGCAAGCGGCGCTACTAACACTCCATCCACAAGCGTCGAGATGGTCGAGATCCTGCCGCGAGTCGATCTCCCCCCTTGTGGGGGAGATGTCCGGCAGGACAGAGGGGGGTAAACCGCACCCTCGGACTGAGCAGCGGAGCGAAAAACCATGACCCTCCTCCGCCACCGCATCCTCCCCATCCTCACCGTCCTCCTCGCCATCCTCTTCCTATGGCACCTCGCCGTCATCTATCTCAACATGCCCTTCGCCCGCGACCAGGCCACCCGCGCCGGCCAGACGCCGGGTTTCTTCGAACTCCTGCCGCAAACCTTCGCCCAGGAACGCCCGGTCCTCCCCGCCCCGCACCAGATCGCCGCCGAACTCTGGGATACGACGGTCAACAAGGCCATCACCTCCAAGCGCAGCCTGATCTACCACGCCGGCATCACGCTTTCGGCAACCCTGCTCGGTTTTGCCATCGGCGCGGTCCTCGGCATCCTGCTTGCCGTTGCCATCATCCATAATCGCGCCATGGACCGCTCCGTCATGCCGTGGATCATTGCCAGCCAGACGATCCCCATCCTCGCCATCGCGCCGATGATTATCGTCGTCCTGAACTCCATCGGCATTTCCGGGCTTCTGCCCAAGGCGCTGATCTCCACCTATCTCTCCTTCTTCCCGATCGTCGTCGGCATGGTGAAGGGCCTCAGGAGCCCAGAAACCCTCCAGCTCGACCTGATGCACACCTATAATGCCTCACCGGGCCAGATTTTCTGGAAGCTGCGCTGGCCTTCGGCACTGCCCTATCTCTTCACCTCGCTGAAGATCGCCATTGCCATCGCGCTGGTCGGCGCCATCGTCGGCGAATTGCCCACGGGGGCCGTCGCCGGGCTCGGCGCGCGGCTTCTCTCCGGGTCCTATTATGGCCAGACGGTGCAGATATGGGCGGCGCTGTTCATGGCTGCCGGTGTTGCGGCGCTCCTGGTCTCGATCATCGGCATCGCCCACGCCGCGGTGCTGAAAAGAATGGGGGCACGGCCATGACGAACCCCTTCTGGTTTATCGGCGCGATCCTGTTCTGGCTTGCCGCCTGGGCCTTCAACGAATGGCTGGTGCGGCGCAACTTCACCTCCTCCTCGGGAAAGCGCATCAGCCGCATCACCGTGCCGCTCCTCTTCGGCCTTGCCATTCTGGTGCTCTGGGAAGGTGTGGTGCGTGGTTTTTCCGTGCCGCCCATCCTCTTGCCAGCGCCCAGCGCCATCCTCGCGCGCCTTCTCGGCTCGTTGCCGATCCTCTGGGCGGATTTCCGCCAGACCTTCATCAAATCGGTGCTGACCGGTTACGTGATGGGCTGCGGCCTCGGTTTCCTCGTCGCCATCCTCATCGACCGCTCGCCCTTCCTCCAGCGCGGGCTCTTGCCCATCGGCAACTTCGTCTCCGCTCTGCCGGTGGTCGGCATCGCCCCCATCATGGTCATGTGGTTCGGTTTCGACTGGCAGTCGAAAGTCGCCGTTGTCGTCATCATGACCTTCTTTCCCATGCTGGTGAACACGGTGCAGGGCCTTGCCGCTTCCAGCCACATGGAACGCGACCTGATGCGCACCTATGCCGCCGGCTGGTGGCAGACATTGGTGAAGCTGCGCCTGCCCGCCGCGTGGCCTTTCATCTTCAACGCGCTGAAGATCAATTCCACGCTGGCGCTGATCGGCGCCATCGTCGCGGAGTTTTTCGGCACACCCATCGTCGGCATGGGTTTCCGCATCTCGGCGGAAATGGGCCGCAGCAATGTCGACATGGTCTGGGCCGAGATCGCGGTCGCCGCGCTCGCAGGCTCCGGCTTTTATGGTCTCGTGGCGCTCGCAGAGCGGGCCGTCACCTTCTGGCATCCGTCCGTCCGTGGGGGACGAACGTAAATAACGAAAAAGGGAACAGCGATGAAAATGAAACTTGCATCCATGCTTCTTGCCGGCGCGTCACTCCTGACCGCATTCGGGGCTCAGGCCGCCGACAAGATCACCCTGCAGCTGAAATGGGTGACCCAGGCGCAATTCGCCGGTTATTACGTCGCCAAGGACAAGGGCTTTTACGAAGCTGAAGGTCTCGATGTCGATATCAAGCCCGGTGGCCCGGACATCGCCCCCGCACAGGTTCTGGCCGGCGGCGGCGCGGATGTGATCGTCGACTGGATGCCGTCTGCACTGGCGACGCGCGAAAAGGGCGTGCCGCTCGTCAACATCGCCCAGCCGTTCAAGTCCTCCGGCATGATGCTGACCTGCCTCAAGGAAACCGGTGTCACCAAGCCCGATGATTTCAAAGGCAAGACACTGGGCGTCTGGTTCTTCGGCAATGAATATCCGTTCCTGTCGTGGATGGCGCACTTAAAAATCCCGACCACCGGTGGTGCGGATGGCGTCACGGTTTTGAAACAGGGCTTCAACGTCGATCCGCTGCTGCAAAAGCAGGCCGCCTGCATTTCCACCATGACCTATAATGAATATTGGCAGGTCATCGATGCCGGCCTCAAACCGGAGGAACTCGTCACCTTCAAATATGAGGATGAAGGCGTGGCGACGCTTGAGGACGGGCTTTACGTTCTCGAAGACAAACTCAAGGACGCCAAGTTCAAGGAAGACATGGTCAAATTCGTCCGCGCTTCGATGAAGGGCTGGAAATGGGCGGAAGAAAACCCTGACGATGCCGCCGATATCGTTCTTGAAAACGACGCCTCGGGCGCCCAGACCGAAAAGCACCAGAAGCGCATGATGGGCGAAGTGGCGAAACTCACCGCCGGCTCAAAGGGCGCGCTAGACAAGGCGGATTACGAACGCACGGTAAAAACGCTGCTCGGCGGCGGTTCCGATCCGGTCATCACCAAGGAGCCGGCAGGGGCCTACACCACGGAAATCACCGACGCGGCGCTGAAGTAGGTCGCGGCAGGCAAGCGAAGACGCGGGAGTATCCGCACGCCGTCACCCCGGACCTGATCCGGGGTCCAGCGCGATCAAGTCCTTGATCGCAGGAAAGTCCTTTCACGGCGCAGACGCGCCGTGGCTGGATGCCGGATCAAGTCCGGCATAACGAGGGTATTTTTCGCGCCCGTGACTCAAGCGCCGTTGGGTTGTATTGGTAACCCCTCCAGCGAATTACAACATCTGCGCCTATACAAAAATGTATATCAACCATAGCGGCTATGCGGATTGATTTGTACCGCAACAAGAATTACAGTCCCGCCCACAAGACTGCCAAATTTGATCTTGTAAAAAAAGCACGGGGCAAAGGTGCTTAAGATTCGCGTTGAGGGGCGCTTGAATCGGGAGGATCGAAAAGGAAGTATTGTGATCCCTTGTTTCACATTCGCCATCGCATGACCTTTTAAGATACGGCCCCGAGCCGCAGGACATGTGAGCGGATATTGCGCGAGCCAAGACACATGCAGCATAAAGTCACGTTTAACCGCTTCGTTTTCCTGCTTCTTTCCGCAACGGCGCTCCCCCTTTCCGCAGCAGCCGAAGGAGAGGCGCCGGTAAAACAGCAGAACCTGCCCTCGATCATCGTCGCGCATGCCGCAAAACGTGATCTCGTGGACCGCATCATCGCCACCGGCACCATCCGCCCGGTCGATGAAATCTATGTCCAGCCGCTGGTTGACGGCCTGTCGATCGACACGCTGAACGCCGATATCGGCGACAGGGTGGAAGCGAATGCGGTTCTGGCCGTGCTTTCCTCCGACAGCCTCGTGCTGCAGAAAAGCCAGCTTGAGGCCAACAAGGCCAAGGCGGAAGCTTCCGTCACCCAGTCGAAGGCGCAGGTGCTTGAAGCGCAGGCCAATCTGGCTGACGCTGTTCGCCAGCGCGACCGCGCCGCCAAGCTCGGCCAGAGCGGTTCGGGTTCCGTCTCCGAGACGGAAAAGACCGAGGCCGCCGCTCAAGTTGCGCAGGCCCGCCTCGATGCGGCCAAACAAGCCGTTTCCGCCGGCGAGGCCGACATCAAGGTGGTTGATGCGCAGATTGCCGACGTCGACCTGAAGCTGACACGCACCGGCGTGAAAACCCCGGTCGCCGGCATCGTTTCGGCCAAGAATGCCAAGGTCGGCGCGATTGCCAGCGGCGCCGGCAACCCGCTTTTCACCGTCATCAAGGACGGCGCGATCGAACTCGTCGCCGATCTGTCCGAGACCGACATCCAGAAGGTGAAGGTCGGCCAGAAAGCCTATTTGACGGTTGCCGGCGGAGCTGAGAAAATAGTGGGCAAGGTGCGCCTCGTTTCGCCCACCGTCGATCCGACGACACGCCTCGGTTCCGTGCATGTGGTGCTGCCGGAAAACAGCCCGGCGCGATCCGGCATGTATGCCAGCGCGGCCATCATCGTCGAAGAGACGAATGCACTCGCTTTGCCGCTGTCGGCCGTCACCTCCGGACGTGAAGGCTCGACCACCCGCAAGGTGGAAGGCGACGTCGTCAAGCAGGTGAAGATCGAAACCGGCATAGAAGACAGTGGTTTCATCGAGATTGTCAGCGGTCTTGCCGCTGGAGACAAGGTTGTCGAGAAGGCTGGGGCATTCGTGCGTGATGGTGACCGGATAAGACCGGTGGAAGCCCAGACGGCTGCGTCCAACTGACTGAGGGAATGAAATGAACTTTTCCGCATGGTCAATCCGTAACCCGATTGCGCCGCTGCTCGGCTTCGCGCTTTTGATTATCCTCGGCATGCAGGCGTTCAACACCCTGCCGATCACCCGTTTTCCGAACATCGACGTTCCCGTCGTGGCCGTCACAGTAACCCAGAGCGGCGCTTCGCCCTCCGAGCTGGAAATGCAGGTGACGAAGGAGATCGAGGATGCCGTCGCCGCCATCAGCGGCGTCGACGAAATCCAGTCCACCGTGGTCGACGGCCAGTCGACGACGACGGTCGTCTTCCGCATCGAAAAGCCGACTGAAGAGGCGGTTCAGGACACCAAGGACGCCATCGACAAGATCCGCAGCGATCTGCCCGCCGATATCGAAGTGCCGGTCGTCAGCAAGATCGACGTCGAGGGACAGGCGATCCAGACCTTTGCCGTCTCCTCGCCGAACATGACGCTGGAAGAACTGTCCTGGTTCGTGGATGACACGATCAAGCGTTCGCTGCAGGGCCAGTCCGGCATCGGCAAGGTCGACCGTTATGGCGGCGCCGACCGCGAGGTGCGCGTGTCGCTGAGCCCCGAAAAGCTCGACGCCTATGGCATCACCGCCACCGAAGTGAACAGCCAGCTGCGCGGCACCAATATCGACCTCGGTTCCGGCCGCGGCCAGGTGGGCGGCAACGAGCAGACGATCCGCACGCTCGGCGACACACGCGATGTGAGCCAGCTTGCCAACACCACGATCGCGCTTTCCAACGGCCGTTTCGTCAAGCTTTCCGAGCTCGGCACGGTCACCGACACCTATCAGGAACAGAAGTCCTTCTCGCGGTTCAACGGCAACCCCGCCGTCACCTTCGCGGTCTTCCGCTCCAAGGGTGCGAGCGAGGTCTCGGTCGCCGAAACCGTGGCGGCGAGCCTCGAACAGGTGCGCAAGGCCCATCCTGATGTCTCGATAGAGATGGTCGATGATGCGGTCTATTTCACCTATGGCAACTACAAGGCGGCGCTCGACACGCTGATCGAAGGCGCGATCCTCGCCGTCATCGTGGTCCTGCTCTTCCTGCGCAACTGGCGCGCAACCCTGATTGCCGCAGTTGCCCTGCCGCTCTCCGCGATCCCGACCTTCTGGATCATGGATATCATGGGCTTCTCGCTCAACCTCGTCAGCTTCCTCGCGTTGACCCTCGCCACGGGTATTCTCGTGGATGACGCCATCGTGGAAATCGAGAACATCGCCCGCCACATCAAGATGGGCAAGACGCCCTATCGCGCGGCACTGGAAGCAGCGGACGAAATCGGCCTCGCCGTCATCGCCACCAGCTTTACCATCATCGCCGTCTTCGTGCCGGTGTCCTTCATGCCCGGCATTCCCGGCCAGTACTTCATCCAGTTCGGTCTCACCGTCGCCTTCTCGGTGTTCTTCTCGCTGGCAGTGGCCCGCCTCATCACGCCGCTGATGGCGGCCTATCTGATGCGCGCCGAAGACGCGATGGACGACCACCACGACAATGACAGCCGGCTGATGAAGGCCTATACGCGCATGGTCACCGCCACCACCCGCAAATGGTGGGCGCGGTATCTCACGCTGCTCGGCGCGATTGCCTTCCTCGTCGCCTCCGTCATGCTTCTGGCCCAGGTGCCGGGCAGCTTCCTGCCGCCGGATGATGCCTCACGCGTCACGCTTTCGGTGGAACTGCCGCCCAATGCGACGCTTGACGAAACCGATCGCACGACGACGCAGATCTATCATGCGCTGCGTGACATCAACGGCGTCGAAAGCGTCTTCATCCTCGGCGGCGCCTCGCCCAAGGGCGACCTGGAGCTGCGCCGTGCCACCGTCAACGTCATCCTGCAGCATATCGACCATTCGCTGCTCAAGCTGGTGGTCAACAAGGGTCTCGGCTCCATTCCGCTCATCGGCCAATATCTGCCGAAGGTGGAGGAAAAGGGCCGTACACGTCCGCAATGGGATGTGGAGCGGGATATTTTTGCCCAGGTGCGCGGCATTCCGGATGTCCGCATCATCAAGCTCAACGACCGCGCGGAACGCGAGTTGTCCTTCAACTTCCTCTCCACCAACGAGAAGGATCTGAACGACGCCGTCGGCATTCTTGAAAGCCGCCTGCGCGCCTCGCCCATCCTCGCCAACGTCAGCTCGGAAGGTGCTCTGCCCCGTCCCGAACTGCAGATCCGCCCGCGCAAGGATGAAATCGCCCGCCTCGGCATCACGCCGCAGCAGATTTCGCAGACCGTGCGTGTCGCCACCATCGGCGATATCGATGCGCAGCTGACGAAGATCTCGCTGGATGACAGGCAGATCCCGATCCGCGTGCAAGCTTCGCTCGATACCCGCCGCGATCTCGCCACCATCCGCGCGCTGAAGATCAAGACCGCTTCCGGGTCGCTGGTGCCGCTCTACAGCGTCGCCGATATCGACTATTCGGAAGGTCCAAGCTCGATCAAGCGCAACGACCGCAACCGCGTCGTCTCCATCGGCTCCGACGTGCCCTTCGGCACGGCGCTCGATACATCGACGGCCGAATTCAAGCGCATCGTGTCGGAAACCGACCTGCCGGCAAGCGTCCGCCTTGCCGAAAGCGGCGACGCCAAGGTGCAGGGCGAAATGCAGCAGGGCTTCGTCAACGCCATGCTGCTTGGCCTGATGCTGGTGCTGGTCGTGCTCATCCTGCTGTTCAAGGATGTCATCCAGCCCTTCACCATCCTGTTCTCGCTGCCGCTTGCCATCGGCGGCGTGGCGGTCGCTCTCATCATCACGCAGAACGCGCTCTCCATGCCCGTTCTCATCGGCATCCTGATGCTGATGGGCATCGTGACCAAGAACGCCATCCTGCTGGTGGATTTCGCCATCGAAATGCGCCGTCACGGCATGGAACGGGTGCATGCCATGGTGGAGGCCGGCCGCAAGCGCGCCCGCCCGATCATCATGACCTCCATCGCCATGTCGGCGGGCATGCTGCCCTCGGCACTCGGCGTCGGCGAAGGCGGTTCCTTCCGCGCGCCGATGGCGATCGCGGTGATCGGCGGCATCATCGTCTCGACGGTTCTGTCGCTGATCGTGGTTCCCGCCTTCTTCCTGATCATGGACGACCTGTCGCGCCTGCTCGCCCACCTCTTCGGCCGCTTCGTCGGCAAGAAGGAAGTGGAGGAAGAGGCTCTCTCCAACGAGAAACTCTCGGAGATCGCCCACGAGAACAGCCTGGCGCTCTCCTCGCTGGAGGCCCGGGTCGCCAGCATGGAAAAGGGCACCGGCGACAAGGCCAGTGACAAGGGCAGCAATATATTGCGACTACCGCCGCTCGCTGCGGAGTGAAAGCTGCAACGCCGGGCCTTGTGCCCGGCGTTTTTATTTTGGCTTGCTTGTGGCACAGCGCCGCCGCTTGTTTCTTCTCCCCGCCGGGGAGAAGGTGGCCCGAAGGGTCGGATGAGGGGCTAGCTCTCCGTATATCTCGAACCTCGCCCCCTCATCCCGCTGCCGCGACCTTCTGCCCCCTCGAGGAGAAGAAACATGCCGCACCCACCCGCTCCATACTTTCCCCTGTGCTCCGGAGCAGGTCCGATCACATTTCCGCTCCCACAAACCCCATCAAACCCCGTTTGATCGAAATCAATTCGCTTTTCAGGTGAACTGCTAGTCTCCCTCGCATCGGGAATTGCCGGTCGAGGAAAAATGCGATGAGTTCTTTGCAGATAGGCGTGAGGGAGAAGGAACTTCCCCGGTTTCGTGTCGCTTCGGACAGCCCGGCAAAAGGTTTGAGCGGGAGCCGGATGGACGTGAACAAGACCGTGAAGCTGAGCAACAGGGACAGGAACATTCTGCTGCGCGCACCCTTGATCGGGATAGCGGATGACGCGGCGGCGCTGAAGCTGATGGAGGCGGCGGCCATCACCAATGTGAGCGCCCGCCATGTGTTCTTCAAAGAAGGTGAGCCGGCGCAGCATTTTTACTGCGTGCTGTCGGGTTATGTCCGCCTTTACCGGCTGGACCGGCACGGGCGCGAGGCGGATGTGCGCGTCAGCGGCCCCGGCGATACCTTCAACGAATGCCTGATCTTCGGCAGCGATACCTATCGTTACAGTGCGCAGGCGGCGGAAAGCTGCACCGTGGCGCGTTTCGAACTCACACGAATCCGCAGCCTGATCGATCAGGAACCAGCAATCGCCAAGGCCGTCATGCGCTGCCTGTCCAACAGCCTGCTCTCCACCATGGACTGCATTGCCAATGACCGGCTGCAGACGGCGCCGCAGCGCGTCGCCCATTACCTCATCAATCAGGGTCCGCGCGACGCCACATCCTTTTCGCTGCGGCTGCCGTTCCAGAAAAGCCTGCTTGCCGGCAAGCTCGGCCTTGCGCCGGAAGCGCTGTCACGCGCTTTTTCTGCTCTGAAAAAGGCCGGCGTCACCGTGCGCGGCCGCATCGTGCAGGTCAATGACGTCGCGGCGCTGAAGCAGATTTGAAAACACCGGGAGAGGAAGAAGGGCGGGATGCCAGCCGGCATGCCGCCCTTCAGCATTCCGGAAAAGCGGAGATCACGCCGGCTGCGGCAAAAGGCGGAAGCTGTCTCCCTGCCGCTCCACACGGAAAAACCCGCCGAGATGGCCGCCGGAAACCAGTAAGCCGTGATCGGCCACTTCAGCCAGCGCCTTGAGGCGTGTTTCGTAAGCAAGCGCGGCATCGATATCATAGACGAAACCGACGCCCGGATCCTTCGCCTGCAATTCGCTCACATGCAGCACATCGCCCCACAATAACAGCCGGTTATCGCCGCTGCCGATGAGATAGCCGCTATGCCCCGGCGTGTGGCCGGGCATGGCGATCGCCTCGATGTCGTCGTCAATCTTGCCCATGGGGATAGGCAGCAGCATCGCCCCGCAAACATCGAGCAGCCTTGCGGCAAGATCGAAGCCGCCCTGCCGGGCCGGCGGCAAGGTCTTGCGCGCATCCGCGCTGGAGAAAAAGCCGAGATCGGCCTCGGGTACCCATATGTCCGCGTTGGGAAAATAGGGCCGGTCGCCATCGATCAACCCCAGCGCGTGGTCGCCGTGAATATGGGTGAGGATAACACGGCTGACATCGGCAGGCTGAATTCCGGCATCGATCATGGCCGCCCGGGCGTGGCCATAACCAGCGCCCCAGGCGGTGCCGCAACCGGCATCGATCAGAAAAACGCCATCAGGCCCAGAGAGCGCGAAACAGTTGACGTCCATATCCACCGTTTCGCCCTGATGTCCGGCAAGGGCCGCAGCCAACGCTTCGGCACCCTGACGGTGGAGGAGATGGCCAACCGGCGCCTTGTAGACGCCATCGACAAAACGGGAAACCTCGTAAGCGCCGAAACGGCGGGACATGGCCATATTTCAGAGACCACCCTGCTCTTTCAGGAAACCGACGATACGATCAACGCCATCGCCGCGCTTCATATCGGTGAAGACGAAGGGCATGGCGTTGCGCATGCGGGTCGCATCGCTGTCCATCACCGTCAGATCGGCGCCGACATAGGGCGCGAGGTCCTTCTTGTTGATGACCAGCAGGTCGGAGCGGGTAATACCCGGCCCGCCCTTGCGCGGAATTTCCTCGCCCTGGCAGACGGAGATCACATAGATGGTGATATCGGCAAGATCAGGCGAAAAGGTCGCCGCGAGATTATCGCCGCCGGATTCGATGAAGACCACGTCGAGATCGGGAAACCGCGCATTGAGCCCGGCAATCGCCTGCAGATTGATCGTCGCATCCTCACGGATGGCGGTATGCGGGCAACCGCCCGTCTCGACACCGACGATCCGTTCGGAAGGCAGCGCCTGCATGCGCACCAGCGCCTCGGCATCTTCCTTGGTATAGATATCATTGGTGACGACGGCGACGGAATAATCGGCGCTCATCGCCTTGCAGAGCTTTTCCGTCAGCGCCGTCTTGCCGGAACCCACCGGCCCGCCAATGCCGACGCGCAGCGGACCATTACCCGATTTCATCACTCTGTTCCCTTCGCTATGCTTTGGTGTTTTCAACCATAATGCCTTGGACCGACGCTTCAAGGGCAAGCAAGAACCATGCCGCCTGTTTCTTCTCCCCGCCGGGGAGATGGTGGCCCGAAGGGTCGGAGAGTGGGCAGCGCCAGCGATAGATCGCACCCTCGCCCCCTCATCCCACTGCCGCGGACTTCTCCCCGGCGGGGAGAAGAAACGCGTGGCACCCGCTCGCTCCATAGATTGCTATGGCGCTCCCCTCAGGAGCGGAAAAGCCGCGTGCCCTGTGTTTCATGACGCATCGCCGCCGTATCCGCGATGATCGTCGCACTGCCGAGATCGTCGAGCGTGGATTGCACCGCCCGTGCCGCCACCTCCGCGATCACCCCCTCGCTTGCGGCAAGAATCGCAACGCCATCCTTTTGCCCGGCAACACCAAGACGGATACCGGCCGAAACAATCTGCGAAACGCCGGCATGCAGAAAAGCGGCAATTGTTTCACGCAACGGCACTCCGTGGCCGGCAGCCACAGCACCTGTGGCGACAGGATAAGGCGCCTCTTTCGGCAACAGCTCCAGAACCGCATGCGGCCACGCGCCGGCAGCGGCAATGAAGGCATCTCCCAGAAGCACCGTTTCGCGATAACGTTCCGCCGAACCGGCCAGCGCGCGGCCAAGATCCGCCGCTTCGCTCAACGCAACGCCATCCTTTGAGCTTCGCCAGGCATGTGCCAGAAACACCGCATCGTTCCACAGGCTGCCATGGCACAGCAGCGTTTCCACCCAGCCGTGAAGCGCCGCGGCATCACGCGCACGCCCGTCCTCCACGGCTTTTTCCAGCCCGCCGGAATAGGAAAAACCGCCGACCGGAAAGGCCGGCGACATCCAGGCCATGAGCCGCAGCAGCGCGGCAACGCCGCGATCTTCGCTCATTCCTCAGCCGTGGTCATGATGGTGGTGGCCATGCCCGTGATCATGGCCATGGGAGTGACCGCCATGGGCGTGATAGGCGCCGCGTGCCGGCTGGAAAGGTTCCTCCACATCCCGCACGGTGGCGCCGAGGCCTTCCAGCATGGCGCGGATGACGTGATCGCGCAGGATGAGAATGCGCTCTTCCTCGATCTGGGCGGAAAGATGCCGGTTGCCCAGATGCCAGGCGAGCTCGATCAGGTGAAGCCGATCCTTAGCCTTGATTTCGAACAGCTTTTCATCCGCCGCACGAACCTCGATCAGATCACCGTTTTCCACCACCAGCAGGTCGCCATGGGCAAAAAGCACGGCTTCCTTCAGGTCCAGCATCACCATCTCGTCATTCTGCAGATGCAGCAGCTTGCGGCGCAGATGCCGCTGGTCATGCGCCAGCGTGACATAACCGGAGGGCTCATCGCCGGGGGTTCCGGCGGGGTGATAGGAGGTGACGCGCAGCATGGGATGATCCGTTTCAGAAACAGTCTTGGGAAGGTGATTTTTGACGGATAGGCGGGGTGATTTCAAGGCGCGATTTCATAAGGTTGAAAAGGCAATGGCATCGTCGGCTCGGAGGGTTGACGTTACCTGGAAACCTCTCCTCGGTCCTGCCGGGCTTGACCCGGCATCCAGCCACAGCGCGTCTGCGCCATGAAAAGACTCCCACGTGATCAAAGACTTGATCGCGCTGGACCCCGGATCAGGTCCGGGTGACGGAGCTTGGAGAGGCCGTCGCGCGAGAAAGCAGCACCTCAGAAAAAGAAAAAGCCCGGCATCGCTGCCAGGCCTTCACAAAATCATGAAACCGAAATCAGGCCGCGGCGCGTGCCTTCAGGTTTTCGAGAATGTTCTGCGGCGAGGAAACGCCGTAAGGATCGGATTCGCAATTATCCGAATAACCCTCTTCCTCGAACCACTGTTCCACCAGACCGTCATTGATGACGGCGGCGTAACGCCAGGAGCGCATGCCGAAACCAAGATTGTCCTTGGCGACCAGCATGCCCATCTTGCGGGTGAACTCGCCCGAGCCATCCGGAATGACCTTGACGTTTTCGAGGTTCTGGCCCTTGGCCCAGGCATTCATGACGAAGGCGTCGTTGACCGACAGGCAATAGATTTCATCGATGCCGAGCGCACGGAATTCACCGGCCAGCTTTTCGAAATCGGGAAGCTGGTAGGTCGAGCAGGTGGGCGTGAAAGCGCCGGGCAGCGAAAACAGCACGACCTTCTTGCCCTTGAAATAATCGTCAGAGGTCACGTCCTGCCAACGGAACGGGTTCGGGCCACCAACGGCCTCATCGCGAACGCGCGTGCGGAAGGTAACGGCGGGCACTTTTTTGCCGAGCATGTCTTGTCTCCTGTTCTGGCGTTTTACGCGGACCACTTGGGATCGATCCACGCGGAATTCTTTTGCCGCTTCCATAGCGCAAGATGCATTGCGGTGCAGCATAAAAATCCGACTACCAGACGTCAAATGAGCGAAACGCCACACTGCACATTGATTAGTTGTGGAGCTCGACCGACCAGCGCAACAGCGGCGGCAATGGCGTCCACCAGCCGGTGCGAATACCGGCCTGCCGCAACATGGCGGCCGACCAGGTGTTGCAGCCGACCAGCGCATTGAACCAGCCATTGGCCTCGAAAAACGCATCCGTCAGGCCATAGGCGACGCCGGGCACAAGCTGAACTTTATCATCGTTTCTGGCAAAACTTGCCCCGATGCCCTCGACAAGGCGCTGATACCCCGCTTCGGAAATGTGAAGACGTGTCACCCCGGCCAGATCGGCGGGAAAATTCCCGGTCACATCCACATGCATGACGGAACTGTCCAGCGTGAACGAGCGCAGCACCGGCATCGGCTTCAGATCGGCCCAGGTGGGCGTCTGAATGTAAAACGAGCGGCCGCCCCAGCCGAACACCAGATAGGCAGCAGCCGGATGATTGACTGCAATGCCATCCTCCTGCAATTCGGCGAACACCCGCCGCAGATCGTCATCCACCGGCAGGGCGATATCGGTGTGGATCGGGTTGGACAACAGCAGAATTTCGCGATCTTTCGCGCCGTTTCCGTCATCGGCGAAAAAAGGGCGCGGCACGACGGTGCCGAGCACAAGAAGCACGACGATCAGCAGCACCGCGCTGCCGATCCATCTTATGAAACCTCTCAAGACGAAACGCCGTCAGAACAGGAAATAACGCTGCGCCATCGGCAGCACGGTCGCCGGTTCGCAGGTCAGAAGCTCGCCATCCGCCCGCACCTCGTAAGTCTCGGGATCGACCTCGATATGCGGGGTGAGCGAATTGTGGATCATCGACGCCTTGGAAATGCCGCCGCGTACATTCTTCACCGGCAGCAGCTTCTTGGCAACGCCGAGGCGCTGGGCAAGGCCGGCATCCAGCGACGCCTGCGAAACGAAGGTGACCGAGGAATTGGTGCGCAGCTTGCCATAGGCGGCAAACATCGGCCGATAATGCATTGGCTGCGGTGTGGGAATGGAGGCATTAGGATCGCCCATTGGGGCTGCGGCGATGGAACCGCCGAGCAGCACCATTTCAGGCTTCACGCCAAAAAAGGCCGGGTTCCACAACACCAGATCGGCACGTTTGCCGACTTCGATGGAGCCGATCTCATGGCTCACACCCTGAGCGATGGCCGGGTTGATGGTATATTTGGCGATGTAACGGCGCACCCGGAAATTGTCGTTTTCGCCGGTCTCTTCCTTCAGGCGGCCGCGCTGGCGTTTCATCTTGTCGGCGGTCTGCCAGGTGCGGATCGCCACCTCGCCGACACGGCCCATGGCCTGGCTGTCCGACGAAATGATCGAAAACGCGCCGATATCGTGGAGGATATCCTCCGCCGCGATGGTTTCCTTACGGATGCGGCTTTCGGCAAAGGCGATGTCTTCCGGGATGGACGGCGACAAATGGTGGCACACCATCAGCATGTCCAGATGTTCGGCCAGCGTATTGACGGTATAGGGCCGCGTCGGATTGGTGGAAGACGGAATGACATTCGGGTTGCCGCAGACCTTGATGATGTCAGGCGCGTGCCCGCCGCCCGCTCCTTCGGTATGGAAAGCATGGATGGTGCGGCCCCTGATGGCGGCGACCGTGTCTTCCACGAAACCGCTTTCATTCAGCGTATCGGTGTGGATCATCACCTGCACGTCATATTCGTCGGCGACCGTCAGGCAATTGTCGATGGCGGCCGGTGTGGTGCCCCAGTCCTCATGCAGCTTCAGCGAGGAGGCGCCGGCAAGGATCATTTCTTCCAGCGGTGCCGGCAGCGAGGCATTACCCTTGCCGGCCAGCGCCAGATTCATCGGGAAAGCATCGAAGCTCTCGATCATCCGCTCGATATGCCATGCGCCGGTGCAGGTGGTGGCGAGCGTGCCATGGGCGGGACCGGAACCGCCGCCCAGCATGCAGGTCACGCCGCTCATCAGCGCTTCCTCGATCTGCTGTGGGCAGATGAAGTGAATATGCGCATCCATACCGCCGGCGGTCAGGATCTTGCCTTCGCCGGCGATCGCTTCCGTCGAGGGGCCGACGATGATCGTCACGCCCGGCTGCGTATCCGGGTTGCCGGCCTTGCCGATGGCGTGGATGCGGCCGTTCTTCAACCCCACATCCGCCTTGTAGATACCGCTATGGTCAACGATGACGGCATTGGTGATGACGGTGTCCACAGCCCCTTCCGCCCGCGTCGCCTGGCTCTGGCCCATGCCGTCGCGAATGACCTTGCCGCCGCCGAATTTCACTTCCTCGCCATAGGTCGTGTGGTCCTTCTCGATCTCGATGAAGAGTTCGGTATCGGCAAGACGCACCTTGTCGCCAACGGTGGGGCCGAACATGCCGGCATAGGCGGCGCGGGAAATCTTGTATGGCATGGGCTCAGGCTCCTTCGGACGCGGAGAAAATCGATGTGGGAGAAATTCGTGTCAGCCGGCCCTCGTTTGTGAGGGTTTCGACCAGCTGTTGTTCGGCAGCAAATGGATGGCCGCTCCAGCCGCTATGGCCGAAACCGGCAATCGCCACCTCATCACCATCGTCGCTCACGCTCTCCAGAACATGGGCAATGGCAAAAAGGCCGGTGCTGGGGCAGACATAGGGTGCCGGGGCATAGGCCGCGAGCGCCGTATCAAGCCGCTCATGCACGCCACGAGGAATGACGATATGGCTCTTGCCGGTTTCCGCAGCGATTGCCGCAAAACCGGGGGTATAATCGGCGCAGAAATCGGTCAACTCCGGCCAGCGCGCGCGGATATCCGGCTCCATCTCTGAAAACTTCGCAGGATCACGCACCGACCAGATGGTGGAGGCCTGCCGCACGCCGTCGCTTTCGCGCCAGTCGCTGCCCTCCGTCATCTCGCGGCCCGGCCGCCCGGTATTGCAGACGGCCACCACATCCGTGCGACTGCCGCCGGCGCCCAGCGACCGGCAATCATTAAAGCGGATGACAATGTCGGAAAGATCGATGAAATCAGCCACGCCCGGCGGCAGCTCCCCGTTTCCGACAATCATGATCCGCCGCCCCATGCCGTTCAGAAACCTTCCGACAGCTGGCGCAATTCATTGGCGCGCTTGCTGCTCATATCGGCGAGGCAGGAAGCGATCAGCATCGGCTCCATCGTGCCGCCGCGCGCCTGAAAACCGGCGAGCGCGCAATTGGCGTCACGAAAAGCCACCCATGCGCGCTGGGCTGTCACCAGGGCGTCGGTCGCCCCCTTGCTGCTTGCGTCGGCCGTCTTGTCGCGCTCGGCAAGCTGCTTGCGAAGCTTCTGATAGGCGGCGTTCAGATCCTTGTCGGCCTTTTCATGGTCCTTGCCGGCGCAGATAGTCATATCCGCCTGCGTCTGCGGCGCCTTGCAATCGGGCGCGTCGTCGGCAAGCGCCGGGCCTGCCGCGCTGCCCGTCAGAAACAGCAGCGCCGCGACGGCCAAACGGAAATTTTGCGGGTTCATCACCATCGCTCAGGCCGCCGCGCCATCAAAAGCCTGCGATTTCAGCGCCCTTGGATCGACACCATCGAGACAATTGGCGTTCACCGCCACCATCGGCGTACCGTCAGGCCCATCGGCATAAGCAAAGCTTTCAATGCCGCAGGTGGAGCAGAAAAAATGGTGGATCTTGTGTTTGTTGAAGAGATATTCGCTCAGCTTGTCCTCACCGGAAAGCAGGGTGAATTGCTCCCGCGGCGCAAAGGCGAGCGTGGAGCCCAGGCGCTTGCAGCGCGAACAATTGCAGATGACGGTATGATCGAGATCCGCATCGACCTCGAAGCTGACGCTGCCGCACTGGCAGCTTCCATGATAATGCGCCGTCGCCATTTCATAACCTCCCCATGACCTGTTGACGGAAACCATAAACCTCACGCTTGCCGGAAAGCGGCACCAGCGTCACTTCCCGCTTCTGGCCGGGTTCGAAACGAACCGCCGTGCCAGCCGGAATATCGAGACGCATGCCACGTGCCTTGTCGCGGTCGAACAGGAGCCCGGCATTGGTTTCGAAGAAATGATAGTGGCTGCCCACCTGCACCGGCCGGTCGCCCGAATTGGCCACCTCGATCGTCACCGTCGGCTGGCCGGCATTCAGTTCGATGGTGCCTTCTGCGGCAATGATTTCGCCTGGCTTCATGGTGCTCCCCTTGTTTCTGTCTCAGGCGGCGGTAGCGGCAACGCAGCCTTCGGCCTTCAGGACGCGCCGTGTCGACGCGGGATTGTTGACGAGTTTTTCCGCCGGGCGAACGGGCCTGCGCACCAGTTCGCCGCCGCAATTCGGGCAGGCGCCCTTCAGCACGCCGTTCACGCAATCGGCGCAGAAGGTGCATTCGAACGAGCAGATCATCGCATCCCGGCTGTCAGGCGCGAGATCGCGGTCGCAGCATTCGCAATTGGGCCTCAGTTCCAGCGCCAAATCTGTCTCCCTTTACCGGATCGGTTCGTGAACGGTCACCAGCTTGGTGCCATCGGGAAAGGTCGCTTCCACCTGCACGTCGTGGATCATCTCGGCAATGCCATCCATCACCTGATCGCGGGAAATCACATGCGCGCCGGCTTCCATCAGATCGGAAACGGCACGGCCATCACGGGCACCCTCGACCACAAAATCGGTAATCAGCGCAATCGCTTCGGGATAGTTCAGCTTCACGCCGCGCTCCAGCCGGCGACGCGCCACCATGGCGGCCATGGAAATCAGCAGCTTGTCTTTTTCTCTTGGGCTAAGATTCATCGTCGTCCCGCAGCTTGGCACCTGCTCCGCAAACAGCGCGATTGCGGCAGACAGATCCGACTTGTTGACAGACCCCGAGGGATGCCTGTCACGGGGCGATCCGAAGGGTTTACAGATTCCAGACTTTCGGCACTGGCGCGCCGTTTCGCAAGAGCGAAATGATCGGAAAAAGCAATTTTCTCAAGGAGAAACCATCGGCGGCGGAAACACGCACGACAAGCTTGCCCTGCCATTCGCTGGCGCCGCCGCTTTCCCCGGCAATCGCCCGGATTTTAGGCAGAAGCGCCTCGGAGAGAGGCCCGATATAAAGAAGTGTGGCAAAGGCGACCTGACCGGCAAGCACCGCCGGTTTCGCGGTCAGCGCCGCCACCTCGCCCTCAAGCAAAAGCTCTTCGGCATGCACCAGCCTGCCGCCATGGCGAATGCGCCAGCGGTCACGGAAAAGGCCATGTGTCATCGCCTCGCCCATGGCCTGACGTCCAAGCAGCACGGCTTCGACGGCGATGAATTCGGAGGATTGGTCGAGATCGGCTTCCAGCCGGCGGGTGAGCGATGCACGGTCGAAGAGGATGGTTTCCTGCGGCAGCCAGTGCAGTTTCGCGCCTGGCCCGGCGGAAACACGGGCGGTGACGGTGGCCGTGCCGGAGGATGCCTTATAGACCTTCTCGCAAGCCTGCGTGGTCACCACCAGCGAGGTGCCGGCCCCGGCCGAGGCCTGCCATTCGATCTCGTCGCCGCCGGTCAGCCCGCCGGAGGAATTGATGAGAATGGCCTCGGCTTCATTCGAGAAGGTTTCCGGCAAGCGGATTTTGGCGCAGCCTTCCTGAAACAATTCGTCCAGCCGGCTGCGCCCTTCAACCGCCTTGGTTACAATGCGTCCTCTGCCACGGGCGCGCTGCTGCCGGACAGGTTGAGCGTCTTCGCCACCGGAAGGGCGGATGGCTGGCTGTTGTTGCTGCACGCGGTCTCCGAAGCGGTTGCGGAAGCGGTGGTGGCCTTGGCGCCGCAATCCTTCTTGACGACGGCATCCACCACCAGCTGCCCTTCCGTGTTACGGAAGAAATCCCACATTCTTTCGGCCGCATCAACCGTGCGCGTCACTTCGCCTGTGGGCATCTTGCGCTCCACGGCGGGTTCGGCCTTCGGCGTCTGCTCGCCGCCCGGCTTGCGGGTAACGACGGCAGCGGCGGCCAGAACCTCGGCCTTCATGGTGGCGCGTGGCCAGGCGTGATCCCATTCGTTGATGACATAGGACTGAATACGTGCGCCAGCCTTGCAGACGTCATAGGAATTGACGGTGAAGCTCTCGCCCACCTTGCTTTTAGCGGCGCCCTTGCAGCCGTCCATTTCGGCCCAGCGCTTCAGCGCCGTCTCGCCGCCATATTGCCAATAGGACTTGCCGCCGCCCTGATAGGGATTGGCGGGGTCTTTCAGCCCGGCAAAGGCGATGATCGACATCGGCCGTGCAGGCGTGCAGCTTGCCGCATCCGGTCCCCACTTGCCTTCGGTCTCCAGCGGATAACCGGCGCGCAGCGAAGCGACGAAACCGGCAGCGGCGAAATCCGCGCTGCCATTGCAGATGAATTGCGACAGCATGCGCCCGCCGCCGGAATAACCGGAACCGTAAAAGCGCTCCTCATCCACGCAGAACCTGCCCTTCACCATGGTGATGGCATCGCGGATGAAACCGACTTCATCCAGCCCGCCCGGACGTTTGGTGACACCGGGAACATTCCAGGCGTGGGTGCCGGGCAATTCGCCGTTGAGGCTGCCGGCCAGCGCCACGACCACAAGGCCGTCACGCTCGGCCAGCTTGTCCCAGCCGCTGCGGTTCAGCTGGCCATGCGGATTGCTGTTGGAGCCATGGAAATCGAACACCACCGGCAGCGGCTTTTTGCCATCATAGGCGGAGGGAACAAAATAGACGCCGTCGCGTTTTTCGCCACTGGAGAGAATGGAAAAATCATGCCGGCCCGGTTCCATGCCGGGGCCAATGCCCTGACCGCAGGTCGATGCCGACGCTGCGGCCCCTGCGCACGCGCTGATGACCAGCCCGAGGAACAGGCTGCGTGCGGAGCGAACCAACCGGGAAACCCGGCCCACTGCGAAGTCTGGATTCATTGACACGCCTTTATTGGCACAGTTTCCCCGACGATACGTCGGGCGTGCATGGAATGTAAGGGATCAACTGTCGCGGCGTGCGAATAGACTTTTCCTGTGTCTCGCATGCAGCATTTCCGCTGCCAATATCACAGGCTTTTATTCAACGAAATGCTAAAATTGCGCATGAAAGCGATGTCGAGGCGCATAGGCTTTCAAAATATTAATCGGCCGTTTGCACGCCGTGATCGGCGTGCGGCGGTTTTAATCTCGATTTATACTGTCAGATGGCGCCGGGCTTCGGGCGTATCCAGCGTTTCGGCCAGCCCCTCATGCACGATTTCGCCCCGGTCCATGATGTAGACGTAATCGGCAAGCTCGCGGCAGAAATCCAGATATTGCTCGACCAGCAGGATCGCCATGCCGGTGGAATCGCGCAGATATTTGATCGCCCGGCCGATATCCTTGATGATCGACGGCTGAATGCCCTCGGTCGGCTCGTCGAGCACGAGAATCTTCGGCCGCGTCACCAGCGCCCGGCCGATGGCTAGCTGCTGCTGCTGGCCACCGGAAAGATCGCCGCCGCGCCGCGACAGCATGGATTGCAGCACGGGAAACAGGCTGAAAATATCGTCCGGGATGAAGCGTTCCCTGCGCGGCAGCGGCGCATAGCCGCTCTCCAGATTTTCCTGCACGCTGAGCAGCGGAAAGATTTCGCGGCCCTGCGGCACGTAGCCGACACCGCGCTTGGCCCGCTGGTAAGGCGCCAGCCCATCGAGAGCCGCATCGCCGAAACGGATAGTGCCGGCGCTGGTGGCCTGCTGGCCGGTGACGGCGCGTAAGAGCGAGCTTTTGCCGACACCGTTGCGGCCAAGCACGCAGGTGATCTTGCCCATCTCCGCCTTGAGCGAGACACCGCGGAGCGCTTGAGCCGCGCCGTAGTGGAGGTTGATGTTTTCGACTGTCAGCATGGCGTTACTCCAATGACGGTATGGCGGGCGGCGCTACCCCCCTCTGCCCTGCCGGGCATCTCCCCCTCAAGGGGGGAGATCGGCAAGCGGCGAACACCCTGCTCCACAACAGCTTGGAATTGGAGCGAGCGGGACCGGCATCTGATCTCCCCCCATGAGGGGGAGATGCCCGGCAGGGCAGAGGGGGGTACGGCAAACGCAAACGTTCCCATCACCGCCCCAGATAATTCTCGATCACCTTCGGATCGTTCGACACAAAATCGATCGACCCCTCGGCCAGCACCGAGCCTTCGGCAAGGCACGTCACCTTCACGCCCAGTTCGCGGATAAAGCCCATGTCGTGCTCCACCACGACAACAGAACGGGTCCTGGCGATTTCCTTCAAAAGCACGGCGGTTTCCGCCGTTTCCGCGTCCGTCATGCCCGCCACCGGCTCATCCACCAGCAGCAGCTTCGGTTCCTGTGCGAGCAGCATGCCGATTTCCAGCCATTGCTTCTGGCCGTGGGAAAGATTGGCGGCGAGGTCGTCGCGGCGGTGGCCAAGGCGCACGGTGGCGAGGATTTCCTCGATGCGTGCCTTGTCCTCCTCGCTCAGCTGGTAAAACAGCGTGGCGAAAACGCCGCGCTTGCGGTTGAGCGCCAGTTCCAGATTGTCCCAGACGGTATGGCTTTCAAACACCGTCGGTTTCTGGAACTTCCGGCCGATGCCCAGCTGGGCGATGTCCGCCTCGTCCTTTTTCGTCAGGTCGATGCTGTCTTCAAACAGCACCGTACCCGTATCCGGCCTTGTCTTGCCGGTGATGATGTCCATCATCGTCGTCTTGCCGGCGCCATTCGGGCCGATAATGGCGCGCAGTTCACCCGGCTCCACCACGAAGGAAAGGGAATTCAGCGCCTTGAAACCATCGAAGGACACGGAGACGCCATCGAGATAAAGCAGGCTTTTGGTTCTGTTTTCAGAAATCGTGTTCATGTCCGCTCACTCCGCCGCCTGCTGTGCCACTGTCGAACCGCTATCGTTACCGGCCTGCGCTCCGCCAACGGCCGCCCGCGCCACACGCTTTTCACGCCTCCCCGCCAGATAATGCTGCACGGTGCCGACGATGCCCTTGGGAAAAAACAACGTCACCGCGATGAACAGTCCGCCCAGCGCAAACAGCCAGAATTCGGGAAATGCGCCGGTGAAGTAACTCTTGCCGCCATTCACCAGCAGCGCGCCGATGATCGGCCCGATCAGCGTGCCGCGCCCGCCCACCGCCGTCCAAACCACAACTTCAATGGAGTTGGCGGGCGAAAATTCGCCGGGATTGATGATGCCCACCTGCGGCACGAACAGCGCGCCGGCGATGCCCGCCATCATGGCCGAGACAACGAAGGTGAAGAGCTTGATGTTTTCCACCCGGAAACCGAGGAAACGCACCCGGCTTTCAGCATCGCGCACGCCCACCAGCACCTTGCCGAATTTGGAATTGACGATGCCGGATGCGATGAGCAGCGACAGCGCCAACATCACGGCGGTCATCGCAAACAGCACGGCACGTGTGCCATCCGCCTGCACGGAAAAGCCGAGAATGTCCTTAAAATCGGTAAGGCCGTTATTGCCACCGAAACCCATGTCGTTGCGGAAGAAGGCAAGCAGCAGGGCATAGGTCATGGCCTGGGTGATGATGGAGAGATAAACGCCGTTGACGCGCGAGCGGAAGGCGAACCAGCCGAACACGAAGGCGAGCAGACCCGGCACGACAAGCACCATCAGCGCCGCAAACCAGAACATGTCGAAACCCTGCCAGAACCACGGCAGTTCCTTCCAGTTGAGGAACACCATGAAGTCCGGCAGCACCGGATGGCCATAAACCCCGCGCGTGCCGATCTGCCGCATCAGATACATGCCCATCGCATAACCGCCGAGTGCGAAGAAGGCGGCGTGGCCGAGCGAAAGAATGCCGCAATAACCCCAGACGAGATCGAGCGCGAGCGCCAGCAGCGCATAGGCCAGATATTTGCCGAGCATCGACATGATGTAGGTCGGGATGCGGAACGCGCTGTCGGCCGGCAACAGCAGGTTGGAGGCCGGCACCAGCACGGCAATGGCCAGAATGATGCCGATGGCGATGGAAATGCGGCGATCGAGCGCGCGCAGGAGGAAGCCGGTAATCATGCTTCGATCGCCCTTCCCTTGAGTGCGAAGAGACCACGCGGCCGCTTCTGGATGAACAGGATGATGAGAACGAGCACGAGGATCTTGCCGAGCACGGCGCCGACCGTCGGCTCGAGGAACTTGTTGAGCACGCCGAGCGAGAGCGCGCCGACAAGCGTTCCCCAGAGATTGCCGACACCGCCGAACACCACGACCATGAAACTGTCGATGATGTAGCTCTGGCCGAGATTGGGCGAGACATTGTCGATCTGCGACAGCGCCACCCCGGCAAGACCGGCAACGCCGGAACCGAGCGCGAAGGTGAAGGCATCCACCCAGGGGGTGCGAATGCCCATGGAAGAGGCCATGCGGCGGTTCTGGGTGACAGCGCGCATCTGCAGGCCGAAGGCGGAACGTTTCAAGAGAACGAGCAGCGCGAAGAACACCGAGAGCGAGAAGCAGACGATCCAGACCCGGTTCCAGGTGAAATTGAGATAACCGACGCTGAAGGAGCCGGACATCCAGCTCGGGCTGCCGACCTCACGATTGGTCGGGCCGAAGATGGAGCGCACACCCTGTTGCAGGATGAGCGAGATGCCCCAGGTGGCGAGCAGCGTTTCCAAGGGCCGCCCATACAGGAAACGGATGACACCACGCTCCATGACAAGCCCGACGCAGGCCGTGACCAGAAAGGCGGCGGGCAAAGCGATGGCAAGCGACCAGTCGAACAGGCCGGGAAAATGGCTGCGGATCACTTCCTGCACCATGAAGGTGGAATAGGCGCCAATCATCACCATCTCGCCATGCGCCATGTTGATGATGCCCATCACGCCGAAGGTGATGGCAAGGCCGATGGCAGCGAGCAGCAGCACGGAACCGAGCGACAGGCCGTACCAGACATTCTGCGCATAGTCCCAGAAGGCGAGTGCGCTTTCGATGCTGGCAATGGCATTGTCGATATCCGGTTTCAGGCTCTGATCCACGGAAGCGGACGCCGCCATGAGGATGCCGATCGCATCGCGCCCGCCAAGGTTCTTGATGGTGGCGATCGCTTGCCTCTTCTGGTCCAGCGGACGGTCGGAGGAGAGCAGCGAAACAGCCCGCGCCTCCTCCATCCGGGTCCGCACCTCGGCATCACTCTCCCTGGCGATGGCCGCTTCCAGCAATTCGAGATTTTCGGCGCTCGGGGCTTTCAGAACCGCATCGGCGGCGGAAAGCCTGACGGAGCGTTCCGGGCTGAGCAACGTCAGCCCGCCAAGGGCAGCACGGATGACGCGGCGAAGATTGTTGTTGACCTTGATCTTGGTGACGGCCGCCTTCGGCGCTTCGCCGGCGCTTTCGCCGGTCAGCGGGTCGATGAGCGTGAAATTGGAGCCTGCTGGCTTCGTCATGAACACCAGATTGTCGGCCTTGCGCACATAAAGATCGCCCGACGCGAAAGCCTCGAGCGCCGGCACGACGCGCGCATCACCCGTGGCCGCGATCTGGCCGATCAGCACTTCGGCCTGCTTGAAATCAGCCGTGCCGAGCTGGTCGATCAGCGCCTTCGGATCGCTTTGCGCGACGGAGTGGGCTGCGATCCCCATGGTGAGCCAGAGGAAGATGGCTCCGAGAAAAGATCGGATCGTCATGTCGGGGTCCTTGGGCGTTTTACGGCGGGGCGTTTGTAGGTAATGCCACTTGAGTATGCCGCCACCCCCCTCTGCCCTGCCGGGCATCTCCCCCACAAGGAGGGAGATCGGCAAGGTGCGCTTGCGTCGCTCTATCTCAACCCATGAGAAGGGCGAAACCTTGCCTCGAGTCGATCTCCCCACCTGTGGGGGAGATGCCCGGCAGGGCAGAGGGGGGGCATGCTGGTTCAGTTTCCAATGATAAAACCGCCCCCCAGCAAGGGGAGCGGCACCCACCTCGCTAATCAGCTACCCTTGCCGCCGCACTTGCCGCTGGCCACATTGAAGTTCCCGCACGACATCGGCTTCCGCCAATCCGAGATCAGATCCTTCGAATCCGGCAGGTAATCCGACCATTCGTCACCCACGACCTGCGGTGTCTGCTGCACGATCTCGAACTGCCCGTCGGCCTGGATTTCGCCGATCAGCACCGGCTTGGTGATGTGGTGGTTCGGCATGACGGTGGAATAACCGCCCGAAAGGTTCGGCACCGAAACGCCGATGATCGAGTCGAGCACCTTGTCCGTATCGGTGGTGCCGGCGGATTCCACGGCCTTTACCCAGGCGTTAAAGCCGATGTAGGCGGCTTCCATCGGGTCGTTCGTCACGCGCTTGTCGTTCTTGGTAAAGGCGTGCCAGGTCTTGATGAACTCGGCATTGACGGGCGCATCGACGGACTGGAAATAGTTCCAGGCGGCAAGGTGGCCGACCAGCGGTGCCGTATCGAGACCGGCGAGTTCCTCTTCACCCACGGAGAAGGCGACGACCGGAATATCTTCGGCCTTGATGCCCTGGTTCGCCAGTTCCTTGTAGAAAGGCACGTTGGCGTCGCCGTTGATGGTGGAGACCACGGCGGTCTTCTTGCCGGCCGAACCGAACTTCTTGATGTCAGACACGATCGTCTGCCAGTCGGAATGGCCGAACGGCGTGTAGTTGATCATGATGTCCTCTTCCTTGACGCCCTTCGACATCAGGTAGGCCTTCAGGATCTTATTGGTGGTCTGCGGATAGACATAGTCCGTGCCGGCCAGAACCCAGCGCTCCACACCTTCGGTGCTGGCAAGATAATCGACGGCCGGAATGGCCTGCTGGTTGGGGGCGGCACCCGTGTAGAAGATGTTGCGCGAGGATTCTTCACCCTCGTACTGAACCGGGTAAAACAGGATCGAATTCAGCTCCTCGAAGACCGGCAGCACGGATTTGCGCGAGGACGACGTCCAGCAGCCGAACACGGCCGCTACCTTGTCCTGCGAAATCAGCTGGCGGGCCTTTTCGGCAAACAGCGGCCAGTCGGAGGCCGGGTCAACCACCACGGCTTCGAGTTTCTTACCGAGAACGCCGCCCTTCTTGTTCTGCTCGTCGATGAGCATCAGCATGGCGTCCTTCAGCGTCGTTTCTGAAATCGCCATGGTGCCGGACAGCGAATGCAGAACGCCGACCTTGATGGTGTCATCTGCGGCAAAAGCGCCATGGAAGGCGGTGGTGGACAGGATCGCGCCAAGCAGCGCGGCACTAAGCGTCTTGCGGAACATCATCGGAAGAACCCCTCTCCTTGTTGGCCTCTCGTGGAGGCTCAGCGGCATCTGCGGCCGCTGCTGGGAGGGACTATCGATCTCGCGGACGCGAAACCGTATACGTCAATTGACGTAGGCGGGGTGGCGAAAGGTGCAGGGGATGTGTGGGGTGATACGCGAGAGCATATGTGGAGCAAGGCGTCTCCACTTGTTTCTTCTCCCCGCCGGGGAGAAGTCCGCGGCAGCGGGATGAGGAGGCGACGCCAGAGATATACGGAGGGGTTGCCCCCTCATCCGACCCTTCGGGCCACCTTCTCCCCCACGGGGAGAAGAAAAAGGTGGCACCGGCTCAGATCAGGAATGCGGCTTACCGTCCCGCTCTTCGTCGCGGATCGCGTCATCATGATACCAGGAGCCGAAATCCACATGCGGCTCGCGCGCCTCACGCTCGAGCTCGCTCAGCCCGCTGTTGCGGAACTTGGAAACGCCCGCGCGCCCGCCGACCGGGAATTGATAGATCGTTGCCGTTTCGCGATGAAAGCCAGTTGCCATGTCAACCATCTCACTCTGTTTGCATCGAAACACTTCATGCCTGAAGCAAACCCATAAAGACCGGATTCGCTCCGTTTGATTAAAAAAAAATCACGTTGCGAAAAATATAGGCATTAATCGTCTCATCTACAAGAAAAACCATTCCGAAAGCGCCGGTTTTTGGGGCAAATGCCAATCCCTCGCGCGCAATTGAAATCATTGCGTCGCAACAGGCCGTTTTCACGGAAGACGCCGGCTATCTATCAGGATTCAATGATGAAACCTGAGGGGTGAATTTGCCCGCCGCAGTGCAGCAAAAATCAGTTCGCGTCATATCATGGCCTTTGCCCGCCAGGGCCCCTGAAAGATTTTTCGAAAAAATCGCCACATATGCTCAATCTGGCACGCGGCATGCATCTAGGGGGGCAGCCCTTGAACGCGAATGCGCTTCCGGTGGCGAAAGCCACGGAAGCCTCAAGGCTTCGCATTGTTACCTATGAGAGGTTCGTAATGACTAAGTTCAAACTCGAGTACATCTGGCTGGACGGATACAAGCCGGTCCCCAACCTGCGCGGCAAGACCCAGGTCAAGGAATTCGACGAATTCCCGACACTCGAGCAGCTGCCGCTTTGGGGCTTTGATGGCTCGTCCACGCAGCAGGCCGAAGGCCACAGCTCGGATTGCGTGCTGAAGCCCGTCGCGATCTACCCGGATCCGGCCCGCACCAACGGTGCACTCGTCATGTGCGAAGTCATGATGCCGGATGGCGTCACCCCGCATTCGTCCAACAGCCGCGCCACCATCCTCGACGACGAAGATGCATGGTTCGGTTTCGAGCAGGAATATTTCTTCTACCAGGACGGCCGCCCGCTCGGCTTCCCGGAACAGGGTTACCCGGCTCCGCAGGGCCCGTACTACACCGGCGTCGGCTACAAGAATGTCGGTTCGGTTGCCCGCGAAATCGTTGAAGAACATCTCGATCTCTGCCTCGAAGCCGGCATCAACCACGAAGGCATCAACGCCGAAGTGGCCAAGGGCCAGTGGGAATTCCAGATTTTCGGCAAGGGCTCCAAGCGCGCCGCCGACCAGATCTGGGTTGCCCGTTACCTGCTGCTGCGTCTTTGCGAACAGTACGGCATCGACGTTGAATTCCATTGCAAGCCGCTCGGCGACACCGACTGGAACGGTTCGGGCATGCACTGCAACTTCTCCACCAAGTTCATGCGCGAAGTTGGCGGCAAGGATTATTTCGAAGCCCTCATGGCCGCTTTCGCCAAGAACTGGAAAGAGCACATCGACGTTTACGGTCCGGACAACCATCTGCGCCTGACCGGCAAGCACGAAACCGCTCCGTGGAACAAGTTCTCCTATGGCGTGGCAGACCGTGGCGCCTCGATCCGCGTTCCGCATTCCTTCGTCAACAACGGCTACCGCGGTTACCTTGAAGACCGTCGTCCGAACTCGCAGGGCTGCCCCTACCAGATCGCTTCCGTCGTTCTGAAGACGATCGCAGAAGTGCCGCTCGCAAAGTCGGCCGCTGCCTGATTATTAAAGACATGGCGTCGCCCGAAACCGGGCGACGCCATTTTTGTGTCCACCGAACGGCCTGAGGCAGGGGTGACCTTTCGCCAGCCGCCGCACGCGGCATAATCTTCCGACGCGCCAACGGAGTGCGCGGCTTTCAACAACGGCATCGCATATTCGGGAAACAGCTGCGCGGTTTCCGCTCCGATGCCCTGAAGCAAGAAGGTGAGCGATGGGCATTCTCGACAAATTCTCTCTGAAAAACCGCACGGCCATCATCACCGGCAGCGGCCGTGGTCTCGGTTTCGAAATCGCCGGCGCCTTTGCCGAGGCGGGCGCCCATGTGTGGCTGACCGGCCGCAATGCCGAGACGCTGGAACAGGCGGTCGACACACTGCGCAAGGCCGGCGGCAAGGCCGACTACGCCGCCTTCGATATAGCCGATACAGCGGCCGGCAGCGCGCTCGTCCGCCGTATCGTGAACGAGACCGGCCATCTCGATATTCTCGTCAACAATGTCGGCGCGCGTGACCGCCGCCCGCTTGCCGAATTCAGCGACGAGGATGTGCTGGAACTGATCCGCACCGACCTCACCTCCTCCGTCTCCCTGTCGCGTGATGCCGCAGAGGCCATGAACACCAACGGTTACGGCCGCATCATCACCATCACCTCCATTCTCGGCCACATCGTCCGGCCAGGCGATGCCATCTATCCCGTCGCCAAACAGGGGCTGACCGGGCTGATGCGGGCGATCGCCGTGGAATATGGCGCGCGCGGCATCACCAGCAACGCGATTGCGCCGGGCATGTTCGCCACCGAAACCAATGCCGCCCTTTCCGAAAATCCTGACATGGTGGCCTTTGCAAAGATGCGCGTGCCACTGGAGCGCTGGGGCCGGCCGGACGAGATCGCCGGTGCCGCCCTGTTTCTCGCGAGCGACGCGGCCTCCTTCGTCAACGGCCACGTGCTGACGGTGGATGGCGGCATGTCGGTGCGGCTGTGAGAAGCCCGTTGCGGAAAGGCGCTCGATAGCCATGGCCGCACGGCAACGCATCATCCCCGTCAGGCGCGAATATAACCGATGGGTCGCCAACCAGACGCTGGAAGATTATGCGCTGCGCTTCACCGCCAAGAGCGCCCGGCAATTTTCCTCCAACCGCATTTCCCACACCGCCATCGGCGCGATTTCCTTTCTGGCGCTGGAAGCCATCGGCGGGGCGATAACGCTCTCCTACGGCACCACCAACGCCTTTTACGCTATCCTCGTCGCCGCCGTGGCCATGCTGGCCGTTGGCCTGCCGATCAGCCGCTACGCCATCCGCCACGGCGTCGATATCGACCTTCTGACCCGCGGCGCGAGCTTCGGTTACATCGGCTCCACCATTACTTCGCTCATCTATGCCGCCTTCACCTTCATGCTCTTCGCCATCGAGGCGTCGATCATGTCCGGCGCGCTGGAGCTGGCGCTCGGCATACCGCTATGGATCGGCTACATCGTCTCCGCCGTCATGGTCATTCCGCTCGTCACCCATGGCGTGCGCCTCATCAGCCGTTTCCAGATCATCACCCAGCCCTTCTGGATCGTGCTGAACATTTTACCCTTCATCTTCATCGCCCTGATGGACTGGGAAAAATACGATCTCTGGCGGGCCTTTGCCGGCATTCACCACGCCTCCGGCCCACCCGGCACGGCAGCGAATTTCAATCTGGTGGAATTCGGCGCGGCCTCGGCCGTCATTCTGGCGCTGATGTCGCAGATCGGCGAACAGGTGGATTTCCTGCGCTTCCTGCCGGCCGAAGGCCAGAGCCGGCTGCGCCACCGCATCGCCGTTTTCCTGGCGGGCTCGGGCTGGGTCGTCGTCGGCGTGCCGAAGCTTCTCGCCGGCTCCTTCCTCGTGGTGCTCACCTTCAGCTCCGGCGTCTCGGTGGACCGCGCCGCCGATCCGGCGCAGATGTATCTGACAGCCTTCGGTTACATGATCCCCAACGAGACCGCGGCCATGCTGCTGATGGTTGCCTTCGTGGTCGTGTCGCAGTTGAAGATCAACGTCATGAATGCCTATGCGGGCTCGCTCGCCTGGTCGAATTTCTTCTCCCGCCTCACCCACAGCCATCCCGGCCGCGTCGTCTGGTTGATCTTTAATGTGGTGATCGCGCTGCTTCTGATGGAACTCGGCATCTACCGGCTGCTGGAAGAAACGCTCGGCATCTTCTCCATCATCGCCATGGCGTGGCTCTGCACCATTTCCGCCGATCTCTTCGTCAACAAGCCGCTCGGCCTTGCGCCCCCCGGCATCGAATTCAAGCGCGCCCACCTCTACGATATCAACCCCGTTGGCGTTGGCTCTATGGCGCTTTCGGCCACCATTGCCCTGATGGCGCATTTCGGCACCTTCGGTCCGCTCGCCGCCTCGCTCGCACCCTATCTGACGCTGATCGTCGCCTTCATCGCCTCGCCGCTGATTGCCTGGGGCACGAAGGGCAAGTTCTACCTTGCCCGCAAACCGCGCCAGAAATGGCGCGAAGAAAGCAGCATCACCTGCTCGATCTGCGAACACCCCTTCGAGCCGGAAGACATGGCCTGGTGCCCGGCCTATGCCGCACCGATCTGTTCGCTCTGCTGCTCACTGGACAGCCGCTGCCACGACATGTGCAAGCCGAAGGCAAAGCTCAACTACCAAGTGGCAACCGTCGCAAAAACCTTCCTGCCAAGGCAGCTGGTGGCCAAGCTCGCCACCCGGCTCGGGCGTTACGGCATGGCGGCGGCGATTGCCGTCACCGCCATCGGCGGCATATTGGCGCTAATCGCCCATCAGGTCGGCACCGCCTCGCCGGAAACGGCCGATGTGGTGAACCGCACCATCCTCATCGTATTTTTCGTCTTCGCCGTCATTGCCGGCATCGTCTGCTGGTTCCTCGTGCTTGCCCATGACAGCCGGGTGGTGGCGGAAGAGGAATCCTCCCGCCAGAACACGCTGCTCCTGAAGGAAATCGCCGCCCACAAGAAGACCGACGCCGCCCTTCAGGACGCCAAGGAAACCGCTGAGGCCGCCAACCGTGCCAAGAGCCGTTATGTGGTCGGGCTCAGCCATGAACTGCGCACGCCACTCAATGCCGTTCTGGGTTATGCCCAGATCCTCGAGCGCGACGACACCATTCCGCCGCCCCGGCAATCGGCCATCAAGGTTATCCGCCGCTCGGCAGACCACCTGTCCGGCCTGATCGACGGGCTTCTCGATATTTCCAAGATCGAGGCCGGCCGCCTGCAGGTCTATTCCAACGAAATCAACATTCAGGATTTCCTCGACCAGATCGTCGATATGTTCCGCCCGCAGGCGCAGGCCAAGGGGCTGGAATTCCGTCATGACCGGTCGCGGGCTCTGCCGCAATATGTCCGCACCGATGAAAAGCGGCTGCGGCAGATCCTCGTCAACCTGCTTTCCAACGCCATCAAATTCACCGACGCGGGCGCGGTCACCTTCGATGTCGGTTATCGCAGCCAGGTGGCAAGTTTCACCGTGTCCGATACCGGCCGTGGCATCGCACAAAAGGATCTCGCCCGCATCTACGAACCCTTCCAGCGCGGCGAGGCAGACAGCGTGCGGCCCATGCCGGGCCTCGGCCTCGGCCTCACCATCACCCGGCTTCTGACCAATACGCTCGGCGGCGAGATTGCCGTTAGCAGCGAAAAGGATGAGGGCTCCACCTTCCGTGTTCGTCTGATGCTCTCGGCCGTCCACCGGCCAAGCACCGCACCTGCGCCGGAAAAGACCATCCGCTCCTATTCCGGCCCGCGCCGCACCATCGTCGTGGTGGATGACAATGAGGATCACCGCGAGCTGATGCGGCAAGTTCTTTCGCCACTCGATTTCGTGGTGCTGACCGCCCAGAGCGGGCCGGAATGCCTGACGCTGATCGAAGGCGTGAAACCCGATCTCTTCCTCATCGATATTTCCATGCCGGGCATGACCGGCTGGCAGCTTGTGACGAAGTTGCGCGAGGCCGGCCAGACCGCCCCGCTCATCATGCTTTCCGCCAATATCGGTGACGGCACCGTGGCGGGTGCGGGCGAGGACAACCACAACGACGCCATAGCCAAGCCGGTGGACATCCGCCACCTCTGCGACAGGCTCGCCGTGCATCTCGGCCTGAAATGGATTTACGAGACGGACGTGCCGCCGGCACCCACACCGCAACCGCCTGCTGAGATCATCCATCCGGGCGCGATCCATATTCAGGATTTGCAGCGGCTCGGCGAAATAGGCTACATACGCGGCATTGAGGCGAAACTCGCCGATCTTGCCCGCAACACGGATAACCTGCCCTTCACGCAAGAGCTCGGCACCTATGTGCAGGCCTTCGATCTGGCCGGTTATGCCCATTTTCTCAAGCGGTTCGCAGACGGTGACAGGGGAGACGGCAAGGCATGAGCGGTCAGGCGGCGGCAGCCCCGAGAGACATCGTATTGCTGGTGGATGACAGCCCGGAAGCGCTCGGGTTCCTCACCGATGCGCTGGAACAGTCAGGATTTTCCGCCCTCATCGCCACCTCGGGTCAGGCTGCCCTCAACATTGCCGAACGCATCACGCCCGATATCATCCTGCTCGACGCCGTCATGCCGGCCATGGACGGTTTCGAAACCTGCCGCCGCCTGAAGGCCAATGCGGCAGTGGCGCAGGTGCCCGTCATCTTCATGACCGGGCTGACGGAGACCGAACATGTGGTCAGGGCGCTGGAATCGGGTGGCGTCGATTATCTGACCAAGCCGATCAATATCGACGAGCTGCGCGCCCGCATCCGCGTGCATCTCTCCAATGCCCGTTCGGCCCAGAGCGCCCGCGTGGCGCTTGATGCCGCCGGCCGGCATCTGCTTGCCGTGCGCGCCAGCGGCGCAATCCACTGGTCGACACCGCAGGCAACGCGGCTGGTCAACGCCGCCACTGGCCGCGATGACGGCATGGAAATCGTCGTAAGCCATATCGGCCGCTGGCTCGGCGAAAGGGCGGCAGCGGAAACCGGTCGCGATGCCCCGCTGACGATCACCGAAGCCGGGCGGCCCGCTTTGCAGCTCGCTTTCCTCGGCGCCATGGGTCCGGATGAATTCCTCTTCCGCCTGACCGCCGCCAGCGAGAAATCCGGCGACCACCTGCTGCGCGAGCATTTTTCCCTCACCGCGCGGGAATCGGAAGTGCTGCTATGGATCGCCAAGGGCAAATCCAATCGTGATATCGGCGATATTCTCGGCCTGTCCGCCAGAACGGTGAACAAACATCTGGAACAGATTTATGTGAAGCTCGGGGTGGAAAACCGGGCATCGGCTGCCGTCAAGGCGGCGCATATTCTGCATCAGGGGTGACGACTGCACGGAGTGTGGTAAGGTTCATCCAACATATATTTTCCACTCGAATGCACAGCATCGGCTTTTAGGCCGAGCGGCAGCCCCCTGTTTCTTCTCCCCAAGGAGGAGAAGTCCACGGCAGCAGGATGAGGGGTTTAGGGTCGATATGTTCGGAGAGCGAGCCCCTCATCCAACCCCTCGGGCCACCTTCTCCCCGGCGGGGAGAAGAAACAAGTGGCAACATTCCTCCCCAAAATCACGAGCCTGTAACCCTGATCCCAACACAGGAATAAACACCCATGGACCGTTTCATCATCCTTTCCGGCTGCTCCGGCGGCGGCAAATCCACTCTCCTTGCGGAACTTGGCCGGCGCGGTTTCGCCACCGTGGAAGAACCGGGCCGTCGTATCGTCATCGAAGAAACCGGCAATGGCGGCACCGCCCTGCCCTGGGTCGACATCGAAGCCTTCGCCCGCCACGCCATCGCCATGACCCTCGAAGACCGGCAGAAAGCGCCGCCGGAAGGCCTCGTCTTCTTCGATCGCGGCCTGATCGACGCCGCCTCCGCGCTGCGCCATGTCAGCGGCGACAGCTTCATCGATGGGCTGCGCCATGCGCACCGCTATAGCAGGCTGGTTTTCCTCACCCCGCCTTGGCCGGAAATCTACCGGGGCGATAACGAGCGCAAACATGGTTTCGATGCGGCCATTGAGGAATATGAGCGCCTGTTCCGGGATTATGACGAGCTTGGCTACGATATTGCCGTCCTCCCAAAATCAACCGTCGAGGAACGTGCGGACTTCATCCTGACTCGGATCGGCTGAACGACATCAACGGGCTCGGCTTCAGAAATTTTCGAGCAATTGCGCAACGGTGACAAACTCGAATCCGCGTTGACGCAGGCCGTCGATGATCAGGGGCAATGCCTGCCGGGATACCTCGCGGCTTCGATACATGACATGCATGATGATGATTGAGCCGTTTTTCGTTTGCTCGATGACGTGCTTTGCAAAGGCTGCCGTATCCTCAGCGACATCGGGAAATGATTCCGGCTCGACATCCCACATGATGGTCTTTCGGTCATGACGTGAAAGATACCAGGGCAAGGTGAGCAGCTTCTTGCCATAAGGCGGGCGAAACATGATTTCGCCCTCATAGCCCGCAGCCCGGATAGCCGCATCGGTGCGCTCGATCTCCTCCGTGATCCGCGCCAACCCCATGAACATCATATTGGAATGCGTATAGCTGTGGTTACCGACCTGGTGTCCATCGCCCACGATCATACGTGCCTGCGGCCGGTTTTCTTCGGTCTCCTTGCCCGTCAGGAAAAAAGTCGCTTTTACCTCGCGCTCCCTGAGGATCGCCAGAACATTCTGCGTGTAGCGTGCCGAAGGCCCGTCATCGAAGGTCAGCGCCACCACCGGCTTGGCTGTTTCAACCCGCGCGATGATGCTTCCGAATGATTGCACCGTCCGGGATTTGCTGAAGAAATGCAGGCCGAGGAGTGCCACCGCCAGCCCGGCAACAACAAGGAACAGAAACAAGGCCCGCTTTATCGTCATTGCCACCCCTCATTGCAGTTTCCCTGAGAGGCTTTTGTTTCCCGCCTTGTTGTCTCCAGTGTGGCAAGCTGGGACCACAAAACAAAAAGCCCGGCATCGCTGCCGGGCTTCGATCGTTTATCGCAGAAAAGCTTAGCTGCCCTGCTGGATGTAGGTGAACTTGCCGTCCGGACCCTTCTTCCATTCGTACATGACGTAACCAGGAAGCTTCGGGTCACCCTTCTCGTCGAAGGAGATATCGCCGAGCGCGGTCGGGAAGGTGCCTTTCTTCAGGGCTTCGGCAACCTTTTCCGGCTCTGCGGAACCGGCGGCCTTTGCAGCGCCTGCAATCGCCTGCATCGCGGCATAGGAGTAGAGCGTGTAAGCTTCCGGGTTGAAGCCGGCGGCCTTGAACTTCTCCACGAGTTCCTTGTTTTCCGGGCGCAGTGTCGGGTCGGGGCCGAAGGTGTTGAGCGTGCCTTCGACGGCGTCGCCGGCGATGGAGGCGAGTTCGTTCGAGACGATGCCGTCACCCGAAACGAGCTTGGCCTTCAGGCCCTGGTCAGCCGCCTGGCGGATGATCAGGCCGGCTTCGGTGTGCAGGCCACCCCAGTAGATGATGGAAACGCCGGCTTCCTTCATCTTGGAGATCAGCGCGGAGAAGTCCTTGTCGCCGACGTTTACGCCTTCATACATGGCTTCGGTCACGCCAGCCGCGTTGGCGGCCTTCTTGGTTTCGTCGGCAAGGCCCTGACCATAAGGGGTCTTGTCGTGAATGATGGCGATCTTGGCGTCCTTGAAGTGGTCGGCCAGATATTTGCCGGCAATGCCACCCTGCTGGTCGTCGCGGCCGCAGGTGCGGAAGGTGTTCCACAGGCCACGCTCGGTGAAGACCGGGTTGGTTGCAGCAGGCGTGATTTCGAGAATGCCGTTTTCGGCGTAAACTTCAGAGGCCGGAATGGAAACGCCGGAGTTGAAGTGGCCGACAACGAATTTCACGCCGTCAGCAACGAATTTGTTGGCAACCGAAATGCCCTGCTTGGGGTCGGATACGTCGTCGCCCAGCACGATCTTGATCTGCTCGCCATTGATGCCGCCGGCGGCGTTGATGTCTTTCGCAGCCTGTTCGGCACCCTTCTGGATCTGAGCGCCGAAAGCAGCGTTCGGGCCGGTCAGCGGTGCGCCTACAGCGATCACGACATCGGCCCAGGCCGAACCGCCAAACGCGACCATGGCGGTCAGCGCGACAGCGGAAAGAAGAGACTTCTTCATTACTTTACTCCCAGTTCCTTTGGATGGGTTGATTGCGAGGACCTGTTCGGTACCCACCTTAACCGAACAGGAAACGTTCCACTCTGCCGAGTATTAGTGACCCCGGAAAAGACCGGCTGTCAATTTTTCTTTTTATAGGAAAATGCCGACGTGCGATCGTAAAGCCAATAGTAGTTATTGACCATCTGGCTCGTCCGGCGCATGCGGAAACCGATGCTGGAAAAGACCAGAAGAAGAACGACGTCAAACACGTAATAGAAGCCGTTGATGAACGGCCCGTTGAAGAGCGCGTGATGCAGAAACCGCAAAACGAGCCCCAGTGCGAGCGTGTAGATTACCACCCGCGTATAACCACCCCAGCCATCGGCCACGGACCTGCCCGTGCGCCATGCCGTCCAGAAACCCAGAAGAACAACCATCGCGCGCAGAACATAACGCACGCCGTTATCGGTTTCGAAAAAAAGGCCCTGCATCTCTTTCCCCATCAGTGCCGGGCTTGAACGCCCTGGCCCTGCCTTGTCTGTCGTCCCGCCGTTTTCCCGCCGGGCATTTTATTGTTTACGTCCCGCCGCCCGGCACCGGGGCCGCGGCAGGACGCCGTTCGCAATCTTGCGCCGCAAAACGTCCGGCGCAAGTAAAATCTTCAGTGCCTTCCGCCTTCCAGATAGGCGGCGCGCACCTGCGGATCGGCGAGCAGTTCCCTGCCCGAACCGCTCATCGTCACCTTGCCGTTGACCATCACATAAGCGCGGTCGGAAAGCTTCAAAGCGGCGAATGCGTTCTGCTCCACGAGGAAGACGGTCAGGCCTTCTTCCTGGTTCAGTTTCTTGATCGCCTCGAAGATGCCCTTGACGATCAGTGGCGCAAGACCAAGCGACGGCTCGTCGAGCAGCAGCAGTTTCGGCCGTGCCATCAGCGCGCGGCCGATGGAGAGCATCTGCTGCTCGCCGCCGGAAAGCGTGCCGCCGCGCTGGCTCTGACGCTCCTTCAGGCGCGGGAACATCACGAAGATCTTCTCGACGTCTTCCTTGAAATGTTTGAGATTGTCGAGATTGGCGCCCATCTGCAGGTTTTCCAGCACCGTCATGCGCGGGAAAATCCGGCGGCCTTCGGGCGACTGGGCAATGCGCTTGCGGGCGATCAGATGGGTCGGCAGGTGGGTAATGTCCTCACCGTCGAAGATCACCTGGCCGGCACGCGCCTGCGGGCTGCCGCAGATGGTCATCATCAGCGTCGACTTGCCGGCGCCATTGGCACCGATCAGGCTGACGATCTCACCCTTGTTGACTTCGACATCCACACCGGCCAGAGCCCGGATATTACCATAATAGGTTTCGACACCCTGGACTTTCAGAAGCGGTTCACCGGACATCAGGCCGCTCCTCCGTCGAGTTCTTCCGCAATCACGTCTTCCACTTCATCATCCTCGACACCCAGATAGGCGGCGATGACCTTCGGGTCGTTCTTCACATGGTCCGGCGAACCGTCGGAAATCTTCTGACCATATTCCAAAACCACCACATGGTCGGAAATCTGCATCACCACCGACATGTCATGCTCGATGAGAAGCAGCGACGTGCCCTCGTCACGGATGCCGCGCAGCAGCGTGTTGAGCGCCAGCGATTCCTTCGGATTGAGACCGGCAGCCGGTTCATCGAGGCACAGAAGCTCCGGCCCCGTGCACATGGCGCGGGCGATTTCCAGACGGCGCTGCGCGCCATAGGGCAGATCGCCGGCCGGATCGTCTGCGCGGTCGGTCAGATCGGCCTTTTCCAGCCAATATTTGGCCTTTTCGATCGAGGCATCCACCGCCCGCCGGTAAGCGGGCAGGCCGAGAAGGCCGAGGATCGTATAACCGGAGGCCTTCATCAGCACATTGTGCTGGGCCACCAGCAGGTTTTCCAGAACCGTGAGACCCGAAAACAGGCGAATGTTCTGGAAGGTACGCGCGACCTTGGCCTTCTTGGTGATTTCGAAATCCGGCAGGCGCTCGAGAAGATGCGCCTCGCCATTTTGCTGGCGCATGGTGATCATGCCCATGGTCGGCTTGTAAAAACCGGTGATGCAGTTGAAGACCGTGGTCTTTCCCGCACCGTTGGGGCCGATGAGCGCCGTGATCTCGCCGCGCTTCGCCTCGAAGGAGAAGTCGTTGATGGCCATCAGGCCGCCGAAGCGCATCGAGAGATGTTCGACCTTGAGGATCGTGTCATTTGTCATTGTTGTCGTTCCGGAAGCCATCAACCGTGACCTTCCTTGGTAAAGCTGCCGGAGACGGCCTTGCGCTCCTTGAGGAAGGCCGTGGGTTCACGCGAGCCGACGAAGCCGCGCGGCTTGAACAGCATGACGATGACCATGCCGAGACCGAAGAGCAGCATACGGTAGAGTTCCGGCGTGAAATCGGGTCCGAAGACATGCTTCAGGAATTCCATTTCACGCAGCGCTTCGGTGCCGCCGACCATGACCAGCGCCGCAATGGCGATGCCCGTGAGCGAACCCATGCCACCGAGAACGACGATGGCGAGAATGACGGCGGATTCCACAAACGTAAAGCTTTCCGGCGATACGAAACCCTGGCGGGCGGCAAAGAAGGAGCCGGCAAAACCGCCGAGCATCGCCCCCGTCGCAAAGGCACTGAGCTTGGTGATGACGGTGTCGATGCCGAGCGAACGGCAGGCGATCTCGTCCTCGCGCAATGCTTCCCAAGCCCTACCGATCGGCATGCGGCGCAGCCTGATCGTAACATAGGCCGTTAGCAAACACAGAAAGAGGATCACGTAGAACAGGAAGATTTTGTAATAAGCCGAAGACGGCGGAAGACTGAAGACCTTGATGAAGTAATTGGGTGCTTTGGCATCGAAGGACCAGATACCGAAGACAGACGCCTTGGCGATGCTTGAGATGCCGAAAGTGCCCTTGGTCACTTCCGTCCAGTTCACGATGACAAGACGGATGATCTCACCGAAGGCAAGCGTGACGATCGCCAGATAGTCGCCGCGAAGACGAAGGACCGGGAAACCGAGGATGATGCCCCAGAAGCCGGCGAGAATGCCGGCGACCGGCAGAAGCACCCAGAAGGACAGGCCGAAATGGCTTGATAGCAGCGCATAGGAATAGGCGCCCACCGCATAAAAGGCCACGTAACCGAGATCGAGCAGACCGGCCAGGCCAACGACGATATTGAGACCCCAGGCCAGCATCACATAGATCAGGATCTGGACGCCGAAGTTATCGACCATTTTCAGCGAACCCTGGACACCGAAAAGCTGCACGGCGATGACCGGATAAAGCAGCAGAAGAACCAGTGCCAGCTTCAGAAAGTGCTTATGAAAAAAGCCCTTCTCTTCGGAAATCTCCAGCACGCCGCTCTTGGCCTTGGCAAGCTTGCGACGATCGAGCGACGGCTTGATGAAACCGACCACGAGGAAGCGGCCGACGGCGGCAATGCCGACGAAAACCGCCAGCAGACCCCAGCGGGTGCCCCAGATCAACTGGTTGTTGATATCCTGATAGGTGACGATGCCGACATAAAGAACGAACATGCCGAACGAGATGAGGCCTGCAATCAGGCCCTCCTTCACGGCCGTCGCCATCAGGCTCGGGCCGGAAGAGGTGTTTTCGGAAACGATATTGGCCATGATGTCACACCTTCTCGACTTCCGGACGACCGAGAATACCGGTCGGCTTGAAAATCAGCACGAATGCCAGGATGCCGAACGCTGCAACATCCTTATAGGCAATGGAGAAATAGGCGGACCAGAGGGACTCGATGAGGCCGATCAGCAAGCCACCCAGCACGGCGCCCGGCAGCGAGCCGATGCCGCCCAGAACGGCTGCGGTGAAGGCCTTGACCCCCGGGATGAAGCCGTCGTTGAACGTGGTGACGCCGTAATACATCAGGTACATCGTACCTGCGACGGAGGCGAGCGCCGCACCCATGATGAAGGTGATGGAGATCGTCTTGTCGACATCCACGCCAAGAAGCGCCGCCATCTTGCGGTCCTGTTCGGTAGCGCGCTGGGCACGTCCAAGCGGAGTCTTGTTGACGATATACCAGAAGGCAAAGAGCAGCACTGAGGTGACGACCATGATGATCAGCTGCTTCAGCGAAACGGTGACGGTGCCGAAATGGTAGCTTTCCGTCACCATGGACGGGATCGGCTTGTTGCGCGGACCCTGGGTGACCTGGATGAAGTTGGACAGCACGATCGACATGCCGATGGCAGTGATCAGCGGTGCGAGACGGAAGGAACCTCTGAGCGGGCGGTAGGCGACACGCTCGATCACCCAGTTCCACAACCCGGTCATCAACATGGCGACGACCATCATCAAAAGCAGAAGAAGCGCCACCGGAATGCCGGCGACAAAGGATGTCACGATCAGGAAAACGATCAGCGCGGCGAAGCCGCCAAGCATGAAAATATCGCCATGGGCGAAGTTGATCATGCCGATGATGCCGTAAACCATCGTATAGCCGATAGCGATGAGGCCGTAGATCGATCCAAGAGTCAGCCCGTTGATGAGCTGCTGGATAAAATACTCCATGTCTTTCCCCCGGGCACGACCTCGAATGGGTCACACCTCGTTATGTTAATTATAGGGGAAACCTTCAGGCAGACCCCCACCCTCAAAATGCATATCGTGTTCGTTAAAAATGTGAAGTCAAAAACGGGCGATCCTGCACAAAATTTGGAATTTCCACATGGACTGCCACTTTCCCGGTCAAAAGGGCCATGATTTTGGCAGGAAGTGCTGAAAAAATGACGGCCGGATGCTTATTTTAGCATTACGCAAGCCCGTTATTTGACGGGCAGCGGGCAAAGGAGTAGCGAAGATCGAAATGGCAAAATCCCCTTACGGGATGGCCCCGTCGCCGGATGGCTGTGGCAAAGAGATGATCGACATATTGACGAAAGCGGCGCTGGACGCCGGGCAGGCGATCATGGCGGTTCACCGCGCCGGCCCGCATGTGTCTTATAAGGATGACTGCTCGCCGGTGACCGAAGCCGATCAGCGCGCCGAGACGATCATCCTTGCGGCGCTGGCCGCCCACTTCCCGGAAATCCCCGTGGTTGCCGAAGAAGCCGTGTCGAACGGCATCCTGCCGGAAACCGGGGCGGAGTTCTTTCTGGTCGATCCGCTTGACGGCACCAAGGAATTCATTTCCGGCAAGGACGATTTCACCGTCAACATCGCGCTCATCCGCAACGGCGTTCCGGTGGCCGGCGTGGTCTACGCCCCCTGCCGCGGCCAGGCATGGACGGGTGAAGACAACGCCGCCGAAAAACTCGCAATATCAGGCGACGGCGCGATCCTGTCGCGCCACCCCATCCGCGCCCGCCGTCGCGGCGCCTCCCCGGTGGCGCTGATCAGCCGTTCGCACTGCACGGCGAAAACGGAAGCCTTCGTGGCCGAACACGGGCTGAAGGACTGCATCTCCGTCGGTTCCTCGCTGAAATTCTGCATGCTGGCGGAGGGCGCCGCCGACATCTACCCCCGCTTCAGCCGCACCATGATGTGGGACACGGCCGCCGGCGACGCCGTGCTGCGTGCCGCAGGCGGCCGGACGCTCGATAGCGAGGGGCGGCTGCTTGCCTATGCGGTGAGGGGCGAGGGCGAGGATGCGCTGGCCAATCCGGATTTCATTGCCGAAGGGGCGATGGCGGTGGAACACGCGGGGTAATACCCGCTTGCCGTCTCCTGTGGTTCTTGCTGCGTGTGGCATCGGATTTTTGCGTTGATGAGCTTTGCATATGCGGCTCACCCCCCTCTGCCCTGCCGGGCATCTCCCCCTCAAGGGGGGAGATCGGGAAGTCGCACTCCCCCGCTTCATTCTCAAGCGTTGAGATGACCGAGGCATAGCCGCAAGTCGATCTCCCCCCTTGAGG
>NZ_JARWKW010000020.1:0-49194 GCF_047445855.1 Rhizobium sp. BR 250
TTCACATTATCGATTTGCACCTCAAAAGAATTTATGGAAACGGAGTTTGGTATGAGCCTGAAATTCGGAACAAGTGGCCTTCGCGGCCTCTCCGTCGATCTGAAGGGACAAGCCTCCGCCATTTATGCCACGGCATTTGCAAGGCACCTTCTCACATCGGGTCAGGCAAAAATGGGTGATCCCATTCTCATCGGCCGCGATTTTCGCGATTCGAGCCCGGATGTTTCAGCCACCTGCATCGCCGCTCTGAAAAAAGCCGGCCTCACCCCGCTTGACTGCGGCACCGTGCCGACACCTGCCCTGGCGCTTTACGGCCTGTCGCTGAAGGCGGGCGCGCTGATGATCACCGGCTCGCATATCCCGGCCGACCGCAACGGCATCAAATTCTACCGCCCGGACGGCGAAATCGACAAGCAGGACGAGACCGCGATTGCAGCCCTTGCGGCCGAAATCGAGGAGGAAGGCATGGACGCCGAGACGGCGACGGCCGAAGACCATTCCGCCATCACCGCCGAACTCTTTTACGAACGCAACGTCGCGCTGCTGCCGGAACAAGCGCTTTCCGGCCTCAGGATCGGCGTCTATCAGCACAGCACGGTGGCGCGCGATCTCTTCGTCGACGTCCTCGCCCATTATGGCGCAGAGGTCGTGCCGCTCGGCCGCTCCGAGACCTTCATCCCGGTCGATACCGAGGCCGTCTCGCCGGAAACGCTGGCCCTTCTCAAAAAATGGTCGCCGGAACACGGCCTCGACGCCGTCGTTTCCGCTGATGGCGACGGCGACCGCCCATTGCTTGCAGATGAAAACGGCGTGCCGCTGCGCGGCGATCTGATCGGCCTGATCACGGCCAATTTTCTGGATGCCGGCGTGGTCGTCACCCCCGTCACCTCCAATTCCGGCATCGAGGCCAATGGCACATTCGAGGTCATTCGCACCAGGGTCGGCTCACCCTTCGTCATTGCCGGCATGGCAGGGGCACTCGCCGAAGGAAAGAACGGCGTCATGGGYTTCGAGGCCAATGGCGGCCTGCTGACGGCCTCCGCCTTCACGCTCAACGGCAGGCCGCTCTTACCGCTGCCGACGCGAGACAGCTTCCTGCCGGTTCTCGCCGTRCTGCTGCTTTCGGCCGAACGGAAAAAGCCGCTGTCRCAGATCGCCGCCGCCTATAACCTGCCGGTCGCCGCCGCCGACCGTCTGGAGAATTTCGCYCAGGAAAAGAGCGCCGCCCTGATGGCGCATCTTCGCGCCTCCCGCGGCAATCTCGAAGACTTCCTCGCCCCGGTCGGCACGGTCAAGGCGACGAGCGACATTGATGGCCTGCGCGTGGCACTGACCGACGGTAGCACCATCCATTTCCGCCCTTCCGGCAACGCCCCGGAAATGCGCTGCTACGTCGAGGCCGCCAACCAGGACGAGGCCGAAACGCTGCTCAATAAGGGGCTCGAGCTTATCCGGAATTTTGGGTGAGTGTGGATGCCGTATACGCGATGGTCTAAGCTGCACGCATGAAGAGAACAGACACAATCAGGAATTCAAGCGTCACGCTCATGCGGTGAAAAGCATGGGCGTGACGCACACAATAGCCTCTTCCGCTGCTCCGGGATGATATCGAACAATCCGTGGTATGAATATTCTGATGACCAGACGCCGGGTCGGATCGGTTCTGACTTCATAATGTCGCCAATGATATCGCATTGAGTACCTCCACATCGCATCTTTCATCATTCCGGCCTTGAGCCGGAATCCAGCTGACGTACGTCTGTCCGGCGAGAGAGTCTTTTCAGCGCAAGGACTTGGGATCGCTGGATGTCGTAACAGGTACAGAGGAAGAAGCGTGTGGTAAAAGGTAGGCCTCGCGATGATCAAATCTTAAAATACGCATACTGTAGCCTGCCGCATGAAATCCTCCGACATGCGTTGGATTCCATCATCATCCATGACATGTTTTGCGAGATATGAGAGGAATCTTTCCGCCTGCTGGAGCCAATATGAAGCGTCCAACCATCACCGATGTCGCAAAAGCCGCCGGCGTCAGCGTCGCCACTGTCGACCGGGTGCTGAACGGCCGCCTGCCGGTGCGGGAGGAGACCGCGCGGCGGGTGTTCGAGGCGGCGGAGAAGATCGGTTTTCACGCCACCAACATCATTCGTCAGCGCATGCTGGCCGATATGCCTTCCTATAGTCTCGGCATCATCCTGCGCAAGGAACGGCATGCCTTTTATCAGACCTTCGCTGACGAGCTGGAGCTTGCGGCGCGCAACATCCGGGATCGGCACCTTAGCCTGCGCATTGAATTCGCCCAGTCTGGTGAACCGGGCGAGCTGGCAGCGCTGCTGACCGGCATGAAGGGCCGCGTGCAGGCAGTGGCCGCTACGGGGCCGGATCATCACGATGTCACGGCCGCTGTCGAGGTGTTGAAGGCCAAGGGTATTCCCACTTTTTCGCTGCTTTCCGATTTTGCCCAGGGTGTGCGGGAAGCCTATCTCGGCGCCAACAACATGAAGGTCGGGCGCACGGCGGCATGGATGATCTCCCGGCTGGCGCGCGGTAAAGGCAAGGTGCTTCTTCTCCTCGGCGGCCACCGTTTCCATGGTCATTCCCTGCGCGAAACCGGGTTTCGAAGTTACATGCGCGAATATGCGCCGGAATTCGAGGTAATGGATGCGCTGATTACGCTGGAAACACGCCGGCTGACCTATGAGCTTGTCATGGATACCATCGCCAAGCACCGGGATCTGGTCGGCATCTATTGCGTCGGCGGCGGCATGGAGGGGGTGATCGAGGCGTTGCAGCAGGAAAACCAGCAGGAAAATATCGTCTGTCTGGTGAATGAACTCACCCCCGAATCCCGTCAGGCGCTCCTGGAACGGCGCATCAGCGGCGTCTTCCAGACCCCGCTGCGCGAACTCTGCGCCGATCTTCTGACCACCATGGTTCACACCATCGAACACGGCATGGCGGAAACGCCGGGACAGCGTTTCGTGCCCGCTCATCTGTGGGTTCCTGAGAGCCTATGATGGTTTGATGGATTCCATCATGAATCCTGTGCCTGTTTCTATCATGCTTGATGGTTTTGTCTGCTGCTGACGCGTTGACGCCGCGACCGGACTAGGAAATCTTGGCCGCCTGTGGAGCGGGCAGGAGGCCGACCTTCACGACATTAGATTATTTCAGGGTTGCTTGACGCCGCGGATTTTCCTTCGCGGCGAATGGGCAGCTTTTGCCGGAAAGCCATGACAGCGCGAAATGCGCGAGATGGTTTGACCGGTTCTTTTCAAGGGTTTTGGAGGAGAACGACATGAAAAGACATTTTGCAATTGCAGCTTTCGCCGCCATGCTGGCGACGGGCGCGTCGGCTGAGACCGTCGGGGTTTCGATGGCGCTGTTCGACGATAATTTCCTGACTGTGCTGCGCAACGGCATGATCGATTATTCCAAGGGCATGAACGGCGTTTCGCTGCAGGTCGAGGATGCGCAGAACGATGTCGGCAAGCAGCTGAGCCAGGTACAGAATTTCGTCGCTGCCGGCGTCGATGCCATCATCGTCAATCCGGTCGATACCGACGCGACCGTAGCGCTTTCACAGGCCGCCGCCGCCGCCGGCATTCCGCTCGTTTACGTCAACCGCCAGCCGGTCAATCTCGACAGCCTGCCGGACAAACAGGCCTTTGTCGCCTCCGATGAAAAACAATCGGGCACCCTGCAGACGCAGGAAGTCTGCCGGCTTTTGAAGGAAGCGGGCAAGACGGAAGCCAAGGCGGTGGTGATGATGGGCGAGCTTTCCAACCAGGCCGCCCGCATGCGCACGCAAGATATCAAGGATGTCGTCGCCACGCCCGAATGCAGCTTCATCAAGCTTGTCGAGGAACAATCCGCCAACTGGTCGCGCACGCAGGGCTCGGACCTGATGACCAACTGGCTTTCAGCCAGCGTTGAGTTCGATGCGGTCATTTCCAACAATGACGAGATGGCCATTGGCGCTATTCAGTCGCTGAAGGCGGCCGGCCGGTCGATGGACAGCGTCATCATCGCCGGCATCGACGCCACGCAGGACGCGCTTGCCGCCATGGCGGCGGGTGATCTGGATGTGAGCGTTTTCCAGAACGCCGCTGGCCAGGGCAAGGGTGCGCTGGATGCGGCGCTGAAACTCGCCAAGGGCGATGCGGTGGACAAGAAGGTCTTCGTACCCTTCGAACTCGTCACGCCTGACAACCTCAAGAACTATCAGGCCAAGAATTGAGCCATGGCCTTGCCCAGGCGGCTTCTCCGCTCCCGGGGAGTGCCGTCGGGCAGGCCGAACGCGCCGGAGCCGGCAGGATGGCCGGCTCCGGCGACACGAAATGATTGAACCAGCGGCGATTTCCGCGGGAGGAAACCTTGAAAAAACTATTGATGGCGACGGCACTCTGCATCTTCGCGACACCGGCCCTTGCCGAGACCCGTATCGCGGTGTCTATGACGTCTTTCGACAATCCGTTTCTGACGATCCTGCTTAACGGCATCAGGGCAGAGGCCGGGCGCGATAAAAACATCGAGCTTCTGGTCGAGGATGCCCAGCTTGATCCGTCGAAGCAGCCTAATCAGGTGCAGAATTTCATCGCCAATGGTGTTGATGCAATCATCGTCAATGCGGTTGATGGCGATGCCACTGCCGCAATCACCAAGGCCGCGTCAGCCGCGAAAATTCCGCTCGTTTATGTCAACCATCCGCCGGCCGAGCTGGAAACCGGCCTGCCTGATGGAACGGCCTTTGTCGGTTCCAACGAACTCGATTCCGGCACCATGGAAGCTGAAGCCGCCTGCAAGCTGATGGGCGGCAAGGGCAAGGCCGTCATCCTGATGGGGCCATTGGAAAACCATGCGGCGCTGGTGCGCACTAAGGATGTTGAAACGGTGTTTTCCAAACCGGACTGCAAGATCGACATCCTCGAAAAGCAGACGGCGAACTGGAGCCGCACGCAGGCGCAGGACCTCGTTTCATCCTGGCTGACGGCGGGTATCCAGTTCGATGCCGTCATCGCCAACAATGATGAAATGGCGATCGGCGCAGCACAGGCGCTCAAAGCGGCGGGCGTTTCCATGAAGGATATCGTCGTTGCCGGCATCGACGCCACGCCGGACGGTCTTGCCGCCATGCAGGTCGGCGATCTCGATATCACCGTTTACCAGAATGCGACGAAGCAGGGCGAGGTCTCCGTCCAGACGGCGGTAAAGGCCGCTGCCGGGCAAAGCATCGAAAAGACGCTCTGGGTGCCTTTCGAACTCGTCACTCCGGAAAACATGTCCGTCTGCGCGAAATAGCCGGGGCTTTGGCCCCGGTCCGCTTATCTCCACTGGAAACAGCCATGAAACATACGCTCGATCCCCACATGTTCCGGCACCTCTCCCTGGCCGAAACCTGCCGCAAGGTCGCAGACCTCGGTTACGATTACGTCGAACTTTCGCCGCGCCCGGATTTCCTCTCCTGGTGGACGAGGCCCAAGGTCTATCCCGAACGCGTCGCCGAATTCAAAAAGGCGCTGAAGGACCATGGCGTCGGTCTCGCCACGCTGCAGCCGATGTATCGCTGGGCAAGCCCCTATCCGGACGAATGGGAGGTGGCGATCGACAACTGGAAACGCGCCATCGAGATTGCCGTCGAGATGGAATGCCCGCTATTCGTTTCGGAATTCGGCCGTGGCGGCTCGCCGGATCGCAGCCTCAACGACCGTTCCGGCCTGCATCGCCCGGAAACCTGCGAGGCGCAGTTCTTCCGCGCCATGGATATTCTGGTGCCGATCCTCGAGCGGGAAGGGCTGGTGCTGTCGCTGGAGGCGCATCCCGAAGACTGGATCGAGGAGATCGCCCCGGCCATCGACATCATCAAGACCATCAATTCCAAGGCGGTAAAGGCCTCCTTCATCGCACCGCATACGTTCTTTTACGGGCCGGACATGGTGGCGAATCTGCGCGCGACCGAGGGCCATCTGGTACATGTGCGCCTTGCCGATACCTACGACCACAACAAGTCGTCGCAGCTGCGTTACATCGTTAATCCGCCCGGCTCGAAGGTGAGGGTGCATCAGCACACGGATTTCGGCCAGGGCGAGATCGACTGGGAGACCTTCTTTGAGACGCTTGCCGACATGAAATTCGATGGCGTGCTGTCGAACTGCGTCTTTGCCTGGGAAGACCGCGTCGATGACAGCGCGCGGTTCATGCTCAGCGAAACCCGGCGATACGTCGCCAAATACTGGAAATGAGGTTTTTCAGATGACTGTGAGAATTGGTGTCGTCGGCACCGGCGCAATCGGGCGTGATCACGCCCGCCGTATCAATCAAGTTCTGGGCGGCGCAAAGATCGTTGCGCTCAGCGACGTCAACCGCGCCTCGGCCGAGGCGGTTAAAAACGACATCGCCCCGGATGCCGTCGTGTTCGCCACCGGTGAAGAGTTGATCGCATCGCCTGACGTGGATGCCGTGCTCGTCACGTCATGGGGCGCAACCCATGAACAATATGTGCTGGCGGCCATTGCCGCCGGCAAGCCGTGCTTCTGCGAAAAACCGCTGGCGACAACGGCCGAAGGCGCAAGACGCATTGTCGATGCGGAGGTGGCGCATGGCAAACGGCTGGTTCAGGTGGGCTTCATGCGCCGTTATGATGCCGGTTACGTGGCGCTGAAACAGGCCGTGGATAACAGGATCGGCGCGCCGATCATGGTGCATGCCGCCCACCGCAACCCGACGGTTCCGGAGCAATATGTGACGCCCATGGCGATCCACGACACGATGATCCATGAGATCGACGTGCTGCGCTGGCTGCTCGACGATGACTATGTTTCCGCCCGTGTTCTCTTTCCCCGCTCCACTGCGCGCAGCCATACGAGACTGAAGGATCCGCAGATCGTCATTCTGGAGACGGCGAAGGGCACGATCATCGACGTCGAAATCTTCGTCAATTGCCATTACGGTTATGATATCCAGTGCCAGGTGGTGGGTGAAGACGGCATTGCCAGCCTGCCGGAACCGATGTCGGTGCAGACGCGCCTCGGCGCCAAGCTGCAGAACGATATCCTCACCGACTGGAAAGACCGCTTCATCGCCAGCTACGATGTGGAATTGCAGGATTTCATCCACGCGGCGGCGAAGGGAACGGCCTCGGGGCCCAATTCCTGGGACGGCTACGTGGCCGCCATCACCTCCGATGCCTGCGTTGCCGCGCAGGAGACGGACGGGGTGGCCGTCGCAATCGAGCTTCCCACCCGTCCTGCTCTTTACCAGTGAGGTCTTTCATGCGTTTTGCCATCAACCACATCACCGCGCCGAAGCTTTCCCTCGAGCAGTTCTTCGCCACCGCCCGCAGGCTCGGCCTCACCGAAGTCGAAATCCGCAACGACCTGCCTGATATTGTCGGCACGACGGATCCGGCGGCGGTGAAGGTGGCGGCCGAAAAGGCGGGCGTGACGATCATCTCGATCAATGCGCTTTACCCCTTCAACGTCTGGTCGGGCGACCTGCCTTTGAGGGCTGTTGCCATGGCCGATTATGCCGCGGCAAGCGGTGCGAAGGCGCTGGTAATGTGCCCGCTGAATGACGGCACGGTGGTGTCTTTTGACGATCTCGTCACGGCGCTGAAGGCCATGAAACCGATCCTCGAAGAACGCGGCCTGATCGGTTTCGTCGAACCGCTCGGCTTCCCGGTCTCGTCACTGCGCACCAAAGCCGAGGCCATCAGGGCAATCGATGCGGCTGGCGGCGGCGATGTCTACAGGCTGGTGCACGACACCTTCCACCATCACCTCGCGCGCGAGACGGCGTTCTTCCCCGAACACACCGGCCTCGTCCACATTTCCGGTGTTACCGACCTTGCGGTATCCGTGGCCGACATGCTCGACGCTCACCGTGTTCTTGTAGATGGCGGCGACCGGCTGGAGAATATCGCCCAGATCAAAACGCTGGAGGCGGCCGGTTACAAGGGGCCTTACAGCTTCGAACCCTTCGCGACGGAAGTGCATGAGTTGAAGGACCCTGCTGCTGCCGTGAAGGACAGCATCGACCATATCTCCCAGTCGCTCTGACCGCCTTGCCGCCCGCAGCTTGCTGCGGGCGGTGCTTTTGGCCAGGTGATGGCAAAAACCCAAAGAAATCAATTCCGCATTTACGGATGTTGCTGTAGTCTTCCCCAGACTAGAGAGCAGCAAACAGGCACGGGTATTCTTCAGATCGACTGCGCGGGGCAGGCTTTCTGCCCGCACTGTCCGAAGAAGAGTGGTTGAATTTCCCCTATATGAAAGCGGATAGGAAAACGACGCTTAAGGACGTAGCGCGGGAGGCGAATGTTTCGCTGAGCACGGCTTCGCACGCCATCAACGGCACCGCGCCCTTGACCACGCAGGTTCGCGAGCGGGTGCTGGAGACGGCCCGCACGCTCGGATATCTCGAAAACCGCCGGCAGAAGGCGACGATCGCCACGCTGCGTGTCGTACTTCTGGCCATGACCAATGATGCAGCACCGCAGAGCGACCTCAACATGGTCAGCTGGACGATGCTGAACGGTTTTCGGCGCGAATGCGAGCGGCGCGGCATTCGCATCGTTCCTTATGTGAGTGCAACAAGCCGGATTGATCCGGTCGCTGTGGCGGTTGCTGCCGATGCAGACAATGTCGATGGCGTCGTGGTTCTCAATGATGACAGGCAGCAGCTGGTCGAGGCGCTGTCGGCGCTCGGCCGGCCGGTGGTGCTGATCAATGGCGAAGACCCGGCGATGATCGTCGATACGGTGACGGCGGAAAACCGTTTTGGCGCGCGTCTCGGCATCGAGCATCTGCTGTCGCTCGGGCATCGCAATATTCTGCACATCACCTGGAAGGGGCGCACGACGATCCGGCGCCGTTATGATGGTTTTAGCGACGCCTTTCTGGCCGCAGGCCTTTCCGTGCCTTCCGATATGGTGGTCGAGGTGGAAAGCTATGAGCCGCAATGGGGTGAGGCCGCCATTCGCCGGCTGCTGGCCGAGGAGCGTCCGCTTCGAAACGCAACGGCGATCTTCTGCGCCGCCGACAATCTGGCGCTCGGCTGCCTGAAGGCGTTGACGGAAGCGGGTATCCGGGTGCCGGACGATGTTTCGGTGCTGGGGTTCGACGATATCATGCCGGCGGCCTTCAGCGCGCCACCGCTCAGCACTATCCAGTTGCCGGCCGACCGGCTGGGCGGTGCGGCGCTTGCGCTGCTGGAGCAGCGGCTGGTGGCAGCCGATCCGACACGTCCGGCGCATCGGCTGGAACTTGGTTGTCGGCTGGTGTTGAGGGGCAGCATCGCGCCGCCCCGCAGGTGATGTCAGGGATTACTTCATCCCCGTGCCGGCAATGCCTGTCGTGATATAGCGCTGCAGGAACAGGAACACGACGGTGACGGGTGCGAGGCTGAGGAAAGTCATGGCAAGGATATAATGCCATTGCACCGAGAACTCGCCCTGGAAGGCATTGAGGCCCACCTGGAGCGTGAAGTTTTCACGGCTGCTGAGAACGATCAGCGGCCAGAGGAAGTCGTTCCAGCGCCAAAGCACCGAGAAGATGGCGAGAACCGCAAGCGCCGGGGCCGTCAGCGGCAGGATGATGCGCCAGAAGATGCGGAATTCGCTGGCGGCATCGACGCGCGCCGCCTCGATCAGCTCGTCGGGGATGGTCAGCATATATTGCCTGAGCAGGAACACGCCCGTCGGTGTTGCGACGGTGGGGATGATGACGCCCCAGAGATTGTCAACGAGGCCGACGCCGACGATGACGAGATAGGCCGGCACCATGACGACGGTGAGCGGGATCATTAGCGTCGAGATGATCAGCACGAAGATCGCCTTCTCGCCGCGGAAGCGGTATTTGGAGAGCGCAAAGGCCGCCATGGCGTTGACGATCAGCGTCAGAACCGTCGCGACGAAGGTGACGAAGACCGAGTTCTTGAGGAAGGTGAGGAAGCTGAACTGCGTCAGGGGATCGGTAAAATTCTCCGTCGCGATGGTCAGCTTCTGAACCGGCGTTATTTCGCGTGTGTCGACGCTGACGGGCGGGCCGGGATTGGCCGGATCGACCATCTGGGCTTTCAGGCCGACGCGGCGGACCATGGCCATTTCCCGCTCCGCGCCGTCGATTGGGGCTTTCCACAGGCTGAGCGGCTTGTCGTAACCCTGAACCTCCACCTGCACGGCGGCGCGCGGCAGAAGGCTCGGCGGAAACCTTGTGATCTCGGCTTCCGGTTTCAGCGATGACATGGCGGCCCAGACGACCGGGATGAGGACCGCGAGCGTGCCGCCGATGAGCCAGACCCAGGAGAGGATATCGGTGAGGCCGATCCGGCCCGGGCGGCGGGTGCGTGTGAGGAAAGAGACGGCGTTGGACATGGTCAGGACTCCATCTTTTTGCCGAGGCGCAGCTGCACGAGGGTGAGTGCGAGAAGCACAAGGCCCATGAGAACCGATGCAGCGGACGCAAGGCCGAACAGCCTCAGATCACTGCCAAAGGCCATCTGGTAGATATATTGCACGACGAAGGTATTGGCCGTTCCCGGTCCGCCGCCATTGGTCAGAACCCAAGCTTCATCAAATATTTGCACGGATCGGATCATCAACAGGATGAGCACGACGAGCAGGTTGGGGCCGAGAAGCGGCAGGGTGATGCGCAAAAGCGTGCGCCGGGGCGAGGCGGCATCGATGGCGGCGGCTTCATAGAGATCCTTCGGGATGGCCTGAAGGCCGGCCAGCAGGATCAGCGTATAAAAGCCCATATGGAACCAGACCGAAACGACGACCACGAAGAAACGCGACCAACCGACATCCAGCAGGAAGATTTCTGGCGGCACGCCCAGCATCTGGAAAAAGGCGTTGAGCAGGCCATTGCGGTCAAGGAACCATTTCCAGATGAGGCCGATGACGACGGGAGACAGCAGCACGGGGTAAAAGAACATGGCACGGAAGAAACCGCGCGCGGCGATCGCCCGGTTGAGGATGAGCGCCGTGATGAGCGCGACCAGCAACGTGGCAATGACATTGAAGGCGACAAACCAAAGCGTGTTCCAGATCGCCGTCCAGAACAGCGATTCACGGCAGCTTCCGGGGTCCATATAGCTCTGGCAATCCAGCAGCTTGCCGAAATTCTCCAGGCCGACAAAGGGACGGTCAGAGATTAGAAGTTCGGTGCCGCCGGTAAAGGCGTAACCGACGGCAATCGCAATCGGCAAAAAGGTGAAGATGCCGAAGAGAACGAGGTTCGGCATCAGGAAGATATAGGGCATGCGCCTTTTGCCGATCAGCCGCTCGATGAAGTTGAGCGGCACTTCGGCAATCGCCATCACGGCGTCGAGCGCGCGGTCGGACAGTCTCGCAAGCGTCGGATTGGCCATGCTAACCCCTCCCTTCGCTCGCGACGCGCGGCAGCGCCAGTTCGGTGGCGGGATCGAAGACATGCACCTTTTCCCGTGCCGGCATGATCTTCAGCACCGAGCCGGAAGCGGGCGCGAAATGGCCCGCCTGATGCACGATAATCTGCTCTTTCTCACCCTGAAGGTTGCCGTAGAGATAGGTCTCGGTGCCAAGGCTTTCGTGATATTGCACCTCGAAGGGCAGGCCGGCATCCGCGATGGTGAAATGCGTGGGGCGGATGCCCGCGAGAACCGCCTGTCCGGGACTGACGGTTGTCGGATCGACGAGGCAGGGGAGTGACACGCCGTAGCCGGCGTCGATGGCGATGGTGCCGTCTTCCCCCTTGGTGATGGTGCCCTTCAGCATGTTCATGCGCGGCGAACCGAGGAAACCGGCAACAAAGAGGTTGCGCGGATTGTCGAAAAGCTCAAGCGGGCTGCCCACCTGCTCGATGCGCCCGGCGCGCAGCACGACGATCTTGTCGGCCATGGTCATGGCTTCCACCTGGTCGTGGGTGACATAGATCATCGTCGTCTTGATATCACGGTGCAACCGCGTGATTTCGGCGCGGGTCTGCACGCGCAGTGCGGCATCGAGGTTCGACAGCGGCTCGTCGAACAGGAAGATATCAGGCTCGCGCACGATGGCACGGCCGATGGCGACACGCTGGCGCTGGCCGCCGGAAAGCTGTTTCGGCTTGCGGTCGAGATAGGGCTCGATAGCGAGCATGCGCGCCGCCTCATTGATGCGGCTTTCGATTTCCGCCCGCTTGAAGCGCAGGTTTTCCAGACCGAAAGCAAGATTCTTGCGCACACTCATATGCGGATAAAGCGCATAGGACTGGAAGACCATGGCGATCTTGCGCTCGGCCGGCGACAGCGCGCTGACATCGCGCCCGCCAATGCCGATGGTGCCGGAGGAGACGTCCTCGAGCCCCGCGATGATGCGCAGCAGGGTGGATTTTCCGCAGCCCGAAGGGCCAACGAAAACGACGAACTCCCCATCCTCGATCTCAAGATCGATATCATGCAGCACATGAACGGCGCCGAATGCCTTGTTGAGGTTTTCTAGCTTCAGACTTCCCATTACCTGCTCCCTTCGGGCAAGCTCGTCGTCGCGACGATCTCTTCGATATTCCAGCCCTCCGGCAAGGGCGTCACTCTTTTGATGGCGACATCATGCGCCGAAAAACCGTGAACGCCCGAAAGAAAGATCGCGGGCATGCCACCGGGATAATCCTCCATGCCGACGATCCGGCCCTCAGCATCCTGCGTCCACGCATTGGCGCGGCCGGCGGCATCGGCGCTTGGCGCTATATCGGCATTGGTGGGGCGCAGGTCATATTGCAGGCCGGTGCCGAGCTTGCCGGGCTGCTGCGCAAGCGTGATGCGTTCCAGCCTGACATTGTGAATGCCGGCCGCCGAGGTGGAGACGAGGTTGATCGCTCCCTCCATGGAGCCGCCCAGATGTTCCACCACGAGGTTTTCCACCCGGCCGGCCTGTCGTTCGGGGCGACGGTCGACGACGGTGACAGTGACCGCTTCGCCGGAGCCCCAGAAACCGCCCGGAGTTTCATGGCATTCGGTCTCGATCCGCGAAAAGCGGATGTTGCGCATGGCGCCGCCATCGCGGGAGAAAAGACCCATGCCGCGGTTGGACTGTACGACCTTGCAATCCTCGAACACCACATTGGTGAAATCGCCGAAGGATTCGGTGCCGAGTTTCAGCGCGCAGCTCATGCTGGAAACGGTGCAGCGGCGCACGGTGATATCGGCGCAGACCCCCACGGCCTTGCCATCCGGCCCGGCGCTGGTTTTGAGGCAGATGCCGTCATCGGCAGTCGAGATAAAGCAGTCCTCGATCAAGGCGCGCCGGCAGGCGTCGAGCACGATGCCGTCCGTATTCGGCAGGCGGCGGTCGTTTTCGATGCGCAGGTTGCGGAAATGGAGGTCTTCGCAATCGACCATATGCAGCGTCCACATGGGGGAGCCGCTGACGTTCAGGTTTTCAAGACGCACGTTGCGGCAGGCTTCCAGCACCATCACCCGCGGGCGTTTTTTCGCCGGGATATAGGTGCCCATGGCCGTGTCATCGCCGATGATGAAGTTTTCACCGCCGGCCTCGATGCGGCCGGGACCCGTGACGGCGATATTGCTTGCGCCTCTTGCAATGATCATGCCGCGATCGGAATCTTCGGCAATCACCGAAACCCGGGTGAGCGCATAAGCGTCGTAATCGGAAACGGGAGCAAGCACGGCATTTTCGGCAAGGTGCAGTTCCACGCCGCTCTTGAGACGGAGGCCGGTGCTGACATGGCGCCCGGCCGAGAGAGACACGCGCCCGCCGCCTGCTGATGACACGGCATCGATAGCCTGCTGGATGGTCGCCGTGGCATCAAGGCTACCTGCCGCGACTGTGATGTCCTGATTGATGTTCATGATGTTCACGATGCCTTTGGCCTTTTCAGAAAAACGTCGATCAGAAGCAGCATCGTCAGCGCCTGCCCATAGGGCGTGGGCAGATTGGGAATGCGGCGGTAGAAATCGAGATCGTGGCCCATCGGCGTACCATCGGAAACCCCGTGGACGACGCCTTCGTTATCGATATTGCCAAGCACGGCCTTCAGTGCGCGCTCCGCATGCGGTCGGTTCTCCTCGCCGAGAATGCCGGCCTCGATGCCGCGCAGAATGCCATAGGCGATGCCGGCCGTTGCCGATGTCTCGACCGGCGAGGTCGGGTCATCGAGCAGCGTATGGAACATGCCGTCTTCGCGCTGATATCTCCTCAGCGACCGCACCTGGCTTGAAAGCACATTGGCGAGGAAACGTTTGTCCTTTCCGGCAAGTGTCGGTACCAGCTCGAAAAGCTCGGGAATGGCGACGGTGATCCAGGAATTGCCGCGAGCCCAGAAGGCGTCCGCGAAATTGTGGCGGCCGTTGAAGGTCCAGCCGTGATACCAGAGCCCGGTGATCGGGTCGGAGAGATACCGCGCATGGACCATGAACTGGTAGACCGCCTCATCGATCCAGTCCTGGCGTTTGCAGACCACACCGGCGCGGGCAAGGAACAGACAAGCCATGAACAGCGTGTCGTCCCATAATTCACCCTCGTTCAGCCGCTCCTTGACGACATGCTGGAAGCCGCCATCCTCGGTTTTCGGCAATTCATTCACCAGCCAGTCGGCCCAGTCTTCCACCAGCGCCCGGAAATCCGGCCGGTCGACATGTTCCGTCAGGATGACGAGCGGCAGCATCGGCGCGGAGCTGTTGATCTGGCGCGGTGGCAGGCCACGGTCGATCTGCCAGCCATACCATGTCACGAGGTCGTCCAATGCCTTCTGGTCATTGGCGGCGAGCGCACGGCGCAGGAAGCCATAAAGGCCCACACCCACTTCCCAATCCCATTCGTCGAACTGGATCTTGCCGTCGGAACTGCCGCTGACCAGACCTTCCTGAATGCCCTTGAGGCGGCTGAAGGCGGCGGCGACATTGTCGATGGTCGTCCGGAGAGTGTCTTTTTCCATGCTTGGCTGGTTCATCTGGTCATTCCGCTTAGGAGTAAAAGGGGCGTGCCGCGCCATCCGAGGTGGGATCGGCGCTATCGAAGGTGATTTTCGGTTGCGGTTGGTCATGGTCAAAGGCCATGGCCTGTCCGCCGATGGTGAAGCTGCCGTCCCAGGTGAGCGTTAGGTCTGGCCCGCCGGATGGTGTGACTGTGAGCAGCCGGTTTTCGACATCGAAGGTGACCTGAGTGGCGAGAATTTTCTCGCGGAAGCGGGCGAAGGCCTCCTCATCGCCACTGCCGATGACACCGATCCAGCCGGCGCGACGGCCAGGCGATCTGATTTCGCGGTTGGCGGTGGCGCCAGCGGTGACGGGTTCAAGCCCGTTTGTCGCATATAGGGCGGCAAACCCGCGGCCCGAACGGGTGATGAGCCAGTTACCGTCCATCACCACCTCGTCCAGCCCGTCGCGGCCGAGATAGGCATGGGTCCAGTCATTGCGGTGATCCCCGGTGTCAAAGATCAGCATTGCAATATCGCGGTGCTGCGCCACGCGGGGCAGGATGCCGCTGCCGGCCCAGTAGGAGGGGCGCTGCGTGCCCCATGGATCGTCTTCGCCGGGGTGATTGACCCAGAGCCGCGCCATCGGGTGGCCGGCAAGCTTGATGTCCATGACATGCTGCTGGTGACCGCCGCGACCGGTCTTGTGATCGACAACGGTGGAAAGCTGGGCGGCCTCGTTCTTGAACAGCACGAGCTTGCCGGGCTCCAGCCCCTGCGCATACCGCGCCTCCACCATGCGGCCGCTTGTCAGCTGGGAAAGGGCGGCAAGGTGTGCCGGCGGCAGGTAACCACCGCAGCAGAACATCGGTAGCGAGGCAACGCCATTGTTGAGCCAGCCTTTGCCGAAGGCAACCTCGGCAAAGGGCGCCAGCTCCGTTAGCGGCCCGGCGCGCAACTCCTTGTCATAGGCTCGCCCCTGGGAACCGGAAGGGACGCCGCCGAGTGTATGCAGCGCGATCATTTTGAAAATGAGATCAAGCTGGTGGCGCGCGCGGGCGGCAAGTTCCGGCCCTGCCCAGTGTTCGATGGCCAGCAGGCCGATGAAATCCACGGGGTAATAGGCGGCCGAATTCCACTCCGCGAGGCCATGCGCCTCGACGCTGTCGAACCAGCGCTCCAGCCGGTCCGCTGCCAGCGCCGCCTGCTCGCGTCCGGTGCGGCCAGAGGCGGTGAAGGTGGCATCCGGCAGATAGTCACCGGCGAGCAGCTGGCTGGTATGGAAGCAGAGGACATGGTTCTCGCTCCAGAACCACATGACGTCATTGCCCGGCTCGTCCACCCAGTAGCGATAACCGAGGATCGAAGCGTTGATGCGTGCCCGCATATCCGCCGGCAGCCGGTCACCATAGGCGTGCACCAGCCAGAGTAGTGGGATCATGATGAAATCAGAGCAATCTTCGCGCCGGTCGATGGAATGCAGCGTGGCATCAACGATGCCGCCGATCGTCTTGATGTCATCGCTGCCGGTGGCGACCATCGCCAGCGCGCGGCCGATGCGCCAGGCGCCGAAGCGGGCACTGAAGGATAGGGTCACCTTCTTCCGCTCGTTGATATCGTTAGAGGATGCTTCCGGCGCGATATCGCGCATGAAGGCGGCATCGATGAGACGGGTGACGGTGCCGGCTCCCGATCCGAGGGTTATCCTGACGCCATGATACCCGTCGGCAATGCCAAGCGTCTCGGGGATCGTCAGCGAGGATTGCCCGGCCTTCAGCACGGTCTCGACATCGGCGAGTGCGGCGCGCTCATGGCCATGGCTTTTGACAGCGATATGCACCGGCAGGTCGTGCGCGGGCGCTGCGCCGAAGACAAGCTCGAGCGCGCTGCCGGAAAACACATCGCGGGCAGGGTGCACGTCACGCACCAGCGCGGCCAGACGCTTCGTCTCCTCCCGGTCGAGAGGGACCGGCAGCACGACGGTCAGCGGCACGGCATCGATGACCTCAAGCTCGAAGAACCAGATGATGTCGCGCTCCGCCAGGTCCTCGCAGAGCAGCAGCACCTCATTGTCGCCCGCCGCAAGCGATAGCGTAACATCGCGGCTGCTTTCGACATTCCGGATGAAGGGTTCGAAGCGCAGCTGTTCGACGCCGTTTACCCAGATGCGAACGCCGCCGCAGGTACGAAGCCGCAGATGAGCCTGCCTTGCCACGTCGCTGCGGAACGTGCCCTTCAGCCAGCGCTGCACATGGGTGGGAACATGCCAGAAGCCGGTGAATTCAACGCGGCGGTTGGAACCGGGCAGGTTGAGATGCGATACCGGCCAGTCCGTGTCGGGCTCAATGTCGCGGCCGATCATGGTCTGCTGGAAGGCCTTGCGGCAGGGCAGGTCGCCGACATCGACGAAACCGTTGATGAAGCGGTAATTGACCCGATCCTCTGCCGGTGCCGGCGTGCCCGGAAACGATGTCTCCACCAGATCCGAGACGATCCATGCCGTCACCGTCTCGCCGTTGCCGACACTGTAGGTCGGCTGCGAGGCGCTTGCCGCTAATGCTGCATCCGTCATATGGATCGCCTCCCGTCGATCTATAATGAAATTATTTTCACTAACCGACCTTCGCTTTTTCACGTCGATTTGTGCGATTTACACAAAACAAACAGCTTGACGTTTATTCTGTCAAGTCGCAAAACATTATAAATCGAATTTGGCAGAGGAGCTCTTGTTCGGTTTATGAAAATGTTTTCATTGGGAGGATGAGCATGATGAAATTGTTTTCGGGGGTCAGCGCCCTTGTATTTGCCTCCGTCGCCGGTCTTTCTGCCGCCCAGGCCGAGACCCGCACGATCACCTTTCTTTTTACGGATGACGACCAGGGCTACGTGCAGCGCATGGCCGCGCTCAGCAAGGAGTTCGAGGCAGCCAATCCGGACGTGAAGATCAACTTCGTATCGTCGGGTTATGATGCGGTTTCCAAGCAGCTGCCGGTGCAGCTGGCAGTGGGCGAGGGCCCTGATATCGCCAAGATCACCGACTGGCAGCTGGCGCCCTATTACCTCGACATGCGGCCTTACATGAAGGATGCGGAAGCCTTTGCGAAGCTGCACGGTTCCAGCCTCGACCAGCTTCGCCTGCCCAATATCAACGATCCGAAGTCGATCAACGGTTATATGGCGTCGCAGACGCTCAACCTGCCCTTCGTCAACAAGACGCTGTTTGAACAGGCGGGTGAACCCTTGCCCGGCCCGACCGCAAAATTCAGCGAGATCGTCGAGGCATCCGCCCGTGTCGCCAAGGCGACGGGTGTGCAGATCCCCTTCACCATGGACCGTTCCGGCCACCGTTTCTCCGGCGGCGCCTTCTCTTATGGCTCGACCTATGTGAAGGACGGTAAGTTCAGCTTCCCTGACGATGCGGCGAAGAAATATATCGCCGATATCTATTCATGGACGCAGAATGGCAGCTTCCCCAAGGAAATGTGGGGTGCTGCCGGCGGCTCGCAATACAAGAACATGGGTGACGAGTTCGTCAACGGCAATGTCGTGACGTATCTCGCCGGCAACTGGATGGTCAATCCGTTCCAGAACAAGATCGGCGACACCTTCGAATGGACCGCGATCAATGCGCCCTGCGGCGATACCGGTTGCTACGCCATGCCCGGCGGCACGGCGATCGTCGGTTTCAAGCGCACCAAATATCCGGAAGACGTGGCCCACTTCATCGAATTTCTCGGCTCCGAGAAGGTGCAGCGGGAAATCGCTGAAAACTACGTCATCCTGACGGGTGCGGAAATCGCCAATCCGCAATACAAGCTGAAGAGCGAAAACGCCAAGGCGGCGATGCAGGTCTTCCTCGACAACAAGAAGAACGTGCCGCAGGCCGCCCGCGAATTCGAGCGCGCCAAGGGCGGCAGCGCCATGTACCAGCAGATCGTGCAGCGCATGAGCCAGCTGATCGTCGGCGAACTGACGCTCGACCAGACCTACAAGGTTCTGGAAGAAGATATCGCCAAGATCAACGAGGCAGTCGCGGTCAAGAAATAATCGGCATTTATCCGGCTTTGCCGCAAGGCGAAGCCATTGAAGACCATGCCCGGAGTCTCCCTCCGGGCATATTCATCCCCTCCTTGCAGGCGGATATTGTTCTCGATCAGCCCCATCGAAAAACTGAAATAAGCATCGTCTAAACCTGATGACGAGACGCGCGGAAAACCGCGTCGACTGTTTCGTCGCGCGTCACTCGCTGCAAATCATAGGATTCGTCATGGCCAAACTGAATATGTCGTCTTTTCCGTCCGCACGCGCGGCCCTGCTTGCCTCTGCCGCATTGCTGGTTCTCGTTCAAGGCGCTGAGGCATTCGATCGCAACGGGCCGGCGGGCCAGGGTTATGCTATCACGGTGCCGGAGCCTGCCGCGTCCTATCCGCTGCCGTTTGCCGATAATTACCGCAACCAGACCGGCAAGAATGCCAAAGGCGAGGACGTTCGCGCCTATGACGACCGGGACAATCCGATCATCGAGATTCTCTCCGGTTTCAACCGCATCTGGACACTCGGCGATGAAAAATGGGCCGATGGCGGCGCCAATGGCGATGGTCCTACGGATTTCACCCATGTGAAGATCGTCGATCCCGCCGTCTGGCAGGAAAACATGCGTTATGTGCTGTCCGTAACCGGCGACAACCGCACCCGCGCCGCCGCTTTCGAAGCCTATATGAACGACCGCCGTTCGCAGGGTTACAGCGTCATCGACGGCTTGGGCCCGCTTGCCGGCTGGTATCGCGAAGGCGCGGGTGCGACAACGACGATCAATCATACGCTTGCCGATTTCGACCCGAACGAGGTCATCACCCGCAAGGAAGACGACAAGGGCACCGAGGCCGGTGCTGCCGATAGCGAGCTCAAGGATTTCGTCGCCTTCATGAAGGTGATCCGCGGCCCGGAAGGCACGACATCGCCCGCGAAATATTTCTATTCCTCACCGCGGCCCTGGCGCATGAATGCGAAGGGCGAGGTGATCGAGACCGGCAAGGAAACGATTGGCGACCGTAGCTTCGAAAGCTACGACAGCGGCTCGGGTGTCATCGTACCGGCGCTGAAATATGCCCGCGAAAATCGCGGCCGCGGCAAGGATGGCGGTTTTCCGAGCGGGCACACCAATGCCGCCTATCTCGCAGCCATCGCTTATGCCTATGCCGTGCCGGAGCGCTTTTCCGAATTGCTGACGGCAGCTTCCGAACTCGGTGAGAGCCGTGTCGTCGCCGGCATGCATTCGCCGCTCGACGTGATCGGCGGCCGCATCACCGCAACCGCCATGGCCGCGGCCATGTTGCAGGATCCGAAAAATGCCGAGGTGAAGAAGGCCGCGCATGACGCCGTGCAGGCCTATTTCGCCAAACGCCTGCCACAGGGCCAGTCGCTTATCGACTTTGCCCATGGCGCAAAGCCGGATGTCGACCGTTTTGCCGATGCGGTGAAGAACGGCGCGGATTATCGCCGGCGCATGACCTTCTCCTTCAGCCGCGACAAGGCAGCGGGTGACGCGGCGATGGTGGTGCCGAAGGGGGCAGAGGTTCTGCTGGAAACGCGACTTCCCTATCTGAATGCCGAAGAGCGCCGCGCCGTGCTGTTTTCCACCGGCATCGAGGCCGGTTATCCGCTACTTGACGACAGCAACGGCTGGGGCCGGATCAATCTGGTTGCCGCTGCCGGTGGTTACGGCGCGTTTGACGGCGATGTCGAGGTGACCATGGATGCCGCCACCGGTGGCTTCAATGCGGCGGACCGTTGGACGAACGATATTGCCGGGGCAGGGCGTATCGTCAAATCCGGCAGCGGTGCGCTGACGCTCAGCGGCAACAACAGCTATGGCGGTGGCACGATCGTCAGGGACGGAACGCTGGTGGCATCGTCTGCCGATGCGCTGGGAACCGGCGGTGTGCTGGTCAGCGGCGGCACGCTCTCGCTTGGCGGAGAGAAGGATGTCGTTATTGGTGGTGATTATCAGCAGTCGGGCGGCACGCTGGCGCTTGATCCGCAAAAGGCGCCGCTGCACGTCAAGGGCAATGCGGTGCTGGAGGGCGCAACGCTGAAGCTCACCTTTGATGGCGGCGCGCCGGCCGCGGGCACACGGTTCGACGTGATTTCCGCCAACGGCCTGACCGGAACCTTCACCGCGATCGATGCGGGCAATGTGAAGGTGCGGCCGGTCTATACCGGCTCGGCACTGTCGGTGGTGGTCGAATAGGCCGATGCAAGAGGCCTGCCGGGCGTGGTTTAAGCCGCCCGGTGCTTCGGTTCAGGAGTTCTGCCGTCGCATCAGCAGGAAGATGACCGGTGCGGCAAGCACCGAAACGATGGCGGCGATGATGAAGGAGGCCTGATAACCGAATTTTTCGGCAATCGCGCCGGCGCCCAGCCCGCCGATCATGCCGACAACGCCATCCATGCACTGGAACAGGGTGAAATCGACGCCTGCCTGCCGGGGGTCGGACCAGCCCATGAAGCAGGCGTAAAGTGCGACGAAGCCAATGGACATGATGCCCGACGAGCTTGCCACCGCAACCGCCATGACGACCCATTGCGAAATATCGCGATGGGCGCTGAAATAGGCGAAAAGGCACAACAGCGCCGTCTGCACGAAGATGGCGATGAGCAGGATTCGTGACGCCCCGTAGAGCCGCACCAGCGTGCCGCCGAGCAGCGCGCCGGCGAAACCGACGATCATGCTGCCCACGCCATTCAGCGTGCCGATGGTGGCGAGATCGAAGCCATAGTCGACCAGAAACGGGCCGAGCATGGCGAGACCCCATTTCTGCGCGGCGACATAAACGGCCGCGACCAGAAGACCTGTGCGGACTTCCCGTCGCTTGAGCGCGTTTTTGATCGATGGCAGGTGGTCCCGTGTTTGCGTGACCGTTCTTGCCGCAGGGCCGAACAGGAAGGGGAGCGCAAGCAGGATGACCAGTCCGGCCATGACCAGCGTGGCGCTCATCCAGCCGGCGCGTTCCACCAGCACCAGAAACAGGCCGGCGCCAATGGCGGAACCGAGATAGGAGCCGCCCACCTGCGCGGCATTGCCCCAGCCATGATGCTCTTCCGCCAGCGTTTCGACCGCGTAGCCGTCGCAGGCGATGTCGACGGTTGCCGTCACCAGTGCGATCACCGACAGGATGGCGATTGCGACGGAAACCGGCGACGGGCCGGTGAAAGCAAGAACAGCGAGGCCGCAGGCGCAGGCGGCGATGCCCGTGCCGACGATCACCCGCGAGCGGTTTTTGCCGACGGGCGGCAGCCGGTAACGCTCCACATGTGGCGACCAGAGGAATTTCAGCGCCCAGGGCAGAACGACGAGGTAAAGCAGGCCGATCTGGTCCAGCGGCAGCCCGGCGGTTCTGAGCACCGCCGGCAGACCGAGAAAGGTCAGCCCGCCAATCACGCTCTGGCCGACATAAAGCCCGCCGACCGCCACGAAGACGGCGGCCGGCGAGGGCTTGGTTGTGGCAGGGTTCTGCTGCAGCATCAGAAGCGATACCGGATGCTGCCGACGACCTTGCGGCCTTCGTCATAATAGCAGAAGCCCGTGGTGCAGACCTGTTTCACCTCGTCGAGAAGGTTGGTGGCATTGATCTGCAGTTTCACGCCTTCCAGCGAAGGCAGGGCCTTGCCAAGATCGTAGCGCAGCGATGCATCGACGAAGGTGCGGGCCTCATTGTCGAGAATGGGCGTGTGCTGGTTGTCGCCGAAGCTCGATCCGACATAACGCAGGCCCGCGCCGATGCCGAGGCCTTCCAGCGCGCCTTCCTGGAACTCGTAATCGGCCCACAGCGAGAAGGTGTGATAGGGCGAGGAATTGAGCTGCTTGCCCACCGTTTCCGACGTCAGTTTGGTGATTTCAACGTCGTTATAGGAATAAGAGCCGATGAGGCTCCAGCCATTGTCGAGCGAGGCCGTGGCTTCGAGTTCCACGCCGCGCGAGCGCAGGTCGAGCTGGCGCAGCAGGTTGATGCCGGAGGAGGTCTCGTAGACCGTGGCATTGTCCTGATCGAGATTGAAGAAGGCGGCGCTCAGCAGGGCGTTATATTGCGGCAGGGCATATTTGACGCCGAGTTCATATTGCTTGCCGACCGTCGGCTGCGCCTGGCCCGTCACCGTTCCCGTGGTGATGATGACGCCCGGATTGGCGACGAAGGAGGTGCCGTAGCTGACATAGGGCATCACGCCGCTGTCAAAGACATAACCGAGGCTGGCGCGGCCCGTCGTCTTGGTTTCATCGCCGTCATAGGTGGGAGCCGTTGCGTCTCCGACGGTCTGGGCCTGATATTCGGTGTCCAGCCAGTCGTGGCGGATGCCGGCCGTCAGGCGCCAGCGGTCGATCTCGATCTGGTCCTGCGCATAGATGCCGAGCGTGTTCATCCGCTGAGTCAGGATAAGCGATACGTCGGGCACATAGGTGAAGGTGTCGGTGAAGGCACTGGCGCCGCTGCCCTGTTTCGATGTGTAGGACATATGGCTGAAGTCGATACCGGTCAGCAGCGTATGTTTCGCCGGGCCGGTGTCGAATTCCGTCTTGAGGTAATTGTCTGCGGAAACGCCTTCATTGTCCTCGATGGTGATGCCGGGATAATTGGCGAAGACCCATTGCTGGTCGGCCGAAAGGGCCGAATAACGCGCCTTGCTGTAGAAGGTGACGTTGTCGTTGATTTCGTGCTCGAACTCATAGCCGATACGCCATTGTTTCTGCTCGAAATCATTAAACCGGGAATCGCCGCCATAGACCGATGTCGCACCGATGGATGTGCCGCTGGCTCCATATTTGTTGATGTATCCCCAGGTGCCGCCGGTGGTGCTGTCCATATATTCGCCGAGCAGCGTCAGCTTGGTGCCGGCATCCGGCTGGAAGGTGAAGGCCGGCGCGATGAACAGCCGGTCGTCCTTGATGGCGCTGATTTCGTTGCGGCCGTCGCGGGCCACCCCGGTCAGGCGGTAAAGCATGGTCTTCTCGTCATCGACAGCGCCGGAAAGATCGAAAGCGCCCTGCACGCGGCCGAAGGAGCCATATTGCAGCTCCACCTCGCGCAGCGTCTCTTCGGTCGGGCGTTTCGAGATGATATCGACGATGCCGCCGGAGCTGCTGGCGCCATAGATGGAGGCGGCCGGGCCGCGCAGGATGGAAACCGCTTCCACGCCATAGGGCTCAAGCCGGGCGCTGCCGTTCTGGCTGCTCACCTGCCGCAGACCGTCGCGGAAAATGCCTGTCGTGCTGAGATCGGTGCCTCGCACCTTGAAGGCGTCGAAGCGCGGCTCGGCGCCATATTGGCCGATGCGCGCACCGGGCGTGTAGTTCAGTGCTTCCGAGAGGTTCTGCGGTTTCAGGTCATCGAGCTGCTTGCGGCTGACGGTGGTGATGGACTGGGCGGTTTCGGCAATCGGCGTATCGGTCTTGGTAGCGGTGCGTCCGGATTTGCCGACATAGCCATTGCTCTCGATGATGCCCCTGGCGCCTTCAAGGCCGGTGCCCTGCACGGTGACCGGCGCAAGCAGGGTGCTGCCGGCGGCAGCCGCGCCGCCGCTTTCACCGCTCTGGCTGGCGGGATCGAAAATGCGGACGGTGTTGCCGCCGGCCAATGCATAGTTCAGCCCCGATCCGGCCAGAAGCCCGCTGACGGCCGCCGATACGCTGAGCGTGCCCTTGACGCCGGCCGTGCTGCGGCCCCTGGTGATCGCGGACGGGTAGACCATGCGCAGATTGGCCTGGCGGCCGAAGGTGAGGAGGGCGTTTTCCAGCGGGCCGGCGGGAATGGAGACGGTGACGGTGGCGGGCGCACCGCTTGCGGCAGGCGGTGTCTGCGCTCTGGCGGTCGTGGCGCCCGGACCTGCCGCGACGATGCCCCCGATGATCGCCGTCGTCGTCAGCCAGAACCAGCCGCGTGCCTGCTTGCCCAAATTCATGTCATTCCCTCTCACTCGTGATCTCATGCCGCCCGCAGAAACGGGTCCTGATTGCCTAGAGTGAAAAGGCGGGCCGACTCCTGACGTCGGATTCGCGAAAAAAAGCTATTTTATCGCGAGCGGACGAAAACCAGCATTCCGGAAAGCCGCGATACCGAAACGGGAAGGCTCTCTTCGAGAATGGTGAGCGCCTGATCCGTGTCCTTCAGGTCGAAGATGCCGGAGACGTGCTGCCTTGCCGCCGCCTCATCGAGGATGACGATGCGGCCCCGGCGATATTGCGAGAGAATATCGAGAACCTCGCGCAGCGGCTGGCCGGAAAAGACGAGCTTGCCCTCGCGCCAGGCCATGCTGTTGGCGACATCCTTGCGGGCGCGCACCAGCCTGCCATCGCCGCCAAGGGTCACCGCCTCTCCGGGCGTGAGCACGGCGATCTCGGCGCCTGTGGTCACCTCGACGCGGCCTTCCTCCACCTGCACCTCCTGCGGCAGCGCGCCATTGCCGGTGCGCACCGAATAATGGGTACCGAGCGCCTTTGCCGTCAGCGCTCCATCTTCGACGATGAAGGGCCGCTCCGGGTTTTTGGCGACATCGAAATAGGCCTCGCCGCGAAGAAGGGTGATGCGCCGTTCCTTTTGCGAATAATGAACCGCAATTGCCGTGTCGGTGTTCAGGCTGATGCGGCTGCCGTCTTCCAGCGAAAGCATGCGTGTTTCGCCGATTTCGGTGTAATAATCCGCCTGCCAGCGGTCCTTCAATCCGCTTTTCTCCGCAAACAGCGCTGCAAGCCCGATGAGGCAGAGACCGGCAACACCCGCCAGCATTGCCCGGCGAGGTCCGCGCCGTTTTCGCTGTTCGGCCGGCGCAAGCTCGATATCGCCAAGCTCGCCCCAGAGGCTCCGCATGTCCTCATAGGCGCTAGCATGGGCGGCATCGGCGCGCAGCCAGACATGAAACGCCTCGCGCTCCGCTTCCGTCGCATCTCTCGACTGCATGCGCGCCACCCACAGCGCGGCCTCTTCGGCTAGACCGTCATCGGTCAAACCGTTATCCTTCAGGCCGTCCGGGCGCTTGTTCATGTCCTGATCTGCCGTTGTTGCGTGCTGATGTGTATTCCTTTTCCCTTATAGAGTGAAAAAGGATGCGAACACCTGATGCCGGTTTACATTTTTATTTGCGCGCGGACCTGACGGCAGTGCAGCAGCGCCTTGATGATGTGTTTTTCCACCATGTTGCGGGAAATGCCGAGCCGGACGGCGATCTCGCCATTGGAATGGCCATGCAGACGGCTGAGCACGTAGACCTGCTGGCAACGTTTGGGCAGGGCCTCGATGGCCCGCGCCATTAAAATAAGGTGCTGTCGGCCGGCGACGATCCGTTCCTGTCCGGGGTCCTCGCAGGCGACGGCAAAACCCGCCTCGTAAGGGGCGAATAGCGGCCGCTCGCGCGACTGGCGGATGACCGTCAGGCGGGCGACGGACCGGGCGATCTGGAAGAGATAGGCTTGGGGATTGTGGATCAGCGTCGCATGCGAGACTTCCAGCGCCCGCAACAGGGTTTCCTGCATGGCGTCGGCGGCGTCTTCGCGGTTCTGCAGCTGCCGGCGGAAAAACCGCATCAGGCGGTTTTCTTCCTTGGCGTCAAGAACCTCAAACAGGGCTTTGCTCATCAATCGACCCGGTGGCGTATTGGCCTGGCGCATGAGGCGGGCCGAGACACCGCTTCATGTCAGAATAAACATGATAGTTGTAATCATATTTATCGCCTTCGGATGCAAGCTGCCAACCAGTAAAAAACCGGGGGCGAAATCAGGCTCACGTTTCCGTGATGATTGTTGCGGGATTACATCAGGCCGTTTGGGCTGACCTAGAGGAAATAGCGCACCCTGAGCGGCAGCAGCGCAGCACCGATGGCGGAGGGATCGCCGACCGTCTCGCTGAGAACCAGCTTCGCTTCCTTTGGCCCGACACCATAACGATGTTCGCGCTCTGAGGGCATGTGCGTGCGTTCGATCATCATCTGGCCAAGCGCGCGCGGCAATTGCCCGCCGAAGACGATGGCCTGTGGATCGAGCACCGCGATCAGGCTGGCCACCAGCCTGTCCACCTGCGGCATGGTTTCGGTCAGCCATTCCTCGACGCCCGGCCATGTGGGGTCGAACTGCTGATAGAGCGGTTCGATCGAATGAATGTCGACGCCGTTTCTCTGCAGGGTGGCGATCAGATATTGCAGGGCCGGCCGTTTGGGCGATTCGTCCGGGCTGTATATGCCGCTGAATTCGCCGGCATTGCCATGAAAGCCGTGAAACGGCTGGCCGCCAAGGATCAGCCCGCCGCCGAAGCCATAGTTGAAGGACAGATAGGCGAAGGTCTGGCACCAGGAGCCGACACCGCGAAGGCTTTCGCCGATCGCACCCGTGGTGGCGTTGTTCTCCAGCCAGACCGGCAGGTGGAACCGTTTCTCAAGGATCGGCTTCAGGTCCATCAGCGACCAGTCGCGCAGGGGCTCCGGCGCATTGAAGGCGCGGTCCTCGGACACGAAGAAGCCGGACATGGAAAAACCGAGGCCAAGCAGGCGCTCGCGCGGAATGCCGTGTTCCGAGAGCAGCCGTTCGAGGGCCAGCGACAAGGCAGCAAGCGTCTCCTCCCGGTCCTCCGGAAGCATGTCAAGTTTTTCCTCGACAATCACGTCGCAGCGGAAATCGGCGATGCAGATGACGACGGAGTCGGTGTTGATGGAAATTCCAAGCGAATAGGCCGCCTCCGGCACCAGCTCGATGGTGGGGCTCGGCTGGCCGCGCGTGCCCTTGAGCGGCGCGCCGGTCTGCAGAAGCCCGCGCTCCAGCAGGCCTTCGATCAGCCGGTGCACAGATTGCTGCGTGAGGTTGGTGTGGCCGGTAATCGAGGCGCGGGCAATGGGGCCGTGGCGGCGCACGATATCCAGAATGAGACGCTCGTTTTCGCTGGCAAGCGGCTGGCGGTCGAAGGTTAGCTGCGGCGTCTGATCTGTGTTCATGGCCTTGGATAACGGCTGCGCGGGGCGGCGGCAACACGGGCCACCGGTTGCGACAGCATTTTTCACTGGACTGTCACAAATATTACACTTAGAGTGTATTAATAAGGGGCCGGTCAACAACGGGTCCCCAGGAGGAACCATTCAATGCGCATGAAATTTTTTGCGATCGCCGCGCTTGCGCTGGCGACGACGGCAGCGCCGTGCCTATCGGCTGACAGCAATATGAAAAACCTCGACTTCGATCTGTCGAAGGTCACGCGCGACAATTTCTACGACATCGTCGTTCCGGCCGCCAAAGCCGAGGGTACGGTGACGATGTATAATTTCGCCGGCAGTTTCGCCGATACGTGGAAGGAGCTGATCACCCGCTTCGAAGCCAAATATGGCATCAAGGTCGCCTATAGCGACGTGAAGGGCGATCAGGCGAACCAGCAGTTGATCGCTGTACAGGCGGCAGGTCAGGATTCGCCCGTCGATGCCTATTTCGCCGGTGGCGGCAGCTATCCGCTGCTGTCTGCCAAGGGCGTTGTCGGCAATATTGCGCTGACGAAAATCCTGCCGAACATGGCCAATTACAATCCGGAACTGGCTGAAACTGTGTTCGGCAAGCCGCATGGCGGCAGCTTCCCGCTGGTGCATCTCAACCAGACGGCTATCGGTTATGACTCTGCCTTCGTGAAGGCCGAGGATGTGCCGAAGAGCTTCGAGGACCTTCTTGTCTGGGCCGAAAAGAACCCCAAGCGTCTCGGCGTTACCCTGCCGGCCAAGGGTGGTTCGGGCGGCGGCTTCATCTATTCTGTCGCACTCAATTATCTTACCGGCGACTGCCGCAAGCAGCTGACCGACTATAACCAGACGCTGCAGCAGGCCGAAGACTGGGCCATGGAGTCCGAGTGCCTCACGCCCGTCTGGGATTATTATCGTCGTCTTCTGGCCGTGGCCGAACTGACCAACGGCAATGCCGATACGCTCAACCTCATCAACAACCAGCAGCTTTATATGGGCACCGTCTGGGAAGATCAGGTCATGAGTTTCCTCGGCACCAAGCAATTGCCCGACAGTTTCCGCGTCACGCTTCTCGAAAAAGGTCAGGTCGGCTCTGGCGACGCCATGTTCGTGCCGGCTAACGCCAAGAACGTCGCCTCCGCACTGCTTCTGATCGATATGGCGATGAGCAAGGAGTTCCAGCTCTGGAAGCTGGAAAACAAGGCCTCCCGCTCTCCGCGCGCCGATGTCACCAATGATCTGATGCCGAAGGCCGTGCAGGAGCATGTGCTGCCGCAGAGTGTCTATCCGCGCCTGTCGCTGCCGGCTTTCTGGGACATGTCGACGGCGCTTGCCGAAGCGCTCGATGAAAAAGTCCTCAACCAGTAACGCCATCAGGATGACCGGATCGTGCGGCCGCAAGTGCCATGCACGGTCCGGAACCCTTGGTCAAAAATATGAGGGAGGCTCGCCATGAGTGAACTCGAGATCAGCAATATCAGCAAGGATTATGGCGCCAGCCGGGCGCTTCATCCCGTATCGATCACCGTGGAGCGGGGCGAATTCGTCACCATTCTTGGGCCCTCCGGTTGCGGCAAGTCGACGCTTTTGCGCATCCTCACCGGCATCAGCCAGCCTTCGCGCGGTGAAATCCGGCTGGGCGGCAAGCGCATCGATCAGGCGCCGCCGGAAGCGCGTGATATCGCCATGGTTTTTCAGTCCTATGCGCTTTTCCCGCATATGTCGGTTGCCAAAAATCTCGGCTTCGGGCTGAAGATGAAGAAGGTTGCGAAGGACGAGCGGGCCCGCCGCATCGCCCATGCGCTGGAAATTTGCAATCTCACCGGTCTGGTGGATCGCATGCCCCGGCAATTATCCGGCGGCCAGCAGCAACGCGTGGCGCTGGCGCGCGCCATCGTCATGCAGCCGAGCCTGCTGCTGTTCGACGAGCCGCTCTCCAACCTCGATGCCAAACTCCGCGATACGCTGCGCCATGAGCTGACCGAGCTTCACCGCCGCATCGGCGCGACCAGCCTTTATGTGACGCATGATCAGGCCGAAGCCATGGCGATGTCGGACCGGATCGTCGTCATGAATGCCGGGCGGGTGGTCGAGATCGGCACGCCGCTTGAGCTTTACCGCGCGCCGAAGCATGCTTTTACCGCCGGCTTTCTCGGCCAGACCAATCTTCTGCCCGTCTCCGCCGAGGGTGAGCAGGCGCAATTGCCCTGGGGCCAGCCGGTGACGCTGGACCGGGCGGCGGCCGGCAATGTGCAGATTTCCGTTCGCCCGGAAAACATCCACATCCGCGCCGATCAGGCCGGTGAGGGCACGGTTTCCGCCGTTTCCTTCATGGGCGCCAATGCGCTCTATACGGTCGAGATCGGCGGCCGCCAGATAAGGGTCAGCCAGTCCGGCGCGGAAACCCTGATCGATGCCGGGCAAAGGGTGGCCCTCCAGTTTCCCGGTTCGGTCCATCTTCTCGATGACAGGATGGCGGAGGAGGCGGCATGATGGCCGGGATCCTTCGCGACAGGCGCGCCCAGCTTCTTCTGCTGTTGGCTCCGGGGGTAGGCTATCTTCTGGTCTTCTTCGGCGGGCCGCTGCTGTCGGCACTGATCGGCAGCTTCAGGCAGGAGGATGGCAGCTTCACGCTGATGTTCTACCAACGGATTTTCACCCGCCCCTCGATGATCCGTGGCCTCACGACGTCAATCTATTACGGCGTCATGCCGGTCATCGTCTCGCTTGTGGCCTCGGTGCCGCTGGCGCTTTTGATCCGCAAGAGCTTTCTCGGTCGAAAACTGTTCAGCGGCCTTTACAAGTTGCCGATGGCGGTGCCCGGCATCATCGTCGGCCTGATGGTGATCGTTGTCTTCGAAAGGGGCGGTTTTCTCGACCGGCTGGTCGCGCCGCTGGGGCTCGAACTACCCAAACTGGTGCGCGACGACTGGGGCATTGGCGTCATTCTCGCCAGCGTCTGGAAGCAGATACCCTTCATGACGTTGATCATCACCAGCGCCTTTGCCGCCATTCCCGAGGATATCCGTTATGCCTCGCGCACGCTTGGCGCTTCGCGGCTGAAGACATTCTTCTTCGTGGAGGTGCCGCTCGCCATGCCCGGCATCACCGCCGCCATTCTTCTCACCTTCATCGGTTCCATGGGCTCTTACGCCATTCCCGATATCGTCGGCCCGCCGACGGCCCGGCCGCTTTCGGTGCTGATGATCCAGGAGTTTAATCAGGGCCGTTTTAATCAGGTCTATGCCATGGGCATGGTTCTGAGCCTCTTCGCCGTCACCGTGCTCATTCTTTATTATTCCCTGACATCCCGCATCGGCCCCGGCCAAAACCGAGGAGACGCATGATGAGTGTTATCACCATTGAACCCACCATCACTCCCCGCCGCCGCGCCTTCACGCCGGAGGACCGGATTTTCGTTTCCATCGGGCTTTATGGCGCGCTGACGCTTGCCATCGCCGTGCCGCTGGCGTTGATGTTCCTCTGGAGCATTGCCGACGGCTGGTCGCCACCACTTGTCGTGCCGGAGCATTACACCACGGCGCGCTGGGCAGGCATTTTGGGCGATACAAGCCTCATCCGCGCCGCGATCAACAGCATCCTCATCGCCATCGTCGTCACCTTCCTGACGGCGGCCATCGCGCTGCCCACCGCCTGGGCGATGGCGCGGTTTCCCTTCCGGCTGAAACGGCTGGTGGAGATTTTTATTCTGGCGCCGATCATCATTCCGGGGCTGGTCGTCGCCGTCGGCATCGGGCAGGTGTTCCTGCTTTTCGGCCTTGCCTATTCGGTAACGGGGGTCATCCTCGTGCAGATCGTCGGCACCCTGCCGCTGATGATCCGGCTGATGACGGCGGCGCTGGAGACCATTCCTGACGATCTCATCCATGCCGCCCGTTCGCTGGGTGCGGGCACCGTCGGCATCGTCCTCCACATCATATTGCCGCTGGCTGTGCCCGGCCTTCTCGCCGGCGGGCTGATGTCCTTCATCGGCAGCTTCGAGGAATTCGACAAGTCCTTCATCGTCGGCGCGCCTGTCGTCGAGACCTTGCCGATCAAGCTTTACATGTATCTCGATCCCTATTCGATGCAACTGCCGCTCGCCTCCATCGTCTCCTTCATCCTGCTTCTTCCCGCACTCGTCGTCTTCATCATCGCCGGCCGCATCCTGCGCGACGACCTGATGGCGGCGGGCATGGGGAAAATCTGATCCGGGCAGCCAAACCCGGTAATTGCAACGTCCGAAAGTGAAAACCATGCACCAGACCCTTGCCTCCTCCCCAAAGACCTCCAACGCCTGCAATGTGCTTGCGCTCTGCTCGCGTGACAATCCGGCCATCCTGACCATCGCCCATCGCGGTTTCTGGACGGCCACCGCCGAAAATTCACTCGCTTCTGTCCGCGCCGCGATTACGGCCGGTGTCGAGATGATCGAGATCGACACGCAGGCGACGGCCGATGGCCGGTTGGTCGTCATTCACGACGAAACGCTTGACCGCACCACGACGGGCAAGGGAGCCATGAGCGCGCTGCCTTTCGAGGTGGTTCGCGCAGCGAAGCTGAAGATCGGTGCTGGTGGTGACGGCGCTGGCGTGACCGATGAATGCGTGCCGACGCTGGAGGAATTGCTGGAAGAGGCGCGCGGCAGGATCACCGTCAATATCGACACCAAATTCACCCGCGATCTGCCGCAGGTCATGGAAACCGTGCTGCGGCTCGGCATCGAGGATCAGGTGCTGGTCAAGACCGATATCGATCCTGAAGCGAGCCGTTTCGAGGTGCTGGAGACAGACTGGTTCGGAAAGATTCCGCATATGCCGATGTTCCCGGTCAGAAAGGGCAGGTTCGCCGAGGATCTGCGCCGGATTGAGGCGTTGAAGGCGCCGATGATCGAGGTGAAATTCACCGACATTGCCGATCTGGCCGAAGGCCGTGCCGAGATGGAGCGCCAGAATATCCGCCTGTGGATCAACTCGCTCGACGTTTCCCATTGCCTCGATTTCAACGATACAAGGGCGCTTTCAAACCCTGAAGCCGTCTGGGGTGCTCTTGCCGAGGCGGGCGTCGGCGCGATCCAGACGGATGAAGTCGAAGCCTTCACCTGCTGGCTGAAGACGGGCGCCGGCGCAACTGGCAGGGCGTGGACACGATGAGCGAGCGTCGCGACCGCGCCGTCGCCATCATCGAGGAAGCGATGGGCCTTGCCCTTCGCTTTTTCGAGGCGCGCGACGCCATTGCCACCCGGACGAAGGGTTTTCAGGATTTTGTCTCGGAAGCCGATACCTCGGTCGAAAGGTTCGTCCGTGACCGTCTGGCGGCGGCCTTTCCCGGTGAAACCGTGCTGGGCGAAGAAATGGGCGGCGTGGCCGATGACGCCTACTGGATCATCGACCCCATCGACGGCACCGCCAATTTCCTGCGTGGCTCGCCGCTCTGGGGCATCTCGCTCGGCTTCGTTCGCAACGGGCGTCCCGAACTTGGCGTCGTCGCCATGCCGGTCTTCAAGGATATTTATGCGGCGGCGGATGGGACGGGTCTCATGCTGAACGGCAAACCGCTTGCCCGCCTTGTGCCCTTCGAGGATGTGCAGGTCATGTCGCTCGGCGATAGCGCCGCCGCCGATGCGGAAGAAGTCGCTGCTCTGAATGTCGGGCTCAGGCATGCGGGCTGGGTGGTGGAGTCCATCCGCTCCACATCGATCGGCCTTGCCTTCGCGGCACGCGGCATCTTCGACGGCCATCTGCAGAAGCTGACGACCATGTGGGATATCGCCGGCGGCGTCGTTCTCGCACGGGAAGCGGGTCTCGATGTCCGTATCGGAACGCGCCCCGGCAGCGGCATCCCTTGGGTTGCGGCCGCAACGCCGGCACTGATGGCGGTGACGGAGGGATTGTGGCCGGAGATCGCAGAAAAAGAGCTGGCGGAACCTGCGTGAGCGCTTGCGAAAGTCGATGGCAGATGTTGCTGCAACATCTCTGCCATCCGCCGCTTTCGGGCGTCACTTCGCCCGGGCCAGCGCAATTGCGTCAGGGCCAGCGGGAAAACGGAGTTGGCCGGACACATCATGGGCGGCGCTCCAGATCGCTTCGGCGACATCCTGTTCGCTGGTTGTCATGGCCGGTTTGGCGAAGCCTTCGAGAATTGGGCCTGCGAAGTCCATGTATTCGTCCGGCAACAGCTCTTCCAGCGGAAGGATGGCATTTGTCGTGAAACGAGTGGTCGGCGCATAGCCCGGTTCCACCAGCTTCACGCGGATGTTGAAATGACCGAGTTCATGGGCAAGCGAACCGGAGAAACCTTCGATTGCCTGCTTGCTGGCGGTATAAACGGCGGCAAGCGGAAACGGCGCGAGCGTGGCGCTGGATGTGACGTTGATGATCGTGCCGGACCGGCGCTTTCGCATCTCGGGAATGATCGCCTGCGTCATTGCCATCACACCAAAGCTGTTGGTGTCGAAGATCCTGCGGATTTCCGACATTGGCATTGCTTCGAAAGCGCCGACCATGCCAATGCCTGCATTGTTCACCAGCACATCGACCGGGCCTGCCGCATCGATCAGGGCCGCGACGCTTTGCTCGTCCGTCACATCCAGCGGCAGGATGCGCAACCGGTCGTTATCGCCGCCGAAGCGATCGGGCTCCGGACGCCGCATGGTCGCAACGACATTCCAGCCACGCGCGAGGAAAAATTCGGCGATCGCCTTGCCATAGCCGGATGAGGTGCCGGTGATGAGGATCTTCTTGGTCATCATAAGTCTCCATTGTTCGATATGACCGGAGATAGACCATGTGTTTTGGATGATATATGCTCTGAACACCAAAGTTTATTATTGATCGTCCAGGCAGTGGATCCTCTTAGCGATATCATAGATCTCTTGCGGCCAAGTGCCGCCGTTTCCAAACCTATCTCCGGCCGGGGTCGATGGGGTGTGCGTTATCGTGCCTATGATGCACCGGGTTTTGCCGTGGTTCTGGCCGGTGCGGCCTGGGTCATGATCGATGGCCGGGAGCCCTTGCGGTTGACGAGCGGTGATTTCCTGCTTTTGCCCTCCACGCCCGCCTTCTCGCTTTGCAGCGATACCGACGTCGAGTGTATTCCGGTCGAGCCGCAAGGCCGGGCGGTGCGGCATGGTGGACAGGAAGGGGAGCCTGATTTTGTCGCGCTGGGAGGAAGCTTCACGTTCGAGCGGGTCAATGCAGCGCTTCTGCTGTCGTTGATGCCCGACCTGATCCATGTGCCGGCGGGTGAGGGTGGAGCATCCCGGCTGGCGCGCCTGATCGAGTTGCTGTCGGAAGAATGCGCGCGCGAGGATGCAGGCAAAGAGCTGGTCATCCGGCGCATGCTGGAGGTTCTGCTGGTTGAAGTGCTGCGTCGGCCGAACGCGGGCAGTGAGGCAATTCCGGCAGGGCTGGTGAAGGGGATGCGTTTGCCCGGGCTTGCCCGTGCATTGTCCGCCATGCACGCCAATTTCCGCGCGAACTGGACCGTGGCCGAACTGGCCGGGATCGCCGGCATGTCGCGCTCGGCCTTCGCAGCGCGTTTTAATGAAATGCTCGGCTGCGCGCCGATCGAATATCTGGCCCGCTGGCGGATGGCACTTGCCAGAGACGCGCTGATGCGCGGGGTAAAGTCCCTCGATCATATCGCGGAGGAGATCGGTTATGAATCCGCCAGCGCATTCAGCACCGCTTTCCGCAGGAGAACGGGTGTCGCTCCGGGCAGCTTTGCCCGCGCCAATGGCGACAGACGCCGAAAGCAGGCGGATTTTCTCTAGCGGTTGCCGGTCATGGCGGTGAGAGCCTTTTCGGATTATCGAGACGGAGTGATGGGGTAGCGTTGATCTGTGCCAGTATAGGCGCGTTCGCTCCAGAGCAGGGCTTTGCTCAGGGGATTTTGACGGCCTCGATGATACCGCCCACGAACAGGATATGGTCTGCGGCATTGATGGAACCGGCAAGTTCGCAATCCATGGATAACAGCGCGTCGGCAAGTTTAGGGCTTCCTGATGGCCAGGTATCCCAGTCTCCAATGCTGAACCGGTCCGGGTGATTTGCCTTTCCCGCAAAGGCATCGGCAATCTCCTCCTGTCCTCTGGCCAGTGCCGCAACGGAAATCGCCTGCTCGCGGCGATGATATCGACCATGCGGCTGCTGGCGTCGATGGAGATCATCAGCAGCGGCGGCTCTGCGCTGCGCGACATGAGGGAGGTGATTGTTCGCCCGACCCGCTCTGCGGCGTGGGCGGCCGTGGCCATGGCCACGTGAGGACAAGGCCGGCCATTGAATCCTTGAGTTCACGCGGGGAGATCATCGGAGACGCGCAGGCTTTCAGCGGAAGAAGTCACGGGACCTGCACCGGTTCAGCCTGCATAAAACTCCCATAAAAACTGTTGTCGGGTCAGGGGTGCAGGCATCCGGCAACTTAATCCGTCATTGGGCAAGAGGCTAACGACTAACAGCGGCTAAGCCCATCCCTTCAGGGCCCTGCCTGAATAATAGCTGGGCGTCGTGGCACGGTAGATCGGTATGCTGGCGGCACCGAGATGCGGCAGGTCGCTCATCATCGATTTGCGTATTTCCGGGGGCTCTACGAAGAAATCCTCGCCAAGCATTTCTAGCGACCCGATGCGCTGTACGATATGGTCAAGAATCCAGTCGGGCAGTGATCCGCCAAAAATGATGGCGCCGGGATCCATCGTTCGGGCGACGGTCAGAGCCAGCAACCGAAGCTGGTCCGTTGCCCTTTCCAGCCAGGTAACCACGGCGGGATGGTCGCAATAGCTTTCATCGATATCCTTCAAACGCCGGATATCCAACCCGTGGGCGGCCAGCGTGTCGCAAAGATCCTGTCCGGAGGGACGCGGATTTGATTTTGGAAACAGGCCACCAAACTCGCCAGCATTACCATTCGTGCCGCGATAGAGATGACGCTGCACCACGACGGCGCCGCCGATGCCATATGTCAGCCAGATCATCGCAAAGTTACGGATACTGCGGCCCGCTCCGTAATAAAGCTCGGAGAGAATGACGGTGTTGCCGTCGTTTTCATGAAAGACCGGGAAATCGAAATAGGGCTGGAAGTCCTTGTCGACGTCGATGTCGCGCCAGTTCTCGAACTGTTTGATGCGAAAGACATGGCCTCGATCGCGCTTGAAGTGGCCCGGAAAGCTGATGCCGCAGCCGAGGACATCCTTCTTTCTGATTTTAGCCTTTTCCAGCACTTGGCGGGCAGCCGTCTCGGCCATTTCCATAATGTGCTCGAAACTGTACCCTTCAAGCTCGGACCGAATTTCCTGCCTGATCGTGCCGTTGAGATCGGCGATACAGACACGCAGATCGTCTGGATTGAAATAGACCCCGAGCGTGAAAAGCCCGTTTGGATTGATTTCGATAGCAGTGGACGGTTTGCCCCGTTTGCCGTCACTGCGGGCTTCTTCTGCTTCGAGGATCAGGCCGGATTCCAGAAGATTGGCGGTCAGGCGGGTGAGGGTTGGCGCGGAGACGTCCATCTCGCGCGCGAGTTCAATGCGCGACATGCCTCCCTTGCCACGCAAGATTTCAAGCAGGCGTCGCTCATTATAGCCGAGGTCGATCAAACCATTCTCCCGGGAGACGTTACGCCGGATGAATAGCGTAAACTGCGCGATTGTACAGCAAATTTCCCAGCCTAAGCGGAACCAAGTGTTCGGGGCGAAGCCTGACGTTCGTTATAATGCCGTTGTTTATCAGCGATCTAGCGTATTCCGACTTCGGTGGAAAATTCACGCTTGACTTATTAATTTACGTAAAGAAAATAAATATTAGGCAACGAGCCGCGACGGGAAAAACAGCAAAAAAATCATGTCGCAGCGTCTCGTTTTTCAGGGAACAAAAAAACGGAGCCCCCTTATGCGTCAATCATGCACTATTTTCGCGCGCCTTTTTGCTGGCGCGGCATTCATGGCCAGTGCCGCTCTCGCCCACGCGGAAGGTACTGTCGTGGTCTATTCGGCAGCGCCGCAGCAGCTCATGGACGAGTTGCTGCCCCTGTTTGAAAAGAAGACCGGCACCAAGGTCGAGCTTGTCAAAGCCGGATCCGGCGAGCTGATGAACCGCATCAAGGCCGAAAGCGGCAAGGCGGCAGGTGATGTGATCTGGAGTGTTGATGGAACGGTGATCGATTTCTCCGCGAATCTTTTCGAACCTTACAAGCCTGTCGAAGCCGCCGCGATCAACCCAGCTTTTTCGCCAAGTGCGAACTGGGTGCCTTTCACAGCTGTCGTGACAGCCTTCATCGTCAACAAGGACGCTCTGAAAGGCGCACCGGTTCCGACATCCTGGGCCGATCTCGCCAAGCCTGAATACAAGGGCCTGATCTCCTCGGCCCGTGCTGATCAGTCCGGTTCCGCCTATATCCAGATGGCAACTGTTTTGCAGGACTTCGACAGTGAGGAGAAGGGCTGGGAGATTTATACCGGCATCCTTGGCAACTCAGTCCTATCCACCTCTTCCGGCGCCGTGCCGCGTTTTGTCAATGACGGCGAGCAGGCCGTCGGCATCACGCTTGAAGACGCCGCGCTACGTTACAAGCTCGGCAGCGCTCCGGTCGAGATTGTCTACCCAAAAGAAGGCACGGCAATTGCGCCTGACGGCATGGCACTCGTCAAGGGCGCGCCGAACACCGAAAACGGCAAGGCCTTTATCGACTTCATCGTGTCCAAGGAAGCGCAGGAAGTGGTGGTGAAAGCCGGCCGTCGCTCGGTGCGAACCGATGTTCCGGCGAACGTGGCACTTGTTCCGCTTTCGGATGTTCCTGATGCGAAATACGATTTCAAGTGGGCTTCGGACAACCGCTCGCGCCTGATGGAAAAATGGAACGAGATCCTTCTCGACGTCCAGTAAGAGCATAGGAGGGCGGTGCGTCAGGCACCGTCCCCGCTTCCCTCGTTCACATCCGCATTTTCGTTCCGTCCACCGTGGTCGCGTGCCGCGCAGGATTTGTCATGGAGCAGCACATGGCCGCCGTTGAGATTACCAGCATCAAGAAAAGTTACCGGGATGTCGTTGCCCTATCCGACATCAACATCTCCATTCCTTCGGGATCATTTTTTACGCTGCTTGGTCCGAGCGGTTGTGGAAAGACCACTCTTTTGCGAACGATCGCCGGATTTCACCAGCAGGACAGCGGCAGCATCAGCATCGAAAGACAGGCGATCGAGCATGTGCCCGCCCATAAGCGCGATGTCGGCATGGTGTTTCAGGACTATGCGGTTTTTCCGCATATTTCCGTATTCGACAATGTTGCCTTCGGTCTGAAGCAACGCAAGGCGTCGTCCGCCGAAATCCGGGAACGCGTCGGCAAGATCCTCGATATCGTCCAGCTTGCTCCTTATGCCAAGCGTATGCCGCACGAACTTTCCGGCGGCCAGCAGCAGCGTGTAGGCCTGGCGCGCGCACTCGTCATCAATCCCAAAGTGCTTTTGATGGACGAGCCGCTGTCCAACCTCGACGCCAAACTCCGCGTGGACCTGCGGCGCGAACTGCGCGAAATCCAGCAAGCCATGAACATCACCACCGTCTATGTCACCCATGATCAGGAAGAGGCGCTTGCCATGTCCGATCTGGTTTGTGTCATGTATGGCGGTGTCATTCAGCAGGCCGCACCACCATGGGAAGTCTATAACAATCCCGCCAATCGTTTCGTCGCGTCTTTCGTTGGAGCCAATAATTTCCTGACGCTCGATCGCACGGGCGGGCAGACATCCATCTCCGGCCACAAGGTTGCAATGCCGCAAGCGGATGCGATTTCGCCGGAACGGAAGATCGTCGCTGCGATCCGCCCCGAGGCGATTTCCGTCGGTCCTTCCGCGAACGCTGTTGACGAGCGCATCGAACTGCCGGTGACCATACGCCAGGTAAGTTTCACCGGTCGGGAAATGAATGTCGCGGCCGTACTCTCGTCGGGTGAGGAGATCGAGGCAATTGCCAAGCCATCGCCAGAGATCATCGCCCTTCAACCGAATGAGAAAACGACGTTCTCCTGGTGTGCGAGCGTTTCACAGTTGTTCGGTGAGGGTGTAACCGGGGAGCGCCTGTCATGACGAATATGATTGTGACTTCAACGCCACGAAGTTTCCAGCTGCGACTGCCGGGTTTCTGGACCAGTGTGACGGTACTTGCCCTCATCCTGCTGGCGATCTTCCTGATCCTGCCGATCTTCAGCGTGTTCTTCATCAGTTTCTTCGACGCCAAAACCGGTGCATTCGGGTTCAGCAACTATGCGGAGGTGTTCACGCGGCGTTTTTATACCGTCGCACTCTGGAATACGCTGCTGATCGGCGTGCTGGGCATGCTTGGTGCGTGTCTTCTCGGTATCCCGCTTGCCTTTTGCACGTCCCGTTATTGCATCAAGGGACGCACATTCATCGCCACCTTCGCGGTACTGGTCCTTTGCGCGCCGCCCTTCATTGGTGCTTATGCCTGGATCATGCTGTTCGGTGCCAATGGTGCGGTCACCAACGTGTTGTCCTTCGCCGGCATTTCTTTGCCGACGATCTATGGGGTCCCGGGCATCGTGATGGTCTTTAGCCTGAAGTTCTTCCCGTACATCTATTTGATGACGGAGAACGCTTTGAACACCATTAACAAATCCTATGAGGATGCAGCCGAAAACCTTGGCTGCACATCATTCGAGCGTTTCTGCAAAATCACCTTGCCCTTGGTCTTTCCGGCAGTCAGCACCGGGGCGATCATCTGCTTCGTGCTATCGATCGCCGACTTCGGAACGCCGGCAATCCTCGGCAAAGGGATCCGAACGCTCTCCACCATAGCGTATGCGCAATACACTTCAGAGATGGCCGGTACGCCGACCATGGCCGTGACGATTTCGATGGTAATGATCGCGATTTCCATGGCCGCACTTCTGTTGCAGCGGCACATTCTTGCCAAGCGCCGTTACGCCAGTTCACTGACCAACCGACCGGTCAAGCAGTCAATGCGTCCGCTGAAATCATTCCTGGTGCACGGCTTCTGCTATCTGGTGGTGTTCATCGCCATGTTGCCGTCGCTCACTGTAATATACACCTCGTTCCTCGCAACCAACGGCCCAGTCTTTACCGGCGGCTTCGGATTGGACAGTTATGCCCGCATTCTGCGGGATTCCCCGCAGGCCATTGCCAACAGCTTCACCTTTGCCCTGGCTGCCGTAGTCCTTATTGCGATCGTGTCGGGCCTGCTGTCCTTCATTGTCGTTCGGCGCGACAACGCCGTCTCCGGTTCGCTGGATCTGCTATTGATGGTACCCTATCTCATTCCGGGTGTCGTCATGGCGATCGGTTACGTCACGACGTTCCGCTATCCTCCTTTTGATATTACCGGTACGGCGCTCATCATCATCCTTCTGGTGTTTATCCGCCGGCTACCCTACGGCGTCCGATCCACAACATCGATCCTCCGGCAGATCAAGCCTTCGATCGAGGAGGCAGCGGTTAATCTTGGGGCTTCACCTGCAAAGACCTTCCTCTCTGTGACGGTGCCATTGATGATGCCCGGCCTGATCATCGGTTCGCTGATGAGCTTCATCACCGCCATCAACGAGCTGTCCTCGACGCTCATCCTTTATACCGCGCGCACGATTACCATGCCGGTCCTCATCTACATTCAGGTGATTGACGGGGAATTTGGCACGGCAGCGGCGCTGTCGACCGTTCTTTTGGTCAGTACAGGTATCTGCGTCTTCCTTGTTTTCCGTCTGTCGGAAGACAAGGAAGCATCCTTCGTCTGACCGCTTGACCATATCATAAAAGACCACAGCAGCGGCGACCGGCGTGTCGTCGCCTGCTCCCCTCTGCAAGGAACAGACACGATGAATATCGCGAGCTTTTCGCAATCGAAATACAAGAACGCGGCAACGCCGGGGGACGACGTGGCAATTCTTCTTCCCGGAAAGGTTCTGGCCGTTTTCGACGGTGCTACCGACCCGACCGGGGCAAATTACGGCGGGCTGAGTTCCGGCCGCATCGCAGCCCTTGCCGCCGCAAATGCAGTGGCGGAGATGAGCATCCAAGGTACTTTGCAAAATTGCGAGGCAACCGCGCTATTCCAGACCATCAGCGATATACTGAAAAGGGAGGCACAGCGCATCAATGCGAACCACCCGCCGTCCACTACTCTCGCAATCGTGGTCGATATGGGCGACAGCTTTCGGCTGCTTTTGGCTGGCGATTCCGGCGTGCGTATCAATGGCACCCGGTTGCTGCAACATGCCAAGCTCATAGACCGCGTCAGCACGTCGGCCCGCATTCACGTCTTCAAACAGCTATTCGCTCTACTTGAAGACGGTGACGCGGCGGAGGCGAAAACGCGAGCCACCATATTTTCCGGCCTGCGCGCGGCTGTGAAAACCGGCATCATGACTATGCCCGACGCAGAAAATGTCATTGCCGCCGCTGCTGCGGCAAGCGGTCTTCAAAACGATATCGAAGCCGTCGAAGAGTTTCTGATGGGTGGCATTCGTGTCCAGCCACACTATGCAAACAGACAGGGCCATGTTCTCGGATACGCTTCGGTCAATGGCGGGGAGGTGATAGGGGAGGGCACGGTGGATCTGTCCCTTGCCAAGGATACGGTCACCAGCCTCGAAATCTTCTCCGATGGTTATCTGTCATTGCCCACCGGCATCGACGTCACAGACTGGGAAGCGGAATTTGCCCGCGTCGAGGCAGCAGATTTTCACAAGCTCAGCGACTACCCATCGGTGAAGGGATCGACAACGAGCGAATTCAGCGACGACAGGACGGTAATATGCCTGAAGGCTCGGTAAAACATCGCGGCGACAGGTATTTCGTCGCTGTCGGTCTTCCGCTGGTTGCGAAAACTCCCATAACCGATTGCCGGCAAGGGCAGGCTGTTATCGCCACTTTGTGGAAGCGCTAAAAGCCGATAAAAAGACGCTGTATATCTGAGCTCGCAGACGGGAAATTCTTGGATCGAGCTAGCTCCTTATCTCTGTGCCAGTATAGGAGCGGCTGCTCCAGAGCAGGGCCTTGCGTGAGGGATTCGAGGTCGATTCGGTGATGGCGCCGACGAAGAGGATATGGTCTGCGGCATCGATGGAGCCGACGAGTTCGCAGTCCATGGACAGCAGCGTATCGGCAAGCTTCGGATTGCCCGAGGGCCATGTGCTCCAGTCGCCAAGGCAGAACCGGTCCGGCAGGCTTCCCTTTCCTGCAAACATGTCGGCAATATCTTCCTGCCCTCTCGCCAGCGCTGCAACGGAAAATCCCCGGCTTGCGGCGATGAGATCGACCATGCGGCTGCAGGCATCGATGGAGATCATCAAAAGCGGCGGCTCGGCGCTGAGTGGCATGAAAGAGGTGATCGTGCGTCCGATGCGCTCTCCGGCATGGCAGGCCGTGGCCACGGCCACGGTGAATGCGAGACCTGCCATCGCGTCCTTGAATTCCCGTGGCGAGACCATCGGTGCGGCAGAGGTTTTCAGCGGAACATGCGCGTGCGTGACCACACCGCCATCGATCAGCCTGAGATTATGAGACATGCAGTGCCGGGCTAACCGCCCGCTCCCGGATTTTTCGAAAAAATGGAAAATTTGGCCGCAGCGCCATTCATGATGTCGGCATTGTCCGGCGGCATCCTTTTCTGGTGCACGCGAGGCCAGATGCCGGAATAGTGGCGATTGAGGTCGAGCCAGACATGCAGCCCTGCCTCGGTATCCGGTCTGATTGCGGCGGCAGGACATTCCCGCTCGCAGATGCCGCAATCGATACATTGATCGGGGTGAATGACGAGCATGTTCTCGCCTTCATAAAAACACTCGACCGGGCAGACTTCCACGCAGTCCATGTATTTGCAGGCGATGCAGTTTTCGGTGACGACATAGGGCATGAGATGCTCGAATGGAGTTGCAGCCGGACGGCGGCTGTCCGGCTGCGCCTGACCCGGCCAGCCGCCCAGGGCAGCGGCGCAGGCCGGGTCGGTGGAACTCAAATCAGAGACGGGCGGCCACTGCCTGCCAGTTCACCAGATTGTCGAGGAAGTTCTCGACATAGGCTGGACGCTTGTTGCGGAAGTCGATGTAATAGCTGTGTTCCCACACATCGCAGCCGAGAAGTGCCTTCTGGCCGAAGCACAGCGGATTGACGCCGTTTTCCGTGCGAGTGATCTTCAGCGTACCATCGGTATCCACCACCAGCCACGCCCAGCCCGAGCCGAACTGTGATGCGCCGGCAAGGGCGAAATTCTGCTTGAACAGCGCCACCGAGCCGAAGGACTGCGTCAGCGCGTCTTCCAGCGGCCGGGGCATCGCGTGTTTTTGTGGTCCCATGATTTCCCAGAAGAGATTGTGGTTCCAGTGCTGGGAGGCATTGTTGAATACGCCGGATTGCGCCACCGCGCCCTTCTCATAGGTGCCCCGCACGATGTCCTCGAGGCTGCTTTTTTCCCATTCTGTGCCGGTAATCGCCTTGTTAAGATTATCAACATAGGCCTTGTGGTGAAGATCGTGATGGAACTTCAGCGTCTCCTCGGACATGCCCGAAGAGGCGAGCGCATCATGGGCATAGGGGAGGTCGGGAAGCTGGAAAGCCATGGGGTATCCTTTGTCAACTGTTCGTTCAAGAGCATGGAAAGAGCCTTGCGAAAACAAGGTGACAATACTTCTAGGACCTCAATCACGGTTGAGGTCAAGCGGTTTTTGAGGGATAAAATCACCGGCTGGCGGGCCTATAAAACATGCGCCTCGATGGCGCGGATTACCGCTCGCCAACCTTCACCATGGCGACCCATTCTTCGAGTGCCCTCATCATTGCCGAGCCCGCATCTTCCCCGCGGACAAATGCTCACCATGTATGCACGTCTTGCCACACGGCGGCCATCTGCCATCCGAGCCGCTCTTTCATTCTCGGGAGCGAGACGGCGACCAAGCGGTGCACGATCGCTTTTGACCGCGACAGTTGCACGACCGGCCGCCCCCCGTTGGTTTCTGGCGGCTGGGGCAGCTCGAAGCACCGCCACCCGCCAGTCTTAAAAAGCCCTAGCCGGTGACCGCCGGCGGGTTAAGCCGCGCAAAACCAGCCTGCCGCTGATACGGGAAATGCGGATAGGGGGCCGTCGTTTCACTGGCCTCATCCAGCCTTGCCACCTGTGCGGGCGTCAACTCCCATCCCACGGCATCGAGGTTCTGGCGAAGCTGTTCCTCATTGCGTGCGCCGATGATCACGGTGGAAACAGTGGGTCGCCTGAGCAGCCAGTTGAGGGCGATCTGCGGCACGGTCCTGCCGGTTTCTTCCGCGATTGCATCCAGTGCGTCGATGACACGGTAGAGCCGGTCTTCATCCACGGGCGGGCCGAAACTCGCGGTCTCATGCAGGCGGCTGCCTTCGGGCAGGGGGGCGTTACGGCGGATTTTTCCGGTCAGTCGCCCCCATCCCAGCGGGCTCCAGACCATGGCGCCGAGGCCCTGATCCGCGCCGAGCGGCATCAGGTCCCATTCATAGTCACGGCCGATCAGGGAATAATAAACCTGGTTGACCACATAACGCGGCCAACCGTATCGATCGGCCACCGCCAGCGATTTCATGACCTGCCAGCCGGAAAAATTCGACACGCCGGTATAGCGCACCTTGCCGGACCGGACGAGCGTATCGAGCGTCGACAACACCTCCTCAACCGGCGTAAAGGCATCGAAGGCATGGAGCTGGAGAATATCGATATAATCGGTCTGGAGTCGTCGCAGCGCGTCCTCCACCGCACGTACCAGCCGGAAACGGGAGGAGCCGGCCTCGTTTGGCCCGTCACCCATCGGAAGGCTGGTCTTGGTCGAGATCAGAACACCGTCCCGCCGTCCCCTGATGGCTGCGCCGAGGACCTCTTCCGACGCTCCGTTGGAATAGACATCTGCCGTGTCGAACAGGTTGACGCCGGCTTCCAGGCAGATGTCGACAAGGCGGCGGGCTTCCGTGGCGTCCGATGTGCCCCAATTGCTGAAGAGTGGACCGGAACCGCCGAAGGTTCCCGTGCCGAAACTCAGGACCGGCACTTTCAGGCCGGATTTGCCGAGAGAGCGATATTCCATGGGGCATTCCTTTCTTGCTTCGGGATAGTCTCGCGCCGCGCACACGGCTGCGCCAGTCCGTCCATTCCATCATGGTGCGGCAGGTGAGGGATTGCTATGGTCCTGAACCGCCATCTGAAGATAGACGCCCGTTCTTGCATGAAATAGAATGCCGAAAATAATATCACTTATGAGATGAAGTCATCATGGCACGACTTGAGACCAACCGGGCAGGGGAGATGGAAATCTTCGTGCGGGTCATCGAACTTGGGGGTTTTTCGCGCGCGGCCGCGGCGGCAAACATGACGCCCTCGGCGGTGAGCAAGCTGATCGCGCGGCTGGAAACACGCCTTGGAACGCGTCTGCTCAACCGTTCCACCCGGCAGTTGCAGATAACGCCGGAGGGCTGCGCCTTTTATGAGCGGGCCACCCGCATTCTCGCTGATCTCGAAGAGGCCGAACGCGCCGCCGGTGAAAGGGAACAGCCCGTTGGCCGCGTGCGCATCAACACGAGCGCCTCCTATGCGACGCATATTCTTGCGCCCATATTGCCGCGGTTCCTTGCGCTTCATCCGGGCATCACGCTCGATATCGTCCAGACGGATCTGGTGGTCGACCTTCTCGCAGAGCGCATGGACGTCGCGGTTCGCGCCGGGCCCCTGAAAAGCTCAAGTCTCGTTGCCCGGAAACTCGGCGACACAGGGATGATCATTGCCGCTGCGCCGGATTATCTGGAGCGCTGCGGTGTGCCGCAGAGCATAGCCGATCTCGAAGGGCATAATCGTCTCGGGTTTGGTTATAGCCGGTCGATCGACGGATGGCCTTTGCGGGAAGGCGGCAAGACCGTTGTCATTCCCGCGACGGGACGCGTACAGGTCAGTGACGGCGAGGGCCTTCGCCGTCTTGCTCTCGCCGGTGTCGGGCTGGTGCGCCTTGCCGCTTTCACCGTGCGGGAGGATATTGCCGCCGGCCGGCTCGTATCTGTCCTCGATCATCTCGATGCAGGTGAAAAGGAGACGTTTCATGCGGTTTATGTCGGCCAGCGGGGGCCGCTTCCCGCACGCATCCGGGCATTGCTCGATTTTCTCGGTGAATATGGGCGGGTGAAATGACGCATCGCAAAACAGGCGCCGATTAAAGACGCGCCTGTTTTCCGTATCACGCCCGGTCATCCGGGAAATGGGTTGTGCAACCCGGTGGGAGGAAATCTATTTTTGGGGGCCCGACAGGGTGAGAGCGCCAACCGACCCCAGCCTTATGTGTGTCTTGCCAGAAAGTGTACCCGGTATCGCGCCGCAGAGGCTGCCGGTTGTCACCACGTTGCCGGCTTTCAGCATGTCGCCCGTGTTGAGTGCCGCATTGGCAAAGGCCAACAGTGGCGCCAGCGGATCGACATTCGGGTGTTTTACCGTGGCATTAAAGAGTTCCACTGATCCCTCGGTGACGATGAGCTGCGGCAGGGGCTTGCCGTTACCGGCAAAAACCTCCACTATGCCCTTATCCACCTGCGGACCGATGGCAAAGCCGTGATTGGCGAGACGATCTGCGAGAAACAGCGGAAACGGCACCTGGTTTTTCTCCGCCAGCCTGTAGCGGAGAAGCTCGACACCCAGATGGACCTTGTCGATATAGCGCATCAGATCGGTTCTGGTCAGCGGCCCTTCGGTGGCGGCTGGGATATCGGCGGACAACGTGAAGCAGATTTCGACTTCGATACCTTCCGTACCACCAAGGGGAAAAGAAGCGATATTGGTCTCATTGACCTGGCAGCAATCAAACATGGGTGCCCCGACGGCCTCGCCATCCGGGCGGATCGCCAGCTTCCAGCCGGCAACCGGTTTTCCCCAATATCCGGCAAAGGCCTGTTGAACTGCCATAGCCTTTGCAAGCGTGGCGGGAATGAGGTTCTTCGACTGCAGTGCCACCAGAGTGATTTGTGTACCTTCGCGGCACGCCGTCGTAAAGCTTTTGGCCAGTTTCTCGATTGCCGTCATTATCTCGCTATTCCGTGGTGATCTTACTCATCGAATGGTGTCACGATTTGGCGCTGTCTGCCAAGGTCATCAATGCCAAATTGAGGCGCTCGCATACTTTCAGGAAGGGCCGCGGCGGTTCATTCCAAGGGGCGGTAACGGACAATACCCTGCCTCGTGGCGGCTCAGGGCTTTATGAGATGACGTTTTGTACCTAATTGCGTCTCAAAACGTAAATTTAAGTGTTTGCCTTTGGATTCCCCTAGCGTATTCGTCCCTGACAGGACTTAGAACAGAGAGTTATCGTATGACAGTGCAATTTCCGAGCATCGCGCAGACGCTTGCCGAAGAGATCGGAACATTACGGAAATGGCTTGACGAAGAGGCCCTGCCTTTGTGGTGGGAAGCGGGTTCGGCGCGTCCGGATGGCGGTTTTTACGAGCGCCTCGGCCAGGATGCGAAGCCGGTCTTTTCCGACGATCGCCGCGCCCGTGTGCAGCCGCGCCAGGCCTATTGTTTCGCCGCCGCCGGCCAGCATGGCTGGCAGGGGCCGTGGAAAGACGCACTCCTGCATGGCTTAACTTGGTTCGAGAAGGTCTACCGCCTCGATAACGGCCTTTACGGCAACCTCGCCGACCGGACCGGCCGGCTGATCGATCCCTCCTTCGATCTCTACAATCAGGCTTTCGCGCTGTTCGCCGCAGCACAGGCGGCCGCGAGCCTTCCTGAACGCCAGGACGAGATGCGTGTCAGGGCACTTGATATCCTCGCCATTCTCGAGCGCGACTACAGACACCCCATTGCAGGCTTCGAGGAGGAAAACCCGCCGCGCGCACCGCTCTGTTCTAATCCGCACATGCATCTTTTCGAGGCGATGCTGGCATGGGAAGAACAGGATCCGGATGGTCCGTGGTCGGCGCTGGCCGACGAGATCGCCGACCTGGCGCTCACCCGCTTCATCGATGGCGGCAATGGTGGCCTGCGCGAATTCTTCGGCTATGACTGGAAACCCTGCGAGGGCGAGAAGGGCCGCATCATGGAGCCGGGCCACCAGTTCGAATGGGCCTGGCTTCTGGTGCGCTGGGGCAGCCTGCGCGGTAATGGCGAGGCGATTGAAAAGGCCAAGAGACTGTTCGAGATCGGCGAAGGGCATGGCATCTGCCCGCGCCGCAAGGTGGCGGTGATGAGCCTCTTTGACGATTTTTCGGTGCATGACGGGCTGGCGCGGCTGTGGCCGCAGACGGAATGGCTGAAGGCGGCGGTGCGGCTGGCGAGCGTCACGAATGGCGAGGAGCGGCAGCGTTACC
>NZ_JARWKW010000021.1:0-45425 GCF_047445855.1 Rhizobium sp. BR 250
CGAAGGGCATGGCATCTGCCCGCGCCGCAAGGTGGCGGTGATGAGCCTCTTTGACGATTTTTCGGTGCATGACGGGCTGGCGCGGCTGTGGCCGCAGACGGAATGGCTGAAGGCGGCGGTGCGGCTGGCGAGCGTCACGAATGGCGAGGAGCGGCAGCGTTACCTCACCTCCGGCCTTAGGGCCATCGGCGCGCTGCAGCCTTTCCTCGACACGCCGGTCAAGGGTCTGTGGTTCGACAAATGGCCGGCCGACAGGCCGATGCTCGACGAGCCAGCACCGGCAAGCACATTCTACCACATCGTCTGCGCCATCTATGAGGCGGAGGCCGTGCTGGCGGCGGGTAACTGACCACGGGCCACCGGACGAGCGGCATGGCTGCCGCTCGTCCGGTTTTCGAAGTCAATCAGGCCTTGGCCGGACGTACGACGCGCCAGTCGGGTTTGCCGAGATTGTGCGGCCAGGCGTGAACGTCCTTGTCGTTGAAATAGACGACCTCTTCCAGTCTCGGAAAATCCGCCTGTTTCAACGTCACGTCGTTCATCCACGGACGAACATAGGAATCGCCGCCCTCATAGCCGAGTTCGGCAACCCAGATCGGCTTGTTGAAGGGTTCGACAAGTCCATAGCCCTTGCGCAGCAGATCGGAGAACTTTTGCGGTCCGCCATATTCGATCTTGTCATAATCCTCGAGACCGAAGACCGAGAGACCGACCAGATCGGCGTAGCTGTCGCCGGGATAATAGACCCGCAGGCCATCGAGACCTTTCGGAGACCACATTACCTTGACGCCGGGCACCGCCTTGCGGGTCATGTCCACCATGCGCTTGTAGGCCGTGATGTAGTCCTGAGGATTCCAGCCCGACCATGAGAAACGGCCGGACGTGTCTTCCATTTCCTGCCCCCAGCGCAGGATGAGCGGGCTCTTCATTGCCGACATGCGCGCGGCGATCGCCCGCATGTTTTCGTCGTAATCGCCCCTCAGCACCTTGCGGCGCAACTCGTCGGAGGTGAGCCGCCAGTTGACGTCCCACGACCAGGGTTCCACCGTAATCAGCACGTTGCGCTTGCGCTCCAGGGCATAGGCGTCCGCGAGCGCGAGGCTATCGAGATCCACGTCTTCCCAGGGCAGGAACAGATGTTCCGTTGCCACCCCGGCCTGGGCGGTGAAATCGCCGTGCGGATCGTAGGCGCCGAAGCGGATACCCTCCGCATGCAATGTCGGGCGTTTGTCGGCAAGCGTCTTCATGCCCGTCGACGTCATGGGGGCGACGCCCTGCGCGTCGAGCTTGAGCACCGGATACATACCGGCGGTAAAGGCTGCGGCGGCACCACTTGCGAACAGAAGTCTTCTTCTTGTTATCTGCATGACACCTTACTCCTTACCTTGTTGCCGTCATCGCCTTGTCGTAAGCGGCGATCTGCGGCGTTACATCGTCCTTGCGGACGAGCTTGAGGAATTCATCGCCAGCGCGTGGCGGGTTGTGTCGGAACACATACCAGGGCCCGCCCTGCTTGCGCTGGTAGAGCACCTTGCCGATGCGGCCATGGTCGAAGCAGGTATCGGCCTTGCCGTTACCGGCTGCGCTTTTCCAGGTGGCGCGCATGCACAAGGTGCCGTTGGCATCCACAGTCCAACGGCCTTCACCGATGGATTTCTGGCCCTTTTCTTCCGTTGCGGCGACGAATTTACGGCCGTCGGCAATGAAGCGTCCGCCGCCCGTATCCCATTTCCAGGTCTTGTCGAAGTACATGTCCACGACTTCGCTGGTTCTGAGCGGTTTCGGCGTCTTCGTGCCGCCTGCAGCATGGACGGCGCTTGGCGCAACCACTGCAAGACAGAGTACGAAAGCGGAGAATCCGCATTTGCTTATTGTTGTTTTCATCACAGCCTCCTCCTTCATTGTCCGACCCTATTGTCGGCCAGCATGATTTCTCCAGTTGCCACCGCCGGCGGCGGAACAACGATGGGTTCCGCCTGCATTTCCTGTTGTCCGGGCAGTCCCGGCAGGGCGATGCGCAGTTTCAGCCGTACCGATCTTGCGCCTTCCACGCCCGCACCGGCGACCGTGAAGCGTGTTTCGGTAAAACTGACATAGGGTTGCCCGTGCGACAGGGCTTCCAGCCCGCCAATCGCATGGGAGCTGAGCTGCGCCGCACCTGCACCCACCAGCAGCAGGGAACAGGCGGCGGCGGTTGCTCCACCACGCAATGCCGGCAACCTTGGCACGCCGTTTTCCATCGCATGGCGGATGAGCAGAAACACCGAAAGGCCCGCATAGATCGCCACATTGATGGCGGCGAAGACGAAGAACCCTTCCGCGCCGTTTTCCCGCGGCGCCAGAACCATGGCGAGAAGGCTGAGCGCCGCCAAAGCCATGTAAGGTGCAACGACCCGCAGCGGCAGCGGCGGTTTTGCCTGCGTGCCCTTGGGCGTAATGCGGAAATCGACGAAATCGCCACGGATCGTGTCGCGTATCGCCGCCAGCACGCCCATCAGCGACCAGGGCCAGCGCAGGAACAGAAACACCATGGCTTCCCAGCCAAAGAGCTTGGCATCATGCGGGCGGAACGCGCCCGTGGCCCGCCAGAAGAATGCGAACACGATCATGATCAGCGAAATCGGCATGAAATGCGCCAGAAACACCGGATAGGATGCATTGACGAGGACATGACCGCTTATGAGCGCGATGGCGGGAAGCACGAACATCAGTGCCATGAAGCCGGAAAACAGCGGATACCAGAGCTGCGAAAACAGGAACTGGAACTTCAGCAGCGGCGGCAGCTTCGGCACGTAATGCCGTGAATATTGCAGCAGAATGGTCATCAGGCTGCGCGACCACTGAAACTCCTGCACGATGAGATCGGCAAAGGTCACCGGCCCGTCGCCATGCGCAATGGCATTGGCCGCATGGACACCGCGCCAGCCGCCGGCATTCATCAACAGCGTGGTGGAATGGTCCTCGGCAAGCTCCGGCCCAAGACCGCCCACTTCCCGCAGGGCTTTCGTGCGCACGGCGTAATGCGAGCCGATGCAGAGCGGCGCCCAGCCATTATTATAGCCCAGCTGCAGCGCGCCATGCAGGCTTGCCTCGGCATAAAGCCTGCCGCGCGCGGCCCAGCTTTCACCGGCATTGGCATCGCAGATGCTTGGGGCCGAGACATAGCCCACCTTCGGATCGGTAAAGGGACGCATGATCTCGCGCAGATAATCCGGTTCCGGCACATGATCGGCATCGAACTGGGCGACGAAATCATAACGCTCGTAACCGTAATGATCGTAGAAATAGGCGAGATTGCCTTCCTTGCAGCGTGTGCGCCGCGGCCAGGTCTTGCGGTGATATTCCGCGACGCCCTGCCGGGTGGAAACAAAAACGCCGTGCGCGCCGCACCATTTCAGCGTTTGCTCATCCGGAGCCTCATCCGCCAACCAGACATCGAATTCCAGACCGTCCTGTTCCAGCATGGCCAGCAGCGTCTTGCGCACCACGGCGAAGGGTTCTGATGGCGCCTTGGTGACGACCATCGCCACCCGGCCCTTCGGCAGAGGCGACTGCGGATCGACTACCTTCGCATTCAGGAAGATGAAGATGAAATAGGACGGCAGAAGCGTGATCCACGCCAAGGTTATCGTGACGACGGTGTAATAGGGCCAGTCGATGACGCGATCGCGATCGAGCCACCAGATCCAGAAATAGGCGAGCGTCACCAGCCAGCCGCCGATGCCGAGACGATAGGCCATGCGGTTCCAGCCGGTGAAAACCGGTTGCATACGCAGATCGTCGGTGATTACAACCGCGCGGGCCGATGGAACGGAATGGGTGGAACGGGCTTTCATGACCGCACCTCCAGTCCAAAGCCGGGACCGGCCGTGCGGATGATCGTGTCTATATCCGAACGCTTCGGAATAAAGCCGAGCGTCTCTTCCGCCCGCCTTATATCGGCAAAAAGGGCGGGCGGATCGCCGGCGCGCCTTGCACCGAAATGCACCGGCACCTCCTGCCCCGTTACCCGGTGGATCGCCCGGAGGATATCGCCGACCGACGTGCCGTGGCCGGAACCGAGATTGACGCGCAGCGTCTCCCCGCCTTCGGCAAGATAGTTGACGGCAGCCACATGGGCATCGGCGAGATCGCTGACATGGATGTAGTCGCGAATGCAGGTGCCGTCGCTGGTGTCGTAATCCGCTCCGAAGACATCGAGTTGCGGCAGCCGTGCTGCGGCGGCCATCAGCGCGCGCGGGATCAGATGGGTTTCAGGCTCGTGCCGCTCGCAAAGTTCGCCGTCCGGATCGGCGCCGGCGGCATTGAAATAACGCAGCGCCACGAAACGCAGGCCATAGGCAGCGGCATAATCATCAAGCGCCATTTCGAAGATGAGCTTGGTGCGCCCGTAAGGATTGACCGGCATCTGCGCCGTTTCCTCGCGGATCGGTAATTGCGGCGGCACGCCGTAGGTGGCGCAGCTGGAGGAAAATACCAGCCCGCCGATATTCTGGTCGAGACAGGCATCCAGCAACGCCAGGCTGCCGCCGACATTGTTGCGGTAATATTTGCGCGGATCCTCAACGGATTCGCCGACATAGGCGTTGGCGGCGCAATGGATGACGAAGGCCGGCGAAAATTCCTTCAGCGTGGCCCCCAGGAGGCCACGATCGAGAATGTCGCCCTCGATAAAGGGCCCCCAGCGGACGGAATCCGCATGACCGGTCGAGAGATTGTCGTAAGCAATGGGCTTGAAACCGGATTGCGCCAGCGCCTTGCAGATGTGGCTGCCTATGAATCCGGCCCCGCCCGTGACGAGGATTGTGCGGGGCATCTCATACGGCCTCCACCACATTCCTGCCGGCCAGCAGCGCATCGAAATAGACGATGGTTTTTTCCAAGCCGATTTCGAGTGGTACGCGCGGCTGCCATCTCAGCAGCTCCTTTGCCCGTGAAATATCGGGGCGACGCTGCTGCGGATCGTCGATAGCCGCCGGCAGGTGCACGATGCGCGACCGGGAACCCGTCATGCGGATGACGATATCGGCGAGCTGCCGCACCGGAATTTCTGTCGGGTTGCCGAGATTGATCGGTCCGGTGCAATCTTTCGGCTTGGCCGAAAACCGCAGGAAGCCGTCGATCAGGTCGTCGACATAGCAGAAGGAGCGGGTCTGGCTGCCATCGCCATAAATGGTGATGTCGGTGCCTTTCAGCGCCTGGACGATGAAGTTCGAAACCACGCGCCCGTCATCGGGACGCATACGCGGCCCATAGGTGTTGAAAATGCGTCCCACCTTGATATCGACGTCGTGGCAGCGGTGATAATCGAAGAACAGCGTTTCGGCGCTACGTTTGCCCTCATCGTAACAAGCTCGCGGCCCGATTGTATTTACATTGCCCAGATAGGTTTCCGGCTGCGGATTGACGTTCGGATCGCCATAGACTTCCGATGTCGAGGATTGCACTACCGTCGCCCCGCATCTGCGGGCCACTTCCAGCACGTTGACCGCACCCAACACATTGGTCAGCAACGTGCCGACGGGATCGCGCTGATAATCGGGCGGCGAAGCCGGCGAGGCGAAGTTGAAGATCAGCGAGACATCGATGTCATAGGGCTTGCGCACGTCGTGCTCGACCAGCAGAAACCGCTTATTGTCCCGCAAATGCGCCACATTCGCCGTACGTCCGGTCGAAAGGTCGTCGAGACAGATAACCTCGTGACCGCTGCTCAGCAGGCGCTCGCAAAGATGCGAACCCAGAAAACCGGCACCGCCGTTGACGAGAACGCGTTGACCAGGTCTCCATTCGGAGTAGATGGTGACGCCGTTGTCGTGCTCGTTGGGAACGAAATTACGCATTACACACTCCTCCCCATGAGGAATCAGCATGGCTGATTCAACTAAACTGGATCAAACTTCCGATTGTGCGATATCTTGAATATCATCCTCCGGTTTTTACTTCTTCTGGAGGTTTAATATTTCAGTTCGATAAATTTCAACTTTCATGATAGGCGTAGCAGAAGGCAGGTCAACTTCATTTTATCAAAATATTACAATTGATTACCCAAAATTACTCAAAATAGCCTCTTGATTTAATACTTTTTAACTATGCCACCATTATGCCTTTCTTATTGAGCATTAGCGCAAGCTTCGCTCAACCAGTCGGGACTATCCTGGTTTTGTAAGGCTCGGTCCACCGGGACAAAACCGCCCGGCGAGATGCGACAGACAGTCGATTTCAGGGGACACACATGACGAATGAAATGCCTTATTCCCGCGGCGGCAAAACAGCCCGCCATTGTCGTCTCGCGCTCGTTGCCGGCGCGCTTTTGACTTTCACTTTCGCGACGGCTTCATGCTCCGTGGTCGAAGACGCCGTTCTCATCAAGACCGCGTCGGCAAACACGACGACGATCAAGAACCGGGTTGCTCCGGCGAAGACGTCCTACGGTTATCAAAAAACGGGCAACGCGGCCGTTACGCTTGTTGCCGATGCCTCGGGTACGCCCGCTGTATCGCGGCAGTCCTATTCCGGCTCTTCTCCCTATATCTGCTCACCGAGCGGATTCGGGCAGAAATCCCGCTGCTTCCTGAGGCCCTGAGCCTCCGGCAGAGACACCGGAGGGAACTGGCGTCCGGACGGCTCTTGCCGCCCTGACGCTCAGTTCTTCCAGCCGCCGGAGAAGGTCGCGTCTTCATCCTTGTGGAAGAAGCGCGAAGCCGCCTCCGTGCGGTTGCGCACGTTCATTTTCTTATAGATGTTGCGAACGTGAACCTTGACGGTGTTCTCGGACAGATGCAGCCGATCAGCGATGATCTTGTTTTGCGTTCCCTTGCACAGCAGGTCGAGGATTTGTACCTCGCGCGTCGTCAGCGTCGCTGCCTCACCCCGGCCTGCGGCCAGGGCATCGGCACGGTTGGCGATCACGGCATTGTTTTGAACGCTCTTGCCGTTGACCGACGGTGAATAGGGCGTGAGCTTGCCGAGAAGAGCGGCGGGAAAATGTTCTCCGCCCTTCATAAGCAGATCCACGGCCGCCATGAAGACATCGAGCCTGAGGTTGAGCGGCAGCACGCCATCGATGACACGCATGCCCACCAGCCGCTTCAGCGGCTCCTCGAATTTATCGATGGTTTCGACGACGAGCGCGATCGGCGCATCGGGATGTTTTTCCCGAACCTCCGAAAGAACGGTGTGAAGTCGCTCGCCCGACATCCGGTAAGGCAACACCAGGCGGACATTATTACCGTAATCATCGTCGATCTCGGCCGACGATGTTATGTTGACCACCGCGAATGTTGGGAACTTTTTGCCCAGCGCCTCCATGAGGCACTCGGAAAACAGGTCCGGATCCGCAATGACCAATAAAGTTCCATTTATAGGAGCAACGGTGTTTTTTTGTTTTGCTGTATAATCTGACGTTCCCATGAACATTGACGCCTCCCTAAAGCGCTTACGCATTACTTTCTTTTGGTTGTGCAGTCTTTCGTCCGCCGGGTATCTTTCCCCTCAATACGTGGGGGAAATTCCCCGTCTCAGGCCATGTCAATTATCATTAATCACCCGTTAATTCAGGAAAGCTAATACGAAAAGCTGTGTAAATAAATGGCCCAAACGGGTTATTTTTTACAATTGACATACAAAATAGGTTACGACGGGATAGAATCATTCATCCGGTAAGCGCTGCAAAAACAAAGACATCGGAAAAGGTTTCGCTATGGTTTTGCAATCCGGGAAAATATAACTTTTAGTTGATATCTCTTTACATAGCTCGCCGGCGAACCAGGCTTGAAGCTGTTCCTTTTCGGGATAGAGACCCTTTCCGGCCGAAATAAACCATGTTTTTCAAAAAACAGCTTTTTCCTGCCCAAGCGAGCTTCATTTACGGCCAAACGGGATGAAAAAGACCGCGGGACGGCCCCCGCAGCACATATATTTGGACGAAAACGCCGATAGGTTTAGCCCGAATTGATATCTAGGAAGCGCAATTTTTCTGCGGCACAGTCTGACCGTCGCTGAACGGCGGCCGATGGAAAGATATCTCCGGCCTTGACGTGTGTTTGAAAAACGCCGGTCCCTTTTCAAGAAAACATGCAAGCGAAAAGACGAAGCCACCGCGCTCCCCCGTTGGAGCGAGGAACGGATTTGTGCGCCTTTTTTACCGAGTAGCGCACAAGGGCTGAACGAAAAGAGCCCGATCACGGGCCAATACCGAACCGCAGATGATGCGTACCGAGTGCATCTGCAAACATCAATCTTCATGCTATCCGGGGCAAGCGCGAAAAAATCCCGTTTGAGATGAGAGGGATTTCGAAAGCTGCTCCGAGCTTTTTCGGAGGAAATGAAATGGGTTATGATCCAAAGTCATCCGGCGACGAGATCACCAAGATCGGCGCGCTTTCCGATGGTTTCGCCAACACGTCGACCAATGACGCCAAGGTGGAAGACAGCAACGTCGGCACCGCGAATGGTGAAAACCGCAACAACGACAACAGCGACAACAGCACCAATGTGGATGTTGACGCCAAGATCGATGTTGAGGCCAATAACGGCGACAATCGCGACAACGACTATGACTGGAGCTATGACAGCAAGTCCTATAGCGACAACGACACGACCACCAAGACCAGCACCGAAACCAACACCGATATCAAGGTCGATTACGACTGGAGCTATGAAAGCAAGTCGTACAGCGACAACGACACCAATGTGAAAACAATCACGGATACGGACACAAAGACGTCCAACTATTCCGACAACGACACCTCCACCAAGACCACGACGACCTCCGACAGCTTCAACTCCGCGGACAGTTTCTACAAGTCAGATGACGACTTCGGCAACATCACGGGCGTCAAGGATGTCGGCAATCTCGGCATCGCCGGCGGAGACCTCACCTTCAATCTGGGTGACGACTTCTCCTTCACTCTCGATGTCGACAATATCCTCAACGGCTCGCTCAACGGCGACGGCAACGACACCGGCTTCAGCATGGTGCAGGCCAACCACCTGGCGGATCAGGATGAGGCCTATGACATCAAGATGCAGAACGGTGGCGCTGAAAACCACCTGAGCGCCAATGCAGGCGACGCCTTTGGCGCCGAAGGCATCGACGGCAAGGGTTGGGACCTCAAGGCCGGCGACGATGCAGCAGGCACCAGCACTGCGGATGCATCGGCAATCCTGGCAAACTCCGGCTTCCATCTGGAACTGGTGCAGGGCGCCAACATGCTCTCCAACGCAGTTGATGTCACGATCACAGGCGGTAACTCGCATGTGTCTGATGTCGGTGAGGATCACTCCTGATACCCACCTCTTGACGAAAAGAGCTGCACCGGCACCCGCCGGTGCAGTTCGCGGTTGAAGGACCGGGTCTGCGTAAAAACGAAGCGCCGCCTCTGAGACGTGCGCCGTCCGCAGCCTCCAGGCTCTGCCGCGATGATCAGGGAGGGACCTCCGATGCATATCGACAAGATTTCGGACATGATCGCGCATTTCATCGGCCTGTTCGACACGGTGATCGAGGAAGCGCGTCTGAGAACCAATTATACCGAAGGCCCGGCGCAATCCGATCCGGACCGTCTGCCGGACGATGAAGCGGCAAAGCTGCTCGACAAGAACTACGACGTTCCGCTCGAGGACTACGACCCCGGTGTCAAATACCACGCCGGCTATTATGATTTCGACTATATCCGGCCGCATTTCGCCCGCGCTGTCGAATACGACATGCAGCAGCTTGCAAATGCCATCCCGGTCGATATTTCCGCAGCCCATTTCCGTTTTCCCGGCCGTCTTTCCTTCGAGGAGGAATATGAACTGGTGGTTCACCCCGGTCCCGGTTCGGTCATCGCCCATGTCGCGCAGGTCAACATTCTCCAGGACGACGACTATCTGAACATGACGGACGGCCCCTATGCGGGCCGCGATACGAGCTTCGTCACCGAACGCACCGTCGAGTTCTACAATGAAGCGGCCGTCTTCACGCCCTTTGCCGTTTTCCAGCGCACCGACAGTTACGACGCCCTGCAGGCGCTCGCCAAATCCGCGCATGACTATATCGACCATGCCCGCGAAAACGACGTGACGTCGCTTGGCACCGGTGCGGATCAGGATTTCGTTCTGGCCGGCAACGACATTGACGGGCTTTACATCAACGGCTCGATAGCCAGCGAAAAACCGATACTCGACGACTACATGCCCGATCGCGGTATCGCCAAGCCGGCGGAAGAGCCGGAAAAGAGCGATGTTTCGCTGCATGAGGACAGCCCGGCCGGCAATAGCCTCGATGTCGCCGCAGGCGCCAATGTCGTCGCCAACATCGCCACGCTGGTCAATACCGGTGTCATGACCTCGGTTACCGCCGTCATGGGCGATTATCACCAGATCGACGCGATCACCCAGGCCTATATTTATAGCGACCGGGACGAGATCGACTCCGTTTTCACACGGTCCGAGGACCAGGCGGCAACGGCAGCCTTCAATATCGCCAGCTTCGAGCGCAGCGTCTATCCGGGCGCAGAAAACACGGAGAACAGCAGCCAGGAAAACGGTGAGCCGCCGATATTCCCCACCGGCTGGCGCGTCAGCGTGCTGGAAGGCGACGTTTCCTTCGTGCACTGGATCGAGCAATACCAGTTCGTCAGCGACAACGACACGATGACGATCACCACCTCGGGAGCGACCGTCAGCCTGCTGACGGGCGGCAATGCCGCGCTCAACATTGCGAGTTTCCTTGGCATCGGCATGCAATATGATCTGATCATCATCGGCGGCAATGTGCTGGACATGAACATCATCAGCCAGATCGCCGTGCTTTACGACAATGACTGGGTGCGCGCCAATCCCGATGCGCCGGAAGGCGCCACCATCCAGTCCGGCAACAACCTGTTGTGGAACGATGCCGCCATTCACAATGTCGGCGGCAACGACCGTTTCGAAACCATGCCGGACTACATGACGCAGACGGTGAACGCGATCAACGAGCGCGATCCCAACATGCCGGATGCGCTTGCCCATGACGTCAATTTCGCCGGTTATGAGGGGCTGAACGTCCTCTATATCACCGGCAATCTTTACGATGTCAGCATCATCAAGCAGGTGAGTGTGCTGGGCGATTCCGACGACGTAACACAGGCCGCCGCCAAGGTTCTGGAAAACAACGAGGACGCCACCGTCCATATCGATACCGGCAGCAACGCCGTCGTCAACCTGGCGCAGATCGTCGATTACGACAGCTTCGGCACCACCACCTATGTCGCCGGCGGCGTTTATTCCGACGCCATCCTGATCCAGGGCGGCATTATCGAAAACGACACGTCGCAACCGGCGCAGCAAGGCCAATTGGCGAATGAGGTCATCGCCTTTCTTCACGACGATCCCGCCACCATCGAGAACGAATCCGATGGCGTCATCAATGCCGGTCACGACCTGTCATGGTCGAACGCCCATTCATCCGACGTCATGCAGGCGGTCACCGCATAGGTTTTGGCGAGCGGGGAAAACCACAAGAACGCGCCCCGCCGCAACCAAAACGGCAAACACCGCAAGATCACCGAGGGGACCGATATAAAATGGATCATATTTCAAGAAAGACCATTGCCGATGGACGCTCGCTGGATTTGCCGCTGGATCAGGACGCGGAAGACAGCAAGCTGACGGATGCCTGTATTTCAGCCATCAATGAAGCCGTCGAAAACCTGCGCCAATTATCCGGCGCCGAACAGACGGCAAAAGCAGAAATACCCTCCTCCATGCCCGCACCGATCATGCCTGCACCGCCGCAGCCCACGCTGCAGGCTTCCCCCGAGGCCACCCCGCAATTGCGCAGCGCACCGCAGGAAAGGCCGGCCCCGCCGGAACCGAAAGCCAAGATCGACAATGCGGAGCTGAAAGCCACACCCGATCTGCCCTTCGCCAAGACCATCGACAATAATGACGGGCCGATCCGTGAAAATGAACGCCGGCCCGTGACGGGCGGCGGCGGCAACGGCAGGGAACCGTCAGACAATGGCGGCGGTGGCGGCGGCGGTGGTGGGAACCAGAGCGGCTTCCACAAGCGCAGCGAACCGATCAACTTCGCCGCCAGCCTCGCCAAGGGCATCGCGGCCGTGCGGCGCAACATGGTGGTGGTGATGCTGTTCACCGTCGCCATCAACATCCTGCTGCTCGCCATACCGCTTTATCTGTTCCAGATATCGGACCGGGTGCTGACCAGCCGCTCGATGGATACGCTGGTGATGCTGACGGTCGCGGTTCTTGGCGCGGTCCTGCTGCAGGCCTTCATGGACGCCATCCGCCGCTTCATCCTGATGCGCACCGCGGTCGAACTTGAGGTGCAGCTCGGCGCACCGATCCTTTCCGCCGCCGCCCGCGCCTCCCTGCATGGCAGTGGCAAGGACTACCAGACCTTGCAGGATTTGCAGCAATTGCGCTCCTTCCTCACCTCCGGCACGCTAATTGCCTTTCTCGATGCGCCGCTGATGCCGCTTTTCATCGTGGTGGTTTATCTTGTCCATCCGCATCTCGGCATCATCATCATGGTATGCTGTGTCGTGCTGTTCACCATTGCCTGGCTGAACCAGCGCTTCACCGCACGGCAGTTCTCCGAAGCTTCCGGTTATCTCAGCCGCGCCAATTTCCATCTCGATTCCATGTCGCGCAATTCGCAGATCATCAATGCGCTCGCCATGATCCCGGAAGCGGTGAAGATGTGGGGCCGCGAAACCGCAGGGTCGCTGAAATCGCATGTCGCGGCGCAGGATCGCAACATCATGTTTTCCGGCGTCTCCAAGGCGGCGCGCATGATAACCCAGGTGGCCTTGCTCGGCTGGGGCGCGCATCTGTCGCTTTCCGGCGAGTTGACCGGTGGCATGGTCATCGCCGCCTCCATCATTTCCGGTCGCGCGCTCGCCCCCATCGAAGGTGCGATTGAAGGCTGGCACCAGTTCAACAAATCCGCCGCCGCCTATGGCCGCATCAAGCAGCTTCTCATCAATTCGCCGCTCAACTTCCCCCGCCTGCGCCTGCCCAATCCGGAAGGGCGTCTCGATGTGGAGCGTATCCTCTTCGTGCCGCCGCCGCAGAAGAAGGTGATCTTGAACGGCATCTCCTTTTCGCTGAAAAAGGGGGAATCGCTCGCCATCATCGGCAATTCCGGTTCCGGCAAGACGACGCTCGGCAAGATGCTGGTCGGTTCCATCCTGCCCACCTCAGGCAATGTCCGTCTCGACCTCATGGATCTGCGCAACTGGGACCAGCGGCAGTTCGGTGAAAGCATCGGTTACCTGCCACAGGACGTGCAGCTTTTCCCCGGCACCATCAAGGCCAATATCTGCCGCATGCGCGACGATGTCGAAGACCGGCAGATTTACGAGGCTGCCGTACTGGCCGACGTGCATGAGCTGATCGCCGGTTTTCCGCAGGGGTATGAAACCGTGGTCGCCGCCGACGGCGCGCCGCTTTCCGGCGGCCAGAAACAGCGTATCGCGCTAGCCCGCGCCTTTTTCGGCGATCCCAAATTCGTGGTGCTGGACGAGCCCAATTCCAATCTGGATACACACGGCGAACAGGCGCTGGCCAAGGCGCTGTTGCACGCCAAGAAACAGGGCATCACCACCGTCACCATCACCCAGCGCCCCGCCCTTTTGCAGTGCGTCGACAAGATCATGGTGCTGAAGGACGGATCCGTCGCCATGTTCGGCGAAAGGCTGGAGGTGCTGAAAGCACTTTCCGGCAATGGCCGCCCGGCCAACCAGTCGCCACAGATCGAGGGTTGAGGTTCGTCATGTTCAAGAAGAAAAACGCCATTGCCGAAATCAAACCCCAGGGCCAGCTGGAATGGTACAGCGAGGTGCCGCGCTCCATTCGTCTGCATAGCTCGATCGGTCTTGCCGTGCTGCTCGCCTCCTTCGGCGGTTTCGGATATTGGGCGGGCACCGCACCGCTCTCTTCCGCCATCATCGCCCAGGGCAGCTTCGTCGCCACCGGCAACAACAAGGTCGTGCAGCATCTGGAAGGCGGCATCATCAAGGAAATGATGGTGAGCGAAGGCGACACGGTCAAGGTGGGCGACGTTCTCCTGACGCTCGACAAGACGACGGCGCTTGCCAATGAACGCATGCTGCAGCTGAGACGGCTTCGCCTCGAAACCATCGTCACCCGCCTGCGGGCCGAAGCCCAGGGTGCAAAAAGCTTCAAGGTGCCTGACATCGTCATGAAGGAGGCCGGCGACCCGGACATCAACGCCATCATCCAGAGCCAGAACATCGTGTTCCACAGCAAGCTCGTCAAGCTGGAAGAACAGCTGAACCTGATCGACAAGAACATCAGGTCGCTGGAGTTCCGCTATAATGGCTATGACGGGCAAAAGCAGTCCTTCGACCGCCAGCTGGCGCTTCTGACACAGGAGCGCGATTCCAAGGAACGGCTCGCCAAGGACGGCGTCATCCGCAAGACGGACATGCTGGCACTGGAACGCGCCATTGCCGACGCGATGGGCGACATCGCCCGCCTGAGCGGCGAAATGAACCAGAGCGAGGCGGAAATCGCCAAGTTCCGGCAGGAAGCGATCATCGCCGTTAACGCCAACAAACAGGCCGCGCTCGATGCGCTGGAAACCGCCGAGTCCGATCTCGACAGCGTGCGCGAACAGGTACGCGGTGCAGCCGAAGTGCTGGAACGCACCGTCATCCGTTCCCCCGTCAACGGCACGGTGGTGCGCGCCTATTACCACACGCCGGGCGGCGTCATCACGACAGGCAAGCCGATCATGGAAATCCTGCCGGCCCATGTGCCGCTGATTCTGGAAGCGCAGGTGCTCAGAACCTCCATCGACCAGCTACATGAGGGCCAGACCGCCGCGATCCGCCTCTCCGCGCTCAACCGCCGCACTACGCCGGTTCTGAACGGCAAGGTCTTTTACGTTTCGGCCGACAGCATCGAGGAAAATGCCGGGCTTCAGGTCAAGGATGTCTACATCGTGCGCGTGCAGATCCCCGACGAGGAAATCGCCAAGGTGCATAATTTCCACCCCGTGCCCGGCATGCCGGCCGATGTGCTGATCCAGACCTCGGAGCGCACTTTCTTCGAATATCTGACCAAACCGATTTCCGACAGCATGTCGCGCGCCTTCAAGGAAAGATGAAGAAATAACAGTGACGTACCCTGTCATTCCCGCGCTGGTCGGCATATAATATCACTATATTTCGTCGGGGCGGGAGAAGCGGCATGGCGGCGATGTCGGATGTATTGCTGCTGGTCGGCAGGCTGAATTACGTGTGGACCAACACCGAAAGCCTGATGATCTATCTGATCGTCCATCTCCTGAAAGTGGAGAAGGAAGCGGCCATCGTCGTGTTCCTGACGCTCAACACCACGCGGGCGCGCATGGATCTGATCGAGCGCCTGGCGAAGCTTCCTTCCACCGATGCGAAGGACCGCAAGACCATCCTCTCCATCATGGCGCGGCTGAAGAAGGAAGCCAGGACGCGCAACAAATACAATCACTGCATCTATTCCTTCGATGAAAAAGGCGAAATCGCCAGTACGCAACTGATGCGGCTGGTGGAGGATGACAGCCAGGTGCGTTACGGCAAGGTCGAACGCATGGACGAGAAGGAAATCGAGCACCTTGAAAAATCGATCGCCGATATCGTCGCGGTCAGCAAGGACATATGGAGCTTCATCCACGCCAGCCCACATGTATCGGCGGATTACCTATAGGATAAGCAACGGAAGCACCCTCGCCTCCGCCGCCCGGCCTTTCAGCCCAATGATTTGGGCTGGCTGGCTTCCAGCTCAAGGCCGGAACGGCGGTGGGAGAACCCGTCACGAACCCCGGATAGCCCCATGCCGCCCTGCACATATCTGGCCGGAAGGCACAGTTTCCCGGCCGCGAAATAAAGCAGGAACGAGCCGATCTGGTAGGGGAAGATGATGTCGATCTCCACGAAGGAGCGCACCACGAACAGCGCACAGATCGCAAACAGGATGACGCCCTGCGGATCGCTCCTTCGCATCAGAACCGAGCGCAGATGCCCGAGCAGCGTTCCGTAAAGCACCATGGCAAGCAGGAGCATGCCAACGAAGCCGTTTTCCACCACGGTTTCGATATAGGTGTTGTGGAAATGGAAGCCCGTGCGGCCGGTAATGAAGAAATCGTTCCACAGGCGTTCGGCATCGGCAAAACCGGCGACCCAGAACCCCTGATAACCGACGCCGAGGATGGGCGTCTGTTTTGCCGCCTCGATGCCCTGCTGCCAGAGATAGGTGCGGCCGGTCAACGTCGAATCCTTGCCGAAAATGCCGAGAATGGCATCGAGCAGGCCGAATTGCAGGGAGGCGACGGCCAGCAATGCGCCGAGACCGCCGAGCGCGAAAAACATCATCTTGCGGTTTGCCGGCGACAGCATGCCGATGGGAATGAAACCGATGATAAGGGCCACCACCGCCGCCGTGGTGATGGCGGATGTTGCCGATTGCGACGCCACAAGACTATAGGCCGACAACAGCCCGGTGACGCCGGCGACCGGTAGCCAGATGCCCCTTTGCTTGAGGATCAGCACCGAGGCGGCGGCAAAAATGACGCCGAGCGAGGCGTAGAAGCCGAGCTGGTTCTTCGATGAAAAAGCACCGACGAAACTATAGGTGCCGTCCAGCGCATCGAAAAGATAGATGCCAAACAGCAGCGAATAGAGCAGAACGAGGATAATGCCGATCAGCGCGCCGCGCGTCAGCGTGCGGATGGAGATGACCCGCATGGCGATCAGCGCGCAGACGATATGCGTCAGATACTGGATCGACGCGCGCATCGTCACCGAGACCGCTTCCGACCAGAAACTCGACAGCACGGTCAAAATGCCGAAGGCGAATATCCAGAGATAACGCGGATAATTGCCGAGCACGCGCCGATAGTCGACCACCACCAGCGGCAGCCACATGCCATAATAGGCCAGAACCGAGATCTGCCCGAAACGCGACGAATAGGCGAAAACGAAGAATGACAGCGCAATCGCCGCCATTCCGTAAATCTCGTTGCGTTCGGGATCGATCAGCGCCGATTTGGCGATCCGCATTGAAACCTCACTGCATCAGGATTTCAGACGAGACCTTGATGACGTCGCCGGGCTGGAGCATGGCGTTTTCGTCCACCTTCAGCTCTTTCGGTTTGCCGTTTTCCTCACGCACCACGACATAACTGATCGTGGCGGATTTGCCCGCGGGATCAAAACGGATCGCTTCGGCCGATTGCGCCAGCGCTTCCGACATCAATTCGCGGCTGGTGGTCAGCTGCAGATTGAGCTTGTCGAGTTCCGCTTCAGTGTCCTGCAATTCCTTGGAACGCTGTGCCACCCAATCGTTGCGCAGGTTGATCTCGTCCTGCGTCGCCTTGTTGATATCCTGCTTGGCGCGCAGCGACTGCGTGTCGATATCGAGCAGGTTGGATTCCACCTCGGCCGCACGTTCTTCCGCGGAAATACGCCGCTGCGACAGCGCAAGCCCCTGCTCGTTCAGCCGGTTGACGCGGTCGCGATCCTCATTGGCAAGCTGGAGCTGACGGTTCTGCGTTTCGGATTTCTTTTTCAGGGATTCGACTTCGCTCTGCAAAAGCGCATGCAGGTCGGTCAGCGCCTTGAGCTGCAGGGTGTAACGCTCGGTGCGCGATTTCATCAGTGCACTTTCGCTGGCCAGCAGCACGTCGATCTCGGCAATCTTTTCCATTTCGGGCGTCTTGGCGATGGCCGTGTCACCCTTGACCTCGGCGATCAGCCGCGCCTGGCGGGCAAGCAGCCTTGCCCGCTGGTTGTCGTAAACGGCGGCATCGCCACGCGCATTGATGAAGTCGCGGGCAAAACGCTGCCCGGCATCCGAGCGACGCAGGCCACCGGCAAGGCTGACGGCTTTCAGTACGGTGAGATTGGCGGCATAGGGATATTCACCCGGCGTCTGCACATCGCCGCTCAGGAAGATCGGCCGGAACTGGGCGATCTCGACGGAAGCCGAAGGCAGGTTGCGAAGGGCGAACTTGCTCTGAAGCTGGGCTCCGATCGCCTCCCCAACCTCGGCGGGCGTCTTGCCGGCAACATCGAGCTGGCCGATGAAAGGCAGGGACAGCGCGCCCGAGGGGCCGACGGAATAATCACCGTTGATCACATCCCAGTTGCGAATGCTGCCATCGGCCGGCTGCCACTCGGCAACGCGGATACGCAGCTTGTCGGCAGTGCCGAGCTTATATTGGGAGCCTTCCGCCGCCATTGCGGACAAAGGCGCGGCAAGGGCAACGGAAGCGGCAAGAACGAGGGCCACAAACGGGCGGCGGGCGGCAAAAAGGCCGTTCATCGGGAAACTCCCTGTTAGCTGACCGCCGCACAGGCGGTCAGGCCGTAGCGCAACCGGACAAGGCCGGTCGCACAGCGCCGCAAATAGCGGCCGGTATGATTAGCACCAATGACGCACCCGAAGACCGGACTTGGGATCCCGGTCGGGGTGCGTGTCGAAACGAAGATCGATAAAGCCGAACTCAATATCGGTTTTCAGTAGCTTCCGCGTGAAAGGCACACGGCGGGAATGGTCTTGACGATGATGAAAACATCCTGCCGCATCGACCAGTTCTGCACATATTGGGTGTCGAAAGCCACGCGGGTCTTGTAGGATACGTCGTTGCGGCCGCTGATCTGCCACAGGCCGGTCAGGCCAGGGCGGGTGCTGAGATAATAAGCGGCAGCGCTTTCATAATAGCTCAGCTCCTCGTCGACGACAGGGCGCGGACCAACCACGCTCATTTCGCCGCGGATGATGTTGAGAAGCTGCGGCAGTTCGTCGAGGGAGAGCTTGCGCAGCACGGCGCCGACGGCCGTGACACGAGGATCGTTCTTGAGCTTGCGGGTCGCGCGCCATTCCTCGGCGGCTTCCGGATTGGCGGCAAGATACTGCCGCAAAATCTCATCGCCATTCATCGCCATCGTCCTGAATTTCAGGCAATGGAAATAACGGCCATTATGTCCCACACGCCGGTGACCATAAAAGATCGGACCGGGATCGGAAAGTTTCACCAGCACGGCGATCAACAGGAATATCGGGCTGAAGATGAGCAGCGCAAGCGCAGCAGACGTCATATCGAAGCTACGTTTTGCGATGCCCCCGATAGGGAAGCTGACATCGAAATCTTCGGAGCTGCTGAGTGTCTGTTCAGCCGATTGGGTCGCGGACTTCATAGAGAGAACTCCATTTATGTTTTGCGATTGGTCGGTGCCCGGAGGCGCGTCTTTCCGTCTAAAAGAGATAACAAGTCTGTGTTCGGAATTTGATGCTAATGGATTTTTTGTAAGGCACATTGCCCATAACCGTCTATGCGATTTCTTGCGCCAGCGGCCGATCAACGCCGGGGCAATATTAACGGTTGCATAAAAAAGCAACAAATGCGCCGGTGGCCATGTGTTGAGAGCATGGGTGTCGCCGCCGCATGTATTGGGTTTTGCAGCGTCGACAGTCTTTTCTTATGTGTTTCTTATGACTTGAGGAGATGAGACAGGAACGCCAAGAAGAGTCGTGCCAATGGCAGACTATTAAAGTTTTTTGCGTCGCAGCAAGATTGTGGCAATGCATATAAAATTTGACATATTGGCCGGGATTTTTTTACCCGCCATTATCGCTGCGCCAATAAAAAGCGATGGAAAAATCGCAAGGAAGGCGCAAACACGGCCAAATAGTGGCGTGACAGTGCGTTTTGCTCATGGCAGCTACGCAAAAATGGTAGAGCTGGCGGTCGAATTTTCGCTTCCCACCCCATCCGGTCCATTTTCCGAGCGGCAGAAAGCGCTAAATCCGCAGGAATCAGAAGGTTGGCGGGGTGCAGGCGCTGATGACCTCGCAGGGCACGGGACCGACACAGCGGAAGCGGTGCGGCCTGCGGCTTTCGAAATAATAGGCATCCCCCGGGCCGAGCACCCGCCTCTCCTCATCCACCGTCACTTCCAGACGCCCGGAGAGGATGATGCCACCCTCCTCGCCATCGTGAACCAGTGGCACCTTGCCGGTGTCGGCGCCCGGCTGGTAACATTCCTTCAGGATCTGCAGGCTGCGGCCGAAAACATTTTCGCCCACTTGCCGGAAGGAGATCGGCCCCTTGCCGATTTCAACCAGCTCGTCTGCCCGGTAAAAGGCCTTGCGGCTGGTTTCCGGCTCGAAGGCGAAAAACTCGGCAAGGCCGATCGGTATGCCGTCGAGAATGCGCTTCAGCGCGCCGACGGACGGGTTGGAGGTGTTGCTCTCGATCAGTGAAATGGTCGAATTGGTAACACCGGCACGTCTTGCCAGTTCCCGCTGGGAAATATTGTGGCGCAGCCGCAAATGCCGCAAACGCCCGCCTATATCCACCGACATACCCGAGCCCCCGTTGCCCTTGTTCGAAATATCGAAAATCTGCCTTCACACCTATAGCATTTTCAATGGCTTGGCCACAGAGAGAAAAGGGCTTGTTCAGTCGATAAAATAGCTTTCAATCACCTTCAACGAACAGGAGACCCGTTATGGACAACCCCAGCCGATCCAATTCCACCTCGCTCGACAGCTACTGGATGCCCTTTACCGCCAACCGGCAGTTCAAGGCCAATCCCCGCCTGCTGGCGAGCGCCGAGGGCATGTATTACACCAGCACCGATGGCCGCCAGGTACTCGACGGCACGGCAGGCCTGTGGTGTGTCAATGCCGGCCACGGTCGCCAGCAGATCGCCTCTGCCGTCAAGCATCAGCTGTCGACCATGGATTACGCCCCCTCCTTCCAGATGGGCCATCCCGTCGCGTTTGAATTTGCCGAACGTCTGGCGGAAATCGCCCCCGGCCCGGAAGGCGGCAAGCTCGACCGCGTGTTCTACACCGGCTCGGGTTCGGAATCGGTCGATACGGCGCTGAAGATCGCCATCGCCTATCAGCGCGCCATCGGCCAGGGCACCCGCAGCCGCCTGATCGGTCGCGAGCGCGGTTATCACGGCGTCGGTTTCGGCGGCATCTCCGTCGGCGGCCTCGTTAACAATCGTCGCGTCTTCCCGCAGATCCCCGCCGATCACCTGCGCCATACCCATGACCTTGCCAGGAACAGCTTCGTGAAGGGCCAGCCTGAGCACGGTGCGGAACTTGCCGACGATCTGGAACGTCTGGTCGCCCTGCATGGCGCGGAAACCATCGCCGCCTGTATCGTGGAACCCGTGGCCGGCTCCACCGGCGTGCTGGTGCCGCCGAAGGGTTATCTGGAGCGCCTGCGCGCGATCTGCGACAAACACGGCATCCTGCTGATCTTCGATGAGGTCATTACCGGTTTCGGCCGCATGGGCTCTTCCTTCGCCAGCAACTATTTCGGTGTTACGCCGGATATCGTTACCACCGCCAAGGGCCTGACCAACGGCGCAATCCCCATGGGCGCGGTCTTCACCAGCCGCAAGGTACATGACGCATTGATGCATGGGCCGGAAAACCAGATCGAGCTGTTCCACGGCTACACCTATTCCGGCCATCCGGTCGCCTGCGCCGCCGGCATTGCGACCCTCGATATCTACCGCGATGAAGGCCTCTTCACCCGCGCCGCGGAATTGCAGGATGTCTGGCACGACGCCATCCACTCCCTGAAGGGCCTGCCCAATGTCATCGACATCCGCACCATCGGCTTCATCGCCGGCATCGAGTTGCAGTCGCGCGACGGTGCCGCCGGCGCTCGCGCCTATGATGTCTTCGTGGATTGTTTCGAGCGCGGCCTGCTCATCCGCGTCACCGGCGATATCATCGCCCTTTCACCGCCGCTGATCGCCGAAAAATCCCATTTCGACGATATTGTTTCGATCCTCGGCGAGGCGCTCAAGCGCACGCACTGAAAAGTATAAACTGCTAATAAAGAAAAGGCTGTAATGCAAATTGCAGCCTTTTTTTGCTTTTATCAAGCCAGAAGCGAAAATAGATCATTTATTAAGCATGTTCTATTATTTTCCCGAAGTATAAATTACAACGCGGGAACGCTCCGATGGCATCGATTCAGAAAAAGATAATATTGGCAAGCATTGCAATCTTTTCCATCACCGGCAGCGCCGCCGGCGTCGGCATATGGGCGACGGAGAAGCTCAACCGAAACAGCGAATATGTGGCGCTTTCAGCCGATGTGCTTCGCAACCACATGCAGGCGGACATGATGCATGACGCGCTGCGGTCCGACGTGCTGGCCGCCATTCTTTCGGCTGATGCCAGGATGGGTCTCGATCTCAAGGCCGTTAAGGCCGACCTTGCCGAACACGAGGCGAGTTTCCGTGAGATGATCGAGGCAAACAGGTCCCTGTCGGCCGGCACCAACGTCAAAACCGTCATAGACGGTGTCGAAAAGCCGCTTCTCGCCTATATGGATGCGGCCAATGCGGTGGTCGGCCTTGCCGGCTCCAGCCCGGAAGCGGCCATCAAGCTGATGCCGGAATTCATGCGGCAATTCTCCGCGCTTGAAAAAGCGATGGAAACGGCGGGCGACCAGATTCAGGCGCTCTCCGACGCCGCATCGGCTGAAAGCGAAAAGACCAAGGCGGCGATTAACCTCACCTTGAAGGGGCTTCTGGTTCTCGCAGCACTTTTCTCCGCCGGGCTTTTCCTCCTCACCCGCAAATCGATTATCCGTCCCATCCTGCAATTGTCGAAGAATATGGAAGCGCTGGCGGGCGGTGATACGTCACAGCTGCCCTCCGGCATCGACCGCAAGGACGAAATTGGCTCCATGTCCGGCGCGGTCGAGATTTTCCGGCAGGCGGCCATCGCCAACAGGGCGCTCGAAGAACAGGCAGCAGCGGCCCGCCGGCAGGCGGAAGTCGATCAGGAAGCAACCCGACGGCACGCAGAAGAGGAGGCCTCCGAAAGGCTGCGCATCGCAACCTCCGGTCTCGCGGCCGGCCTCAAGCGGCTCGCATCCGGCGATCTGGCCTTCCAGCTTGATGATGCCTTCGCTCCGCAATTCGAGGCCCTTCGCCACGATTTCAACAGCTCGGTCCGGCAACTGGGCGAAACGCTCTTCGCCATTTCCAGCGGTATCGGGACGATCGACGGCAGCAGCCAGGACATCGCAGCCGGCGCGGGCGATCTTTCCCGCCGCACGGAAAATCAGGCTGCTTCCCTTGAGCAGACCGCGGCCGCGCTCGATGAAATCACCGTCAACGTATCGAATGCCAACAAGCGCGCCGCCGAAGCGCGGCTCGCCGCCACCGACGCCAACCAGAGCGCCCTGAAATCGGTGGAAGTGGTGAGCCATGCCGAAGAAGCGATGCGCCGCATCGAGGCCTCATCGCGGCAGATCACCGGCATCATCGGCGTCATCGACGAAATCGCCTTCCAGACCAATCTTCTGGCGCTGAATGCCGGGGTGGAGGCCGCCCGCGCCGGCGAGACCGGCAAGGGCTTTGCCGTGGTGGCGCAGGAAGTGCGCGATCTCGCCCAGCGCTCTGCAAAAGCCGCAAGCGAAATCCGTGACCATATCCGCCAGTCATCCGCAGAAGTGGAAAGCGGCGTGCAACTGGTTCTCGATACCGGCACCGCACTGAAGGATATCGGCGAACGCATCGCCGGCATCGACCGCCATATGAACGCCATCGCGACATCGGCCACCGAACAATCGACCGGTTTGGCCGAAATCAACGCAGCGGTGAATTCCATGGATCACGCCACCCAGCAGAATGCGGCCATGGTGCAACAATCCATCGCCGCTTCGACAACGCTTGCCGCGGAAACCGCAAAGCTGCGCGCACTGGTGTCACGCTTCCGGCTGGATATGGAAATTGCCGGCGGCCGGGAAGAGGCGCGCCGGGTTGCATGATGGCAATGGCGAAGGAAGATAATATCTCCTCACCTCATGCCGGGCCCTGAGCCGGCATCACCCACGGGCGCAGCTGCCCGCGGGTGAAGCTTTTACGATCAATAAGCCTGTGCCGGTTGCGACAGGCCGTCGCCGATGACGCCATTGCCATATTGCGCCACGGGCACGCCTTCCTGGCCGATCGGCACGCCCTGCTGCGCCGGGCCGAGCGCCGTCACCACGATCGGCGTCCTATCCGGCACGCGATTATAAAGGTCGATGATATCCTGGTTCAGCAGGCGCACGCAGCCGGACGAGACCGACTTGCCGATGGTCCACCATTCCGGCGAGCCATGCAGGCGGTAGATCGTGTCCTTGCCGTCCTTGAAGATATAGAGCGCGCGCGCACCGAGCGGGTTCTTGAGGCCCGGCTCCATGCCACCATTGCGGCTGCTATAGGGCTCCAGTTCCGGCTGACGGGCGATCATCTCGTCGGGCGGCGTCCAGCGCGGCCATTGCCGCTTGTACTGGATGACGCCACGACCGGCCCATTCGAAACCGGCACGGCCGAGACCGACGCCATAACGCATGGCCTGACCGTCTTCATAGGTGAGATAAAGGAAATGATTGGCGGTATCGACGACGATCACGCCGGGACGCTCGCCGGTCGGGTTCGCCACCATCTGCCGCAGGAACTGGCGCGGAATGCGCTTATAGGGAATTTCCGGCAGCGGAAACTGCTCGTCCGGCTTGGGGCCGTACATCAGGGCATACATCGGGTCATCGGCGGGCGGTGCGGGCCTCGTGGCCTCACGCGCCGTTGTGTTGCAGCCCGCAAGGCCGGCAAGCGCCAGTCCACCTGCTCCAAGCAGGAAACCCCGCCGGGTCGTCATCGTCTCGTTCAATTGAAAAACCTCATTTACGTCATCTCACGCTGGCAAAGGGATCTGCCAGCGCCGCCTCCGGGCGGCTGATAGGGTACTTCGTGCCGGAAACCTGCGAGGCCATGACTTTGGCGCCGCTCGATTTCAGAATGGCCCGGAAGCTCGGATGCATGCCGCCGTCTACATACGCGCTGAGCGGGGCGGAAGTTCCCTCGCTCATCGCGGCGGCAAATTTTTGTTGCTCTTCCGCCAGCTTCGACGCCACCTGCGGGTCCTGCTGGTTGATGGCCGGCGGGCAGGCCGCCAGCGGATCGGCAGGCTCACCTTCGGCAAATTCACTGTTGAAAACATAGCGGCGGCCGCAAACGGAGACCTTGGGCTGGCGGCGGGTCACCTCGAAATAGTCGTAGCCTTCCTTCAGCGTCTTCCAGAACGACATGTTGGGATCGTCCCGATGCGCCACCATGTTCCTTGCACTCATGCGGAAGGGATAGGCCTGCACCTGGAAACGGTCCTGCCCGCCCTGCAGCGCACGCGCAACGATGGCGTAAATCTCGCCCACCTGGGCATCGGTCATGGCGTAGCAACCGGAAGAAGAGCAGGCGCCATGCACCATCAGCGCTTCACCCGTGTAACCGAGCGCCGATTCCAGCCGGTTGGGATAACCGAGATTGAAAGAGACGTAATATTGCGAGTTCGGGTTAAGCATGCCGGCCGAGACATGATAAAAACCTTCCGGCGCCTGCCGGTCGCCCGTTTTCATCTTCGGGCCGAGCTTTCCGGACCAACGGCACATGGGATAGGTCTTGAGCAGGGCGTAATTTCCGGTCTTGTCGATCTTCCAGACCTCAAGCTCGCTCTCCTGCTTGAAGATACGAACGAGGACCGGGCTTTCCGGGCGCATGCTCTTGGCCGACATCTGCGCCATCATCTTCGATGACAACTTCGGAGGGTCCTTCTTGACGCTGTCGAGGCCCATCGAGGTACACGCGGCAAGGGTGCCGCCGATCGCGACGACCGCAGCCATTCTTGCCCCTGTCCTAACCTTTTGCCGCAACCCCGCAACCGCGAAATCCAGCAATGCCTGCATGCCCATGGATCGTTCTACCCGCCTGATTTGCCCGCCTTTCCGGCTGACGCTTAACTACCGAAGGTGGCCACAACACGGCAACCTCGCCCATGGACAAAGTCTCGTGAACAGACGTTACCCTTTCGTTAATCATAGGGACACAAGCCCGTGATGCCGATGATGCTGGTCGCGTCCAGGCAGCCCGAGCGCGAAACCCGCCGCAGACAGGTGACGTACGGCAGTCCGCACAATACCGTAGCCGGCACCGGTGACGAGAACGACCTTACGATCGGTCACTATCACAGCCCTCCCTTTCGGGAGGCGATCGACGTAACCGTCGCCGAGACGGGGTCGCTCGCCGGAAAGCTGTCTTCCAGCCCCTCTTCCAGTTCCTCCTCCAGAATGTCGCGGTCCTTCGATGTGCGGGCGCTGGCAATCCCGTGCGGGGTCTCATCCTGTGTGCCGAGGGCAGAAAATTGCGCGGGCGCATCCACGCCGTGGCGCGTTCCGAAGGCGGTCAACTGCCCCATCACCGCACTCGCCCGCCTGATCGCCTCCGCATCGTCGATCCCTTCCAGACCGTCGGCGAGGCGAACCGAGACCTGATCACCGTCGCTGCCGACGAACTCGACGGAGATAACCCCGTTATTGCGTTTTACATAGGTCGTCGAAAGTTGCATGACATGCCCTCCGGCTTGGAAAGCACCGGTACGAATCCGATGCTGGAAAACGGTTAGAACCTGAATTCACAACGACGGCAGAGCGGAAGGGGTTCCGGATGGATGAGGCCTTTGGTCTGGAAATGCAGGAGAGTTTCTTCCTGCGTGATGCGGTGGACGTGGCCCGCGCCCTCATCGGCGCGGAATTCCGCATCGGCAATACCGGCGGCATCATCGTGGAAACGGAAGCCTATCATCCGGACGACCCGGCATCCCACAGTTTCAACGGGCAGACCCCGCGCAACAGGGCGATGTTCGGCCCGGCCGGCCATCTCTACGTCTACCGGTCCTATGGCATCCACTGGTGCGCCAACTTCGTCTGCGCTCCCGGCTCCGCCGTGCTTCTGCGCGCCATCGAGCCGCTGACCGGTATAGACATGATGAAACTGCGACGGGGAACTGACAAGCTGAAACTTCTCTGCTCGGGCCCGGGCAAGCTCTGTCAGGCGCTGGCAATTACCGGGGATATGGACGGTGCGCCGCTGAATGCGTCGCCGTTTTTCCTGCGGCTGCCGAAAGAAGCCTCCGCCATTACCAGCGGCAGGCGCATCGGTATCAGCCGTGCAATGGACTATCCCTGGCGTTTCGGACTGGAAGGCTCGACTTTTGTCAGCAAGAAATTCGAGACGCCACAGACGCGGGGTTCTTAAAGCACCTTCGGCGGCTCGTCGTTTTCGTCGGGATTGGGCGTCGGCACCTCATCGGGCAACCAGTCGGGCTCCGGTTCCTCGACCGGCGGAATCTCCGGCTGCGGCGGCACTGGCATCGGCGGTTCGGGATGGGGTTCGACGGGAACTATTGACATCGCGGCCTCCTGATATGAACGCGCCTCGCCCGAAGCGGACACCGGCTACGTTTTGATCTATCGGGACAACACGTTCGCGCCGTCGCCATTCAGGCGGCGCAACACCCAATTCGCCCACCGGTCAATGCCGGCCAAGTCCCTTCGGTCCGATTGCGCCGCCCTGCGGGTCGTACAGGAAAACGCGGGGACGGCAGGTCCGTTCCGTATTTTAGGAAGGTTTTTGCGACAGCTCAGGCGAAGCCGAGCGCGCTGCGGGAAATATCGCGGTTTTCGCAATAATCGCGGGAATGGGCTTCATGACCATGCTCGCGGGCGGTCGAACGGTTAAGTTCCGGGCTCGGAACGTTGAGAAGCGCATCGGCATAGGTGCCGGTGGCCTCGACATCGTCGATCACAGTCTGCTGTTGCGGCTTTAAAAATTCAAACATCCGTCATCCTCCTTCGACGCATCCCTCCAACGCGCCGGCACGGGGCCTGTTCCATATACCCGTGACTGTTCCGATTATACATGAGAAGGGATTAACGTATAGATGACGAAAGGCGAACGTTATCAACTGACGTTCACAAAATGGAGTGGAATCAGTGAGCTATGGCGAGAAGCTCAGGCCGGGCCGACCGATTCCCGCAAGATCAGTTCCACCGGCCACAATTCCTGGACCTCACGGACTGGGCGGCCGCCGATGATCTGCAAAATAAGGTCCGTCACCCGCATGCCCGCCATGCGCATGGACGAGCGGGTGGTGGAAAGCGGCGGCATCATGCTTTCCGGCGTGAGGTAAGGAAACACGTCGTCATGGGCGATGACGGAGACATCCTTGCCGATCACCAGCCCCATCTGGGTGGCGGCGCGATAGACACCCTGCGCCGTCATCATCGCACCCGCCACAAAGGCCGTGGGGCGCGGCGTCTGCTCCAGAAGCGAGCGGGCGAAGCGGAAGGCCGTCTCCTCACTGAAGTGCTCGTTCATCATGAAACGCGGATCGGGCACTATACCGTGGGTTGCCAGCGCATCGCGGAAACCCTGCTCGCGATCCTGTACGAAGGTGCGGCCCACCGGGCCATTGATGAGGGCGATGCGCCGATGGCCGCGCTCCAGAAAATGGGTCGTCGGGCGATAGGTCACATCGTGGTTGTCGATATCGAGCCAGGCATGTTCAAAGGGTGTCTTTGAGCGGCCATGCACGATGAAGGGCACACCCAGCCGGTTGAGCAGCGCGATGCGCTCATCCTCCGGGCGCGGCGAATGCACGATGATACCATCCACCCGGCCGCTGGCCGCCAGCCGACTGAAAATCGCCAGTTCCTCATCGAGATTATTATCGACGGTGACGCTGACGAGGATGTCGGTCTCTTCCCGTTCCAGGCGGGTCGCCATGCCACCCATGAACTCCGAAAAGAAATGCCCACCACCCGAACGACCCATGACGACGCCGATGGCGCCGGCCCTGCCCGTTGCCAGCCGGACAGCGTTGGCATTCGGCCGGTAGCCGTATTTCAGCGCAGCCTCCATCACCCGCTGGCGCGTCTCTTCACGCACCTCGGGGTAGCCGCCAAGCGCCCGGCTGACGGTGGTGGGCGACAGCCCGACCTTTTCTGCGAATTCCTTGAGCTTCATGTTTTTTGCCAATTTGCCCCTGCATGCGTTGCCGCCGCGGATTTTTCAAGCCGACAAAAATTGAAAACGATTTCAATTTTCTCCCACCTGAAACCTTACAGTTGATCATTGCGAATGGCAAAGGCCGAAAAATTGCAGACGAAAACAGCCAATTTCCGGGGGATTAGAAAGAGTATTGACAGATTGCTCGGCTTTTGAGAGCCTCACGCCAGTCAAAAGCGCTTTCAATTTTGAGGACAATCGAAAGCGTCAACGGAGGAGTTTGACAATGAATATTTCCATGAAGACTTTGTTCCTGTGCGGAGTCGCGTTTTCCGCCGCCATTTCGGCAGAGGCGGCCGAGCTTTCCATCGCCGCCAATTCGACCGGTAAAAACGTCGCGTTCTTCCGCGAACGGATCGCCGCTTTTGAAAAAGAGACCGGCCACAAGGTCAATCTCGTCACCATGCCGTCTTCTTCAAGCGAACAGTTCAGCCAGTACCGGCTGTGGCTTGCCGCCGGCAACAAGGATGTCGATGTCTACCAGACAGACGTGATCTGGGCGCCGCAGCTCTCCGACCAGTTCGTGGACCTGACCGAAGCGACGAAGGATGTCATTGGCGATCATTTCCCCTCCATCGTCGCTTCGCAGACGGTTGACGGCAAGCTCGTTGCCATGCCGATGTTCACCGACGCGCCGGCGCTGTTTTATCGCAAGGACCTTCTGGACAAATACGGCAAGCAGCCGCCGAAGACCTGGAAGGAACTGAGCGAGACCGCCAAGGAAATTCAGGACAAAGAGCGCGAAGCGGGCCAAAAGGACCTCTGGGGCTTCGTCTTCCAGGGCAGCGCCTATGAGGGCCTGACCTGCAACGCGCTGGAATGGATCGCGTCCGCCGGCGGTGGCCATATCGTCGAAAGCAATGGCGATATCTCCGTCAACAACGAAAAGGCCGCAGCCGCCATCGAAACCGCCAAGGGCTGGGTCGGCACCATCGCACCGCAGGGCGTGCTGGCCTACAAGGAAGAAGAAGCCCGCGGCGTCTGGCAGACGGGCAATTCCGTCTTCATGCGCAACTGGCCCTATGCCTATGCACTGGGTAACGGCGCCGACAGCGCAATCAAGGGCAAGTTCGGCGTCACGCCGCTGCCGGCAGGTACGGAAGGCGAAGCCCCTGCCTCGACGCTCGGCGGCTGGAACCTCGCCGTCTCGAAATATTCCGACGACAAGGAAGCGGCCATCCAGCTGGTGAAGTTCCTGGCTTCGAAAGACACCCAGAAGCTGCGCGCGATCCAGCTCTCCAACATGCCGACGATCGCTTCGCTTTACGATGACAAGGATGTCGCGGCGGCCCAGCCTTTCATGCCGACATGGAAGCCGATCTTCCAGACCGCCGTTCCGCGTCCATCCGCCTCCGCCAAGGTGAAATATAACGAGGTTTCGGCCAAGTTCTGGGGCGCGGTGCACAACACGCTCTCCGGCAACGGCACGGCGGCTGAAAATCTCGAACTTCTCGAGGTTGAACTGACCGATCTCAAAGGCAACGGCTGGTAACCCCGGCCCGCGCGGGAGGCGGCCTCGCCTGGCCGTTTCCCGTGCCCCAACCGCGAGATATCCCCATGAACGACATCGCCCTTCAAAGACCGGTCGCGGCATCCGGCACCGGCTCCGATCTGCAGTCGGAACGCCTGAAATCCGCCTGGCTGTTCCTTGCTCCCACATTTTTGGTGCTGGCGCTGGTGGCGGGCTGGCCGCTGGTGCGCACCGTCTGGTTCAGCCTCACCGACGCTTCGCTCACCAATCTCGATGGTGCGCAATTCGTCGGCCTCAAGAACTACCTCACCTGGATCACGCTCAGCAGCGGCCGCACCATCTATCGTGGCCTGCTCGCCGATCCCGCCTGGTGGGGCGCCGTTCTCAACACGCTGAAATTCACAATTCTCTCCGTCAGCCTCGAAACCGTGCTCGGCCTTATCGTCGCGCTGGTGCTGAATGCCGAGTTCAAGGGGCGCGGCCTCGTGCGCGCCGCAATCCTCGTGCCGTGGGCCATTCCCACCATCGTTTCGGCGCAGATGTGGGCATGGATGCTGAACGACCAGTTCGGCATATTGAACGACCTGTTCCTCAATCTCGGCCTGATCTCCAACAAGATCGCCTGGACCGCCAATCCTGAAACGGCCATGGTCGCCGTGCTGATCGTCGATATCTGGAAGACCACGCCTTTCATGGCGCTGCTCATCCTCGCCGGCCTGCAGATGGTGCCGAAGGATATGTATGAGGCGGCAAAAGTGGATGGCATCCATCCGGTCAAGGTGTTCTTCCGCGTCACCCTGCCGATGATCCGCCCGGCCCTCATGGTCGCCGTCATCTTCCGCATGCTGGATGCGATGCGCGTCTTCGACCTCATCTATATCCTGACGCCGAATAATGCCCAGACCCGCACCATGTCGGTGCTGGCACGCGAGAACCTGTTCGATTTCGACAAGTTCTCCTATGGTGCCGCCGCCTCCACCATGCTGTTCCTCATCATCGCCTCGATTACGGTCATCTACATGTGGCTCGGGCGCGTCAACACCGATGGAGCCGCGCGATGACCCTGCCAAGCATCCTGAAAACCACCGCTTTTTATGCGCTGGTCGCCATCATCATGGTGATCTCGGTATTCCCGTTCTATTATGCGATCCTGACGAGCCTGAAGTCCGGCTCGGCGCTTTTCCAGGTCAATTATTGGCCGCGTGACTTCTCGTTGGCCAATTACAGCTTCGTCATCGGTAACGGCACTTTCCTGCGCAATCTCGGCAATTCGCTGTTTGTTGCATCTTCCGTCGTCGTGCTGTCGCTGTTCCTCGCGGTAACGGCGTCCTATGCTCTCGCCCGCGTCCGCTTCCGTGGCCGCGCCCTGCTGCTGCTCACCATCCTGTCGGTTTCGATGTTCCCGCAGATCGCCGTGCTCGCCGGCCTGTTCGAACTGATCCGTTGGGCGGGTATCTTCAACACACCGCTCGCGCTGATCTTTTCCTACATGATCTTCACCCTGCCCTTCACGGTCTGGGTGCTGACAACCTTCATGCGCGACCTGCCAATCGAGATCGAGGAAGCGGCGATCGTCGATGGCGCGACGCCATGGGTCATCATCACCCAGGTGTTCATGCCGCTGATGTGGCCGGCACTCGTGACGACAGGGCTTCTCGCCTTCATCGCGGCATGGAACGAGTTCCTCTTCGCGCTCACCTTCACCTCATCGAACGAGCAGCGCACGGTGCCTGTCGCCATCGCGCTCCTGTCGGGCGGCTCGCAGTTCGAAATCCCGTGGGGAACGATCATGGCCGCGTCCGTCATCGTCACCGCACCGCTCGTCGTCCTCGTTCTGATCTTCCAGCGACGCATCATCTCCGGCCTCACCGCCGGCGGCGTCAAAGGCTAGGAGAAATCTCATGACCACCATTCAACTGCGCAATCTTCGCAAATCCTTCGGCGCCTTCGATGTCATCAAGGGCATCGACATGGACATTCGCTCCGGCGAGTTCATGGTCTTCGTCGGTCCTTCCGGCTGCGGCAAGTCCACTCTGCTGCGCCTCATCTGCGGGCTGGAGGAAATCTCCGGAGGCACGCTCTCCTTTGACAGCGACACGGTGAACCGCCTACCGCCCGCCAAGCGCGGCGTCGCCATGGTCTTCCAGTCCTATGCGCTTTATCCGCATATGACCGTGTTCGAAAACATGGCCTTCGGCATGAAACTCTCAGGCGCGGACAAGGAACAGCGTCGCAAGCGCGTGGAGGCGGCGGCCGAGATGCTGCAGCTCACGCCCTATCTGGAGCGCCTGCCGAAGCAGCTTTCCGGCGGCCAGCGCCAGCGTGTCGCCATCGGCCGCGCCATCGTGCGCGATCCGAAGGTCTTCCTGTTTGACGAGCCGCTTTCCAACCTCGATGCGGCGCTGCGCGTCGCCACGCGTCTCGAAATCGCCAAGCTGCACCGCTCGATGCATGACACGACGATGATCTACGTCACCCACGACCAGGTGGAGGCAATGACGCTCGCCGACCGCATCTGCGTATTGCGCGACGGCCGTGTCGAGCAGATCGGCACGCCGCTGGAGCTTTACGAAAGCCCGGTCAACACCTTCGTCGCCGGCTTTATCGGCTCGCCGAAAATGAACTTCCTGTCAGGCAAATATGCCGAGACGGAAGGCGCCAAGACGATCGGCATCCGCCCCGAACACATCACCATCGCCACCGATGGCAGCGGCTGGAGCGGCGAGATCGTGCATTCGGAAATGCTCGGATCGGACAGCTACATCTATGTCGAGATCGGCGCCGGTGAACCCGTCGTCGTTCGCGAGGAAGGCGTCACCGGCCGCACGGCCGGCGAACGTATCGCCATTGTGCCGGATGCGGCGCAGATCCACCGTTTCGATGCCGAAGGCCGGGCGCTTTCCCGCAACCCCGCCCGGGGTGCGGCCTGAACATTCAACTTTCGCCGGGATCACCCAAGGTCCCGGCTTTCACCGAGGAGCATGACAATGACCATCAACACCGTTGTATGGGGCGAAAATATCCACGAACACATCAATGAGACGGTGCGTTCGATCTATCCGAACGGCATGCACAACACCATTGCCGACGCGCTGAACCAGAACCCTGAGATCAATGCCACCACCGCCACGCTGCAGGAGCCGGAGCACGGCCTTTCGCAGGAGCGCCTCGACAAGACAGACGTTCTGGTCTGGTGGGGCCACAAGGACCATGGTGCGGTGCAGGATGAAATCGTCGAGCGTGTTGCCAAACGCGTCTGGGAAGGCATGGGCCTCATCGTGCTGCACTCCGGCCATTTCTCAAAGCCGTTCAAGCGGCTGATGGGTACGCCCTGCGCGCTGAAATGGCGCGAGGCGGGCGAACGCGAGCGCCTTTGGACCATCAATCCACGCCACCCGATTGCCGCCGGCCTGCCTGAGCATTTCGAGCTGGAAAACGAGGAAATGTATGGCGAGCAGTTTTCCGTGCCGGAGCCGCTGGAAACCGTGTTCATCTCCTGGTTCCAGGGCGGCGAGGTCTTCCGTTCCGGCCTCACCTGGCGTCGCGGCGCGGGCAATATCTTCTATTTCCGCCCCGGCCACGAGACGTACCCCACCTATCACGACGCCAATGTCCAGAAGGTCATCAGCAACTCGGTAAAATGGGCCTATAATCCGGTTGGCGCACTCAAGAGCATTCACGACGCCCCCAATGTTCCCGTCGACAAGGCGCTGGAGCCGATCGAAGAACGCGGCCCCAAGCTGCACAAGGCAGGCGAAGCAGGTTACAGGTAAGGGCTTGGAGATACTGGCATGAGACTTCTCATTCTCGGAACCGGCGGCATGGCCAACAACCATGCCACATATTTCTCTGAAATCCCCGGCGTCGAACTGGTCGCGGCGGTGGATGTGGACGATGTGGTGGTGCGGGGCTTTGCGCTGCGCCACAATATCCCGCTCTCCTTCACCTCGCTGGACGATGCGATCGCCTGGGGTGAATTCGATGCGGCGGCGAATGTCACGCCGGACGCCATCCACCATCCCACGAGCTTGAAGCTGCTCGCAGCCGGCAAACATGTCTTCTGCGAAAAGCCGCTGGCGGAAAACTACGCCAAGGCCGCCGAAATGGCCGATGCCGCCGAAAAGGCCGGCCTCGTTGCCATGGTCAACCTCACCTATCGCAACGTCGCCCCCTTGCAGGCGGCGCGTGAGATGGTGCTGGCCGGCAAGATCGGCAAGGTTCGCCATCTGGAAGCCTCCTATCTCCAGAGCTGGCTCGTTTCCAAGGCCTGGGGCGACTGGATGACGGAGAGCAAGTGGCTATGGCGGCTTTCCACCAAGCACGGCTCCAACGGCGTGCTGGGTGATGTCGGCATCCACATTCTCGACTTCGCCTCCTATGGTGCGGGCAGCGACGTGGAACGCATCTTCACGCGGCTGAAGACCTTCGACAAATACGAAGGCAACAAGATTGGCGTCTACGACCTCGACGCCAATGACAGCTTCACCATGACCGCCGAGCTTGAAAACGGCGCCATGGGCGTCATCCATGCCAGCCGCTGGGCGACGGGGCACCTGAACGAGCTTCGCCTGCGCATCCATGGCGACAAGGGCGCGCTGGAAGTGATCCACACGCCTGACTATTCCAGCCTGCGTGCCTGCATCGGCGAAGATGTGGAGAAGGCGATCTGGAAGACGATCGATGTCGATCCGGTGCCGACGAACTACGAAAAGTTCGCCAAGGCGGTCATGGAAGGCGGTATCGCCGACCCGGACTTCCGTCACGCCGCCAATCTGCAGAAGGTGCTTGATCTCTCGATCATCGCGGATCGGGAACGGCGCGAGCTGGCCATTTCGGCTTGAGTTCAGGAGAGCGGCGGCGGAAGCCGCCGCTAGGGAGGGGTGATGTTCCTCCACGTCCCCCCTTCCCAATCGACGTCATCCTCGGGCTTGACCCGAGGATCCATATCCTTCAACGGCGTGTGGATCCTCGCTTCAAGAGCGAGGATGACGTCGAAATGTTTTTGCCAAATACCTGCAGCTCACACCCCGCGCTTGTTCCCCCACAGAAGCACATGCAGCTGCGGCAGCACGCGGGCCGAAAACCAGCGGTCTTCGCTGACCTTGTCCACCAGCCACAACATCCGGTCCATCACCCCGTCGATATCCACTCGCGCATCGTCGTCATCGGGCGGCGGCGGAGTGTGGTTGCCGGGCTGAAGATAGACAGGCAGATGCGGGAAACGCGCCGAAGCCGCCTTGGCATAGGCATAATCCGCATCATCGAACACCACGATCTTCAGCGCCACCTGCGGCCCCTCACCAGCAGCGGCAAGACAGTCCTCGAAAGCACGCCAGTCCGTTTCCATGCCGCTTGATGGCGGCTTGGGGCTCAGAACCAGATGGTCAAGATCGGCAAACCAGTCTTTGGCGATACTGCCCTGCGTTTCCAGCGCGAAACGATACCCCTCGCCCTGCCCCTTCGCGATCAAAGTCCCGAGCGGCTGGATGGCCGGATTGCCGCCTGACAGTGAGACGGTCAGCGGCACGCCGCCGGAAAGCCGCCGCACCTCCTGCCAGATCGCGTCTACCGTCATTGGCAACCACGTATCGCGATAATCGCTGTCGACCGCATGCAACGTATCACACCAGGAACAACGGTAGTCACAGCCGCCGGTTCGCACGAAAACAGTCGGCAGACCGATCAGCAGACCTTCGCCCTGAATGGTCGGGCCGAAGATTTCACTGATGCGGATCGTGGTTTCCTTGGCTGCAATCATCCCTGCAGCCGCCGTCATGGCCGGTATTCCGCCCAGGTCTTTGCAGTTTCACTCACCCGCACGGCGCTGGTTTCCGGCAGGCGATCCTTGCACCAGTCATAGAAATGCTTCGCCAGATATTCTGCCGTCACCCGGTCATGGCCGAGGACATCGTTCAGATGGCGATGATCGAAATGATCGTCGATATAACGCTTCAGCGGCGCAAGCTCGTGATAATCGCGCACGAAACCGTGCTCGTTCAGTGCTTCGCCCGCGAGCTCTATCTCGACAATGTAATTATGCCCGTGCAGGCGGTTGCACTGGTGATCCGACGGCAGGCTTTTCAACTGATGCGAGGCGGAGAAGTGGAACTCCTTGGTGATGCGGAACATCAGCGCACCTCCTGCGCCGCATAGGCATGGGTGGCGGCAACCCAGAAATCCGGGTCTTCATAGTCCGTTGGGTCGGCAACGCCCGCCAGATGGAAGGCCTCGCGCCGTTCCACGCAGGTTCCGCAGCGGCCGCAGTGGCGCAAGCCGCCCTTGTAACAGGACCATGTTTTCCCAAACGGCGTTCCATATTTTGCCCCATCAGTGACGATCGCGGCTTTGGAGACGGTCACATAGGGCGCGAAAAGCTTGACGTTGGCATAACCTTCCAGCGCATGCGCCTGCATGGCGTTGAAGCTGTCGATGAAGCCCGGCCGGCAATCCGGATAGATGAAATGGTCGCCGCCATGCACGGCAATAGCCACCGCATCCGCCTGCTGTGCTGCGGCAAGGCCAAAGGCGATGGTGAGCATGATGGCGTTGCGGTTCGGCACCACGGTGGAACGCATGGTCTCTTCCGCATAATGCCCGTCCGGCACCTCCACATCGTCGGTCAGTGCCGAGCCGGTGAGATGTGCGCCGATGGGGCGGATATCGATGATATGATGCGGCACGCCGAGCCGTTTGGCGCAATCGGCGGCGAAATCCAGCTCCTTCTTGTGGCGCTGGCCATAATCGAAAGAGACGAGAGCGAGAAGTTCGTGTTCCGCCGCGATTTTATGCGCAAGCGAAACGGAGTCCAATCCGCCGGAGCAGATGACGATGGTTTTCATAATTTGGGATCCCTTGTTTTGACCGGGTGGGCTGCGACCGGATACGGCGCGGCTTTAAACCAAAGCGAAGGGATTGTGAAGGGCCTTGCGCATATGCAGCCAAGCCGCGCCATCACGAAAATGCCCCGCGACAGCAACAAGACGAAACAAACGGGACATAAGCGGGAAACCGGCACGATCTAGAACAATGCCGAATTTGCTGTTCTTGAAGGGTCTTGCCAATGGTGGCGGCTGATACATTTCTGTTTTCGCTGAGCAACCTCAGCTCTCTTGGCGCCGGCCTGCTGATGGCGATGGCGGGCATGCTTTACGTCACGCTCACCATTCGCGGGCTGGTTGCCGCCCTTCGCCATGGATAAGGCCCTCGACACAAAACGCCACCGGTTCAGGCGCAATCTCACCACCGCGCTTTTCGTCGCCACGGCAGGGCTTGTCGCGGCGGTCGGCATAGCCCCGTTCGTTTTCCTGATCTGGATGATCAGAACCGTGGCGCGCTGGCTCGGCCTTTTTATTGGAATTTGAAGGTTCCATGAACCCGCGACGCTCGCCGTAGCCGGCTGAGCGGAAAGGCCCGGCGGACTGGAAGTGCGTCGGGCCTTTTATTGTAAACAGGCTCAGCGCAGCAGCGCCTGCGCCTCCTCGATGCCGAGTGCGGCCGGCTGGGTGCAGGTCGTTCTCATCTCGATGAAGCGGCCTTCCTCGCCTGACTTCAGGATCGAGGTCATGACATCGATGCCGTGCAGCGAGCGGTCCAGCGAGCAGCGGGCATCGCGGCCCTCCAGAATGGCAATCGCCATATCGGCAAGGCCGGCCGTGCGGTAGTTGGCGCGCGGGCCGTTCGGGCTTTCCTGATTGGCGATGCCGAAGGGATGCGCCCAGTCTTCCAGCGGCTGGATATTTTTGTCACGACCGCTCGCTTCCACCACACCGCCGAAGAAATTCGGGTCCGGCACGTAGATGGAGCCTTCCGTACCGTAGAGCTCCATATTGGCGTGGCGATGCGACCACACGTCCCAGCTGGCCGAAAGCGTAATCGTCGCGCCGTTCACGAATTCCAGCAGCGCGTGGATGTTGGTCGGTGTTTCGACGGGAATGATCTCGCCATTCAGCGGCTGGCTGGTCACCGTGCGGGTGGGGTTCGCCATCGAGGTCAGCGCCCCGACACGTTTGACCGGGCCGATGAGGTTGATGAGGTTGGCGACGTAATAGGGCCCGAGATCGAGGATCGGCCCGCCACCCTTCAGGAAGAAGAAGCCCGGGTTGGGGTGCCACATTTCCATGCCTGGGCTCATCACATGGCAGGTGCCCGACGTGATGCGCCCGACCTTGCCGTCATCGATATATTGACGGGCAAGCTGATGCGCGCCGCCGAGGAACGTATCCGGCGCGCAGCCGACGGAGAGGTTCTTCTCCCGGGCGATACGCCGCAGTTCTTCACCCTCTTCCAGCGAAAGCACGAGTGGCTTTTCAGAATAGACGTGCTTGCCCGCCTCAAGGGCTGCTTTCGACACCGGAAAATGCGCGGCGGGAATGGTGAGGTTCACCACCACGTCAATGTCCTTGTTGGCGAGCAGCTCGTCGATGGACTGCGCGACAACACCGAATTCTTCTGCCCTCAACTCCGCCGCGTTGCGGTTGAGATCGGCGCAGGCCAGCACCTTGATGCCCTTGAAGAGCGGTGCCAGCGAGAAATATGCAGACGAGATATTGCCGCATCCGATGATGCCGACGCCAAGATCTCTGGCCATGATGAAACTCCGAAATTGAAACTCAGTAGGTTTTGAAGGAAGCGATCGAGCGGGTGATCAGCCGGTCGATATCCTTCGGATTGTCATGCTCGACCACGAAATGTTTCGTGGCGGATTTCGCCTTCAGCGCCGCGACGAGGCCTTTCCAGTCCACTGTACCATGGCCGACATCGGCCCAGCCATCTTCGTCGGCATTTTCACCGGCCGGCGCGATGTCCTTCACATGCACGGCGGTGATGCGCTTGCCGTAGCTTTCGATCCAGGCAAGCGGATCGGCATTGCCGCGAATGATCCAGGCGATATCCGCTTCCCATTTCAGGTCCGGCCCACCGGCCAGTATCTGTTCCTGCGGGGTGGAGCCGTCGCCGAGCGCCTTGAATTCGAAATCGTGGTTGTGCCAGCCGAAGGTCAGCCCGGCATCCACGAAGGGTTTTCCGGCTTCCTGCAGGCGCTTGCCGAAGGCGAACCAGCCGGCCGCGTCGGTCGGGCGCTGGTCGGGCATCAGATAGGGGCAATAGATCGCTTCGACGCCGAGAACCTTTGCGATATTCAGCGCCCTTTTCGGGTCACCTTCAAGAAGGTCGAGGCCGAAATGGCCGGTCGGCATGGTCAGGCCGTTGGCGTCGAGTTCGGCGCGCAGGCCCTTCAGCCCGGCATCGTCCAGAGAGGCGTACATGGCGCCATAACCTTCAACCTGCCTGTAACCAGCCGTCGAAAGCTTCTTCAGAATATCGGAAAAAGGCTGGAAATTGCGGGCGCTGTAAAGCTGGAAACCGAGTTCTGTCATTGTCTCCTCCATAGAGATGCTGGGTCTTGGGATTGTGTGTGGGGGAATAGTTGGTGCGTCTAAAGCCGTTCCTCGCTTTGCGCGTCGAACAGCGAAGCCATGGCCATGTCGAGGCCGAGGCGAACCTTGGTACCCGGCGAAAACCGCCGGTGGCCGCCAACGCGCACAGAGAGCGTATGCCCGGCATGTTTCAGCCAGATCAGATTATCGGCGCCCATCGGCTCCTCGATATCGACAATCGCCTCATGCACTTCGCCGCCGACAATATCGGCGTCCACACGCACATGTTCCGGGCGCACGCCGAGAACCACAGCGCGGCCTGGTGCAAGCGGCGTGTCCGAATGATAACCATCGAGCGCAAACGTCACGCCATTGGTGGTGAAGACGACTTTGCCGTCCTTCTCGATCAGCTCACCACGCAGGAAATTCATCGATGGCGAACCGATGAAGCCGGCAACGAAGAGGTTCCTCGGCTTGTTATAGATGGTGACGGGGTCGGCCAGCTGCTGGATGACGCCGCTTTTCATGATGGCGATGCGGTCGGCCAGCGTCAGCGCCTCGATCTGGTCATGCGTCACATAGATCATGGTGTTTTTCAGCGACTGGTGCAGCCGCTTGATTTCCACACGCAGTTCCGAGCGCAGCTTGGCGTCGAGGTTGGACAGCGGTTCATCGAACAGGAACACATCCACATCCCGCACCAGCGCCCGGCCGATCGCCACGCGCTGGCGCTGACCGCCGGAAAGCTCGGCCGGCTTGCGCTTCAGCAGCGGCTCGATCTGGAGAATGCCCGCCGCCCGTTTCACACGCCGATCGATTTCCTCCTTCGGCACCTTTGCAACCTGAAGGCCGAAGGACAGGTTCTTTTCCACCGTCATCTGCGGGTAAAGCGCATAGGATTGGAACACCATGCCGATGCCTCGATCCTTCGGCTCCTCCCAGGTGACGTTGCGATCCTTGATGAATATCTGTCCGTCGGTCGGTTCCAGAAGGCCGGCGATACAATTGAGAAGGGTCGACTTGCCGCAGCCGGACGAGCCGAGCAACACGAGGAATTCGCCGTCGTAAATATCCAGATTGAGGTCTTTCAGCACGGTGACGGCACCGAAGGACAAGGAAAGATCGCGGATGGAAACGCTTTTGTTCATATAGCTCAACCTTTTACTGCGCCGGCAGCAATGCCGCGGACGAAAAGCCTGCCGGAGACGAAATAGACGATCAGCGGCACGGCCCCGGTCAAAAGGGTGGCGGCCATGTTGACGTTGTATTCCTTCACGCCCTGCACGGAGTTGACGATGTTATTGAGCTGCACCGTCATCGGGTAATATTCCGGCCGCGTGAACACCACGCCGAACAGGAAGTCGTTCCAGATGCCGGTGACCTGCAAGATCATCGCCACGACGAAGATCGGCAAAGACATGGGCAGCATGATGCGGAAATAGATCTGCCAGAAGTTCGCGCCGTCGATACGCGCCGCCTTGAACAACTCCTCCGGCAGCGAGGCGAAATAGTTGCGGAACAGCAGCGTCAGGATCGGCATGCCGAAGATGGTGTGCACGATCACGAGGCCGGTCAGCGAGCCGTAAATGCCCAGTTCGCGCAGCACGATGACGATCGGATAGATCATCACCTGGTAGGGGATGAAGGCACCGATGATGAGGATCGAGAAGAACAGTTCCGATCCCTTGAACTTCCAGTTGGCCATGGCGTAGCCACTGACGGAAGCAACGATGATGGAAATGACGACGGAGGGCACGAGGATACGCACCGAGTTCCAGAAGCCGCGCGAAAGCCCGTCGCAGTTCAAGCCCGTGCAGGCATTGGCCCAGGCCTTCACCCAGGGTTCGAAGGTGATTTCCACAGGCGGCGCGAAGATATTGCCGAGGCGGATTTCCGGCATGCCCTTCAGCGAGGTGACGACCATCACGTAAAGCGGCAGCAGGTAATAGGCGGCGGCGACAAAGAGTGTGCCGTAAAGGATGATGTTGCGGCGAGAAAAGGTTTTCCTCGGCTTCCTGCCGCGCGGGCCGGAAAGTTCCTTGGCAACCGCATCATTGGCGGCGACAACCGTGTTCAATGTGCTGATATTAGCCACGCTTCTTGCCTCCGAATTCGAGGTAGGCCCATGGAATGATGATGATCGCGACGGTGAGAAGCATCATGGTCGAGGCGGCAAAGCCCTGCCCCAGATTCTGTGCCTGGAACATGTAGTCATAGACATATTTCGCCGGCACTTCAGACGCGATACCCGGCCCCCCGCTGGTCTGCGCCACCACCAGATCGTAAACCTTGACGATGCCGCTGGCGATGATGACGAGCGTGGTGATGAAGACCGGTCGCATCATGGGAATGATGATGAGAATATAGGTCTTCCACATCGGAATGCCGTCGACGCGCGCCGCCTTCCAGATATCCTCATCGATGCCGCGAAGACCCGCCAGCATCAGGCACATGACGAGCCCTGTGCCCTGCCAGAGTGCCGCAATCAGGATGCCATAGATGACGATCTCAGAATTATAGAGCGGATCGAAGGTGAAGCTTTCCCAGCCCATCGAGCGGACCACGGACTGGATGCCGAATTCCGGGTTCAGCAGCCATTGCCAGACAAGGCCGGTGACGATGAAGGACAGTGCGAAAGGATAGAGAAAAATGGTGCGGAAGGTGTTCTCGAAGCGGATCTTCTGCTCCATCAGCGCCGCCAGCACGAAGCCGATGACGAGGCTGAAGATCAGCGACAGAATGCCGTAAATCGCCAGATTCTGGATGGAAACGATCCAGCGCGGCGCGGCCCACAGCCGCTCATATTGATCGAAACCGATAAAGTTCGCCCGCGGCAGAAGCTTGGAATTGGTGAAGGAATAAACGACCGTCCAGATCGTTCCGCCTAGGAAGATCACCATGGCGGTCAAAATCATTGGAATGGAGGCAATCTTGGAATTGAGATTGCGAAAGAGCTGGTTGGGGCGCCCCGAGCGCGCTTGACCTGCCATGTTACCTCCTCCTATAACGTTACAGTAAGCGGTCAGGTAGAAACCTCACCGCATGAAACGCCTGCCCGTATTGACGATAATCACACGGCGCGGACGCTTCGGGAGGGGAGCGGTGAACCGCTCCCCTCCCGGGAGATCACAATCAGTCAGCCGAACCGATAATGTCCGCGAAGCGCTTCTGCCCATCTTCCGCCGACATGGAACCGGCAAAGAATTCCGCCATCAGGTCTTCCTTCTGTTTCTGCGTATCGGCGGAAATCAGCTGGTCGGTGCTGGTCAGCGCATTGCCCTTGGCCAGAATTGCCAGACCCTTCTTCATGCAGTCATTGGCTGCATTGAGGTCCACGTCGCCACGGATCGGCAGGGAACCCTTTTTCAGGTTGAATGCCACCTGGGTTTTCGGATCAACGATGGTTGCGGCAAGCACGTCCTGCGCCTTGGTTTTCGCCTCGTCTTTCAGAACCGGGAAATAGAAGGCATCGCCGCCGGTGGTGAGGTATTCACTGAGACCAAGACCGGGAAGGCAGGAATAATCCGTGCCGGCCTTCTGGTTGGCCAGCTGGAATTCACCCTGCGCCCAGTCACCCATGATCTGGCCGCCGGCCTTGCCGGTGATGACCATGTTGGTGGCCTGGTTCCAGTCCTGAACATTGGTGCCCTTGGCCATGTCGCGCGCTTCGACGGCAGCAGCGAAAATCTTTGCCATCTCAGGACCGGCCGCCGCTTCGGCATCCTTGTCGCCATAAACCTTCTGATAGAGATCCTTGCCGCCGATCGAAAGCGTCAGCGTGTCGAACAGGCCGTTGGCCTGCCAAGCCTGACCGCCGAGGGCAAGCGGCTGGATGCCGGCCTTTTTCAGCGCCGGTGCGGCCGCGACGAATTCCGTCCAGTTCTTCGGAACCTCGACGCCCGCCTTCTTGAAGGCGGCGTTGGAAAGCCAGAGCCATTGCCAGGAATGGATATTCACCGGCGCGCAATAAATCTTGCCGTCGATGGTGCAGCTGTCGAGCAGGCTTGCCGGCTTGATGACCTCTTTCCAATTGCCCTTGGCGGCAACGTCGGACAGGTCGCGCATCAGGCCCGCCTGCACCAGTTCTTCCGCCTGCCGGCCGTGGTTGAACTGGGTGGCGCCCATCGGGTCGCCGCCGGTGATGCGGCTGATCATGATCGGCCGTGCCGTGCCGCCGGAACCGGCGATGGCGCCATCCACCCATTTGTTGCCGGTGGCGTCGAAGGCCTTGGCCAGTTCGGCGACGGCGGCGGCTTCGCCGCCCGATGTCCACCAATGGGTCACCTCAAGATCGGTGGCGCCTGCAATACCCGCCGGAATCATCACACTGGCCAGAAAAGCCGCAGAAATAACACGCATTCGCATGAGTCTCCTCCCTCACTGAAACGTTGCAGTTGGAACCTATGCGAAGATTTTTGATTAGGCAACCGCCTAAAATACGAATCTCACCACCGCTCTCGGGAGGCCTTTCAAACGGCTGAAAGATGCGCGGAACAGGTGTCGACACAGGGAATAGAGCCGCGTAACCCACCTGCAATGCCAGTCGTTTACGAAACGCACGACGAAGAAAACATGCGAAAGAGACCATGGCACGTTGGCACGTTCTTTTGATCATCGGATTGGCGGGTGTCGCATCGCTGTTGCTGGCGTCATTTGACCAGCTCGCCCCGGGGCAGCAGCTTTCATTCGCGATGCGCCTGCTGATCCTCATCCAACCGGCGATCCTGACTGTCGCAGCGGTGGCCACCGGTCAGGCTCTGGCCGCAGGAACCGGGCTTGCTGCACCGCTGGTCGATGGCTGGTTGCAGGGAGCCAACCTGCGCCCGATATTGCGAAAGCAGGCGCCACCCGCATTGGCGGCAGGCCTTGCCGTAGGTCTGCTGATGAGCGCCTATTCGTCCCTGATCCTGCCGTCGGTGACGGATGCGACGACCATGGCAAAAATGACCGCTTTCAACGTTCCGCTGGTGACCCGGATTCTCTATGGCGGGATTACGGAGGAGATCCTGACCCGATGGGGCCTAATGTCGCTTTTCGCATGGGTACTCTGGCGCATGGCGGGCAAGGGAAAGCTTCTGCCAAGCCTGTTATGGGCCGCCATCACCATGGCGGCTGCCCTCTTCGCCGCCGGCCACCTGCCGTTTCTGTTTGCGATTACCTCTCAGCCGCAGCCATTGCTGATCATTGTGATCCTGCTCGCCAACTTCATCCCCGGCCTGCTGTTCGGCTGGCTGTTCTGGCGGCGGGGCCTGGAAGCGGCGATATTCTCCCATGCCTTTGCCCATTGCGTGAACGCGCTTGTCTCCTGAAACGGAAAAGGCGAGCCGGATCATCATCCGCCTCGCCCTCATCACGTCGGTTCGCCAAAATTATTGCCGTCTGTAATCATCCTCGATGCGGATGACGTCATCCTCGCCGATATAGGCGCCGGTCTGGATTTCGACGAGTTCGAGCGGAATTTGCCCCTCATTGGCAAGCCGGTGCGGCCGGCCGATCGGAATATAGACCGACTCGTTTTCCGTCAGCAGCCGGGTCTCGTCCCCCATCGTCACGGTTGCAGTTCCCTTGACGACGATCCAGTGTTCCGAGCGGTGATAATGTTTCTGGAACGAGATGCGGTGGCCGGGATCAACCGTGATGTGGCCGACCCGGTAACGC
>NZ_JARWKW010000022.1:0-45328 GCF_047445855.1 Rhizobium sp. BR 250
TGCGCACGAACAACCGAAGCGGCATCTCCGGCGTCAGGCGTGTCGAGACCGCCGACGGCGATGCCTGGCAGGCAACGCTGATGACCCGTGAGGGGCAGAAAAGAGAAAACTTCTCCATCGCCAAACTGGGCGAGGAAGCGGCAAAATCGATGGCAATCACACAACGCCGCAAATGGCTGAAGGCGCTGCCCGTGACCCATCTCGCCTATGCCCATCACGCTGCAGAAGTGGCGCGTATGCAGTTTGGAGACGAGCTTGCACCTGTAGACGATGTCATGCCGGAAGCGCATTATAGCGATGCGGACATTGAGGCACGTATCAGAGCCATCAACGATCGCTTTGACGCGGAGCGGCCGAAGCGCCTGCGCGTTCGGGTCAAAAGCTACTCAACAGACAGGATATCCATTGCGGTTTCCGACGCGGGTAGCCCCGCGCATAAAAAACTCAGGCATCTCAACAGGCGAGGCAAGACCCGGGTCGACATCATCGACACGATCAAGGAGAGCGTACGGGAGAGCGTGACGGCAATTCATGACGAGAACACCGCGTTCTGGTTCAGCTCCGAACACGCAAACAAACTACTCGACCTACAGACCTTCAATGTTGATGAAGGCTTTAACGTGCTCGTTTTTGTGCCGACGGAGTGGCGGGACAGATGACGAACGGGAGCGATGTGGCAGTGATCGAAATGTAGTTTTCCACGCTGAGCCCACCCTTGAAGCCTGCGACACCCTCTCGAAATATGCGTTCGACATCTCCTTGCGCTCGTTAAACCGCCCACGAAATCGATCCATTCGAGCGTTGTCTATTGGGCTTCCAGGGGAGGTCTTGACCGCCTCATCGCTCAATAATTCAATTCGGAGCTGACTGCTGTCATCATCGCTGAAATGCCGAACGGCGTCTGAACGTCGTGAATCATGCCGCCAGCGAACTGCCTGCTGCGACATGCTCCGTGCCGGAACCTGACACATCATCGTGGAGCGACTCACTCTTGACATCCTCTCGTAAACTCTGTTTATACGCATAAGCAGCTAATACGAATTAGCAAACGACGAGAGACGAGGCTTCGATGGTTAGGCGGCTGACGCAACGGGACATTGCGATCTTCGCAGGGGTCAGTCAGGCAACGGTTTCGCTCGTGCTCAACGAGGCAAAATCCGCTGAAGGCCGTATCCCGCCTGAAACAAGAGAGCGTGTGCTGAAGGCCATTCGGGACACCGGTTATGTGGCGGACCCCATTGCGCGCAGCATGGTCAAGGGTGCCAACCGGATCCTGGGCGTTTTCACCTATCAGCCGGCTTTTCCGATCGCGCAGGCCGATTTCTACACGCCTTTTCTGATGGGGATCGAGGAGGAAGCGGAGAGGTTGGGCTACGACCTTCTGCTGATGACGGCTGCGGCGCGCGACGATAACGGCCGCAAGCGCATCTTCGGGGAAACGGGTCGGCTTCGACTAGCCGACGGATGCCTCATTCTGGGCAGCCAGTTCGATCGCGATGAGCTGGCCCAGCTGGTTGCCGGTGACTATCCTTACGTCGCAGTCGGCCGTCGTGACGATGCTGGCGGGCCGGTGCGCTATGTTGGCGCGGATTACGTCACCGCCACGCATGCTCTTGTCCGAGAAGCACTTGCCGCCGGCCATCGGCGTTTCGCCTTCATCGGCGCGACGGGTCCGGCGGAATCCATCAGCGACCGCTGGCGTGGGTTTCTGGCTGCCATCGAAGGTGCGGCCGAGCTGGTCTATTCCCATGAAAGCGAAAATGGCGATCCGGCCGAGCAACTGGCCGCCGTTCGCGCCAGCGGAGCGAGCGCGGTTTTTTTTGCCGAGGTGGCCGAAGCGGTGGTCTTCGATAATCATGCCCGTGCGCAGGGGGTGAGCGTTCCCGGCGATCTTTCCATCGTGGTGCTGGGCAGCGGCACACGCACGCATACGCTCCGCTTGCAACGCGTCTTTACCTCCTATGCCATCCCCCGAGAAGAGATGGGCAGGCAGGCGACCTCCATGCTGGTCGAAACCCTCACCAGCCCCCCCGGCCCCGTACGGCAGATACTGCTGGGCTGCGACATCGTGGCGGGCGAGACGCTTGGCTCCCCAACTCAAGGAAAGAGAACCTGACGTGAGAGAATACAATGCAGATATTCTTGTGGTTGGCGGCGGACTTGGCGGCGTGGCGGCGGCGCTTGGAGCCCTGCGCAACGGCCGCAGCGTTATCCTGACCGAAGCATTCGAATGGATTGGCGGCCAGCTGACCAGCCAGGCCGTGCCGCCCGATGAGCACAGCTGGGTCGAACAGTTCGGGATCACGGCCAGCTATCGCGCCCTGCGCACGGGCGTGCGGCAATATTACCGCGACCACTATCCGCTGACGGACGCCGCCCGGGCGGATCTGACGCTCAACCCCGGCGACGGCAATGTATCTCGCCTGTGCCATGAACCACGGGTTTCGCTGGCGGTGATGGAGGCAATGTTGGCCCCTTACGCGGCGGGCGGCAAGCTGACCATCCTCAAGCCCTATGAGCCGATCGCAGCGGAGACCGACGGCGACACCGTGCGGGCCGTGACGCTGCGCCATTACAATACAGGCGATCTCATTTCCTGCTCGGCCCGCTACATTATCGACGCCACCGAATTGGGCGATCTGCTGCCGCTGACCGCAACCGACTATGTCACGGGTTTCGAAGCCCAATCCGAAACCGGCGAGCCGAGCGCGCCGGCGGAGGCCCAACCGCACAATCAGCAGGCCGTCTCGATCTGCTTCGCCGTCGATCAGGTTGACGGCAATCATGTCATCGACAAACCCGCCCGTTACGACCACTGGCGTCAGGTTGCCCCCGAATTCTGGGGCGGCCCGCTATTGAGCTGGGACTCGCCCAATCCGCGGACACTGGAGCGCAGCCGCCGCTTTTTCGATCCCAATCCGGTCGACAATGCAACACGCGACGTTGCCGACCAGCGCCACAGCGCCGGCGATATGAGTCTCTGGATATTCCGCCGCATTGCAGCCCGCCATACATTTCGGCCCGGCGCCTATGCCAGCGATATCTGCCTCGTGAACTGGCCGATGATCGATTATTTCGAGGCGCCGATCATCGACGTTACCCCCGAACAATATGCCGAGCGGCTGGCCGATGCGGCAAGCCTCTCCTATTCCATGTTCTACTGGATGCAGACCGAGGCGCCTCGCCCGGATGGTGGTCAGGGTTTTCCGGGTCTGCGCCTGCGCGGCGATATTACCGGCACGGAGCATGGCCTGGCCATGGCGCCCTATATCCGTGAAAGCCGTCGTATTCGCGCCCTGACCACGGTGGTCGAACAGGATCTGTCGCTTGCCGTACGCGGCGATCGCGGCGCGGTGCATTACCGCGACAGCATCGGTATCGGCATGTACCGTATCGATCTGCACCCCTCGACGGGCGGCGATAACTATATCGATGTCGGCGCCTGCCCTTTCGAAATTCCGCTGGGTGCCCTTATTCCCCGCCACAAAACGAACCTGCTGGCGGCATCCAAGAATATCGGCACGACGCATATCACCAATGGTTGTTACAGGCTGCATCCGGTCGAATGGAACATCGGCGAAGTGGCCGGCATGCTGGCCGCCTATTGCCTCGACAGGGGCGAGACCCCGCATGGCGTGCATGCCGATGAAAAGCGGCTGGCGGAGTTTCACACCCACATCGAACGCCAAGGGGTGGAGCGCCATTGGCCTGATATTCGCGGCTACTAGCCAAAACGTATAATCTGGGAGGATTATTCATGCGCAGGAGTATAGTCAAAATTGCAGTGGCCGGTTTTCTGGTCACATCCGGGCTGGTTTCGCCGGCTTTGTCGCAGGAATTGCGGATGGCCATCTGGAGCGCCAACGAAGTCCATCTGGCCCTCTTCAACGAGATCGCCGATGAGTTCGAGGCCAGCCATCCCGGCGTCAAGATCAACTACGATTCGCTTGCCTACGAAGGTTATGCCACCACCCTGACCACCCAGATTGCCGGCGGCAATCCCCCCGATCTGGCCTGGCTGTTCGACACGACCGCGCCCGACTTCATGGCGGCCGGGGCGCTTTATCCCCTCACCGAAACCTTTGCCAATACCGAAGGTTACGACATGGGCGACTTCCCCCCGGCAACACTCACCGCCTGGTCGTATGAAGGGGTACAATATCTCTATCCCTTCTCGACATCGCCCTTCGGCGTTTTCGTCAACAACGACATGATCCGGGCGGCAGGTGCCAAGACACCCGCCGAGATGATCGCTGCCGGCGAATGGAACTGGGACAATGCCATTGCGACGGCTGCGAAAGTCGCGGCCACCGGCAAACAGGGATTGATCATTCGTGATTTCGAATACAAGGCCTGGGAGAACCTTGCCGAAGTCTATACCGGCTGGAATGCCTATCCCTGGTCGAAAGACACAAAGTCCTGCGCTTTTGCCAGCCCGGAGATGGTTGATGCCATGCGCTTCATTCACGACGCGATCTTCGTGAAAAAAGCCATGCCGGGCCCCGGTGTTTCTGCCGATTTCTTTGCCGGGGATGCGGCGATGACGACCACCCAGATCAGCCGCGCAGCGCTTCTGCCGAAAGGCGACAAGGCCTTCGACTGGGATCTCGTGCCGTTGCCTAAAGGACCTGCAGGTGACTATGCCGTAACAGGTCGGGCAGGCATTGGCGTCATGGCCAGCGGCAAAAACCCGAAGCTCGCGGCGGAATTCCTGGCGTTTTTCTCCTCCAAGCCTAATGTGGCCAAGCTCGCGCGGTTTTTCCCGCCGGCACGGCAGAGCTTGCTCACCGCCGATGTCCTCGCGGCCGCCAACCCATTGCTGTCGCGTGAGCAGATAGAGGCCGTGGTCATTCGCGGCGTCGCCACGGGCCAGTCGACGCAACAGGTTCTCAATTTTGCCCGGCTGCAACAGACTGTTCGCGCCGGCCTTGACGGTCTCTGGCGCCCCGATGCCGATGTCGCGGCTGTCCTGCAAGCGCTTTGCGGCCGTCTCGATCCGTTGCTGGCGGCCAATTGACGCTTGGCAGTCATCCGATTTTCAGTGGATGCGAAAAGCAGAAGGAAGAAAAGCCATGACGCTTGCCCTCCAGACAGCGCAGACACAGGCCCGGCGCGGCTTCTGGACCATGGCGCGCCGTGACGCCGCCACCGGTTATCTGTTCATAGCGCCGCAACTCATCGGTATCGTTGTCTTCGTGCTCGTGCCGCTGGTGCTGGTCTTCTGGTATTCACTGCATGAGTGGAACGTGCTGGCGGGGTCGTTCCGGTTCACCGGCGTCGCCAATTACCAGAAGCTGCTCGGCGACCCGGCCATAGGCGAAGTGCTGGGCGTGACCGCCGTGTTCTCGGCCGGGCTTGCGCTCCTCAATATGAGCCTGGCGCTGGGGCTTGCGTTGCTGTTGAACCAGAAACTGGCCTTCATGACCGTGTTCCGCACGCTGTTCTTTTCGCCTGTGGTGGTGTCGCTGGTCGCCTGGACAATCGTCTGGAGCTTTTTGCTGCAGAACAATGGCGGCATCAACGGCCTCCTGCAAATGATCGGCGTCGAAGGTCCCAACTGGCTGCGCCACCCAACGACCGCGATGATCTCGGTTATCGTCGTGCAGGCACTCAAGAATCTCGGTCTCAACATGATCCTGTTTCTGGCCGCACTACAGGGCGTGCCGCGGGAACTGTTCGAAGCCGCGCGCGTCGACGGCGTGCCACGTTTCAAGCAATTTTATCGCATCACCCTGCCGATGATCAGCCCGACGATCCTGCTCGCCTCCATCGTCACCATCGTCGGGGCGCTGCAGGTCTTTGCGCAGATCATGATCCTCACGCAGGGCGGGCCGGGCTTTTCCACGACGGTTCTCGTTTATTACCTCTATCAGCAGGCCTTCCAGTTCTACCTCTTCGGTTACGGCTCGACACTCTCCATCCTCCTGCTGGTCATTGTCGGCGCGCTCACCTTCATCCAATGGCACCTGCGCAGAAAGTTCGTATTCTATGAAAACTGAACTCAGCCCACGCGCGCAGACGCTTATCTATTTCATACTCTGCGTGCTGCTTGTCCCCTTCGTTTTTCCGACCTGGTGGATGGTCACGTCGTCGGTCAAACCCGTCAGCCAGATATTTGCCTTTCCGCCCGACATCTGGCCGCGCGCCTTCGATTTCTCGTCCTATTCCGACGTTTTCAGAATACAGCCCTTCGCGCTGCAATACTGGAACTCCGCCTATATCGCCGCAATCGTCACCATCGGCACCATGGCAGTGGCTTCGATGGCCGGATATGCCTTTGCGCGCATCAGGTTTCCCTTCGCCAACGCCATCTTCATGGTGGTGCTGGTGGGGTTGCTGATCCCATCAGAAGTGACGCTGGTTCCGCTGTTCCGGATGTTTCTCAAATGGGGCATGATCAACACGCACTGGCCGCTGATCCTGGTGCCGATTTTCGGTGCGCCGGCGGTCTTCGCCACCTTCATCATGCGCCAGTTCTTTATCTCCCTGCCCGTGGAACTGGAGGAAGCCGCCCGGGTCGATGGCCTCGGCCGGTTCAAGATATTCTGGACCATCGCCCTGCCGCTTGCCCGTCCGGCGCTGGCCGCCGTTGCGATCTTCACATTTCTCGGCAGCTGGAACCTTTATCTTGAACCCATCGTCTTTCTTTCCAGCCCCGACAAATTCACCCTACCCCAGGCGCTGACACAATTTACCGACGCCTATGGCGGGCCGATGTGGAACATCCAGCTTGCCGCTGCGACGATGACCGCCATCCCCGTCCTCATCGTCTTCATCGTTGCGCAGAAACAATTCGTCGAAGGCCTCGCCCATACCGGGCTTAAAGGCTAATCGAAAGGCAAACCCATGGCACCCGTTACCCTTAGATCCGTCAAGAAAAGCTATGGCGCACTCGCCACCATCCATGGTGTCGATATCGATATTGCCGATGGCGAATTCGTTGTGCTGGTGGGCCCTTCGGGCTGCGGCAAATCCACCCTGCTGCGGATGATCGCAGGCCTTGAAACCGTGACCAGCGGCGATATCTCGATCAGCAACTGCGTCGTCAACGAGATCGAACCGAAAGACCGCGACATCGCGATGGTCTTCCAGAACTACGCGCTTTATCCGCATATGACCGTCGCCCGAAACATGGCCTTCTCGCTTGAGCATCGCGGCGGCAGCAAGGCCGAGGTCGCTGAGCGGGTGAAATGGGCAGCGGAGATATTGGGGCTGACGCCGTTACTTGAACGGTTCCCCCGCCAGCTTTCCGGCGGTCAGCGGCAGCGTGTCGCCATGGGCCGCGCGATCGTCCGCAATCCTCAGGTCTTTCTGTTCGACGAACCGCTCAGCAATCTCGATGCCAAGCTGCGCGTCGTGATGCGTGGTGAAATCAAGGGGCTGCACCAGCGCCTCGGCGTCACCACCGTTTACGTCACGCATGACCAGGTGGAAGCCATGACCATGGCCGACAAGATCGTGGTGATGAATGCCGGGCGGGTCGAGCAATGCGGGGCGCCGCTCGAGCTTTATGACCGGCCGGCCAATCCCTTCGTCGCGGGTTTCATCGGCTCGCCGGCGATGAATTTCATCAAGGGACGACTTACCGCCGATGGCTTCGAGGCTGACGGCGTCGTCCTGCCCCTCCCGCCCGGCCACGTCTCGGGCGATGCGATCTACGGCATCCGCCCGGAACATTTCGAACTGTCCGAGCACGGCCTCACCGCCACCGTTTTATTGGTGGAGCCGATGGGGTCGGAAACGCAGGTCACGATGATGCTCGGCGATCATCAGGTTATCGGTGTCTTCCGCGAGCGTGTGCAGGCGCAACCGGGCGCGACCATACAGGTTCAGCCGGATCTGGCATCGATCCATTTGTTCGATGCCGCGACCAGTCAACGCCTCAACTAACGTTGATGAAACCGGGCGCCCCCCGCTGAAACGAAAGACGCCATCACAATTCGTCAACACGCGCCAAACAGGAAAATTTGCAACGTGCCCGTCTGAACCAAACGCCATATCGCAATTACCCGCATGACATCCGATTACGCTATATTCGGCTAAGCCATTGCGATAGCTTGTTAACGGACCTCAATTGGAAAAATCGCCGTGACCTATGTTTCCAAAACGATGCGTAGCCAGCTATCCAGCCCGCACGCCATTTATCACTCTGTCGTCAAGCTCACGCTTTTGAGTATCCTCTTGCTGGGAACGTGCGGGGTCGCCCTTTATTTTGCCTATCGCATTTTCAGCAAGGCACCGGCCGGTGCACCGCTCGACAGGCCGGTATGGCTGCTTCTCATCGCAGCAGGAGCCGGCTTCCTGTTCTTCTGCCTGCGCGCGCTGCCGAAATGGTTCACGCTTGGCGCGCCCGTTCTGGTGATTTCACAGGAAGGGCTGACGTTTCGCGGTAAACCGCTGATGCGCTGGCATGACATCATCGAAAACGAATGGGTGAGCCTTGGCGGCTTTGGTCTCACCACGGGGGCAGCGCTGCATGTCCGCACCTTGGACAGGAAGATCAAGCGCGCGGCCATCACCTTCAATTGCTCCGCGAGGGAATATATGCGCCTTTGCGAGCTTTATGAGCAGAGCAGCGGGCAACACTCAGACGATGGCCCTGCCGCTCACGGCGGTGCCCGACACCCATGACATCCATCCTCGGTGAGCGCTCCATCGGCATAAAGAGAGGCTACGATGCCTTGGACCTCGAGGGCATCGACGAGATGCGTGTCTCTCGCCGGTTTCCAGTCGGCGCTTTCTTGTGGAGCCTCGGCGGCCTTCTGGTCGCCGGCTTTTTGGCGGCGGTTGTCGTAAATGCCAAACTGAATTCACCGCGTCGCAACTTCCCGAACATGGGATACGCCTATTTTTTCGCCTTCGCGGCCCTGGCCGGCACCGTCTATTATCTGCCGACGCTCATGGCTTTCCTGTCGGCGCCGCGCCCCTTTATCATTAGCCGCGATAGCTTCCGTTACGGTCGGCGGCAACTGAGGTTCGATCAGGTTCGTGGTCTGCAGAACGATGTCGGGAGGTCCTCCACCCGCCTCTTGCTGGATGAAGGCCCCTCGATCAGGCTTCGATGGCCGATCTGGCATGACAGCGCGCTATTTGTGGATCTGCTCGAACATCGCTGCCAATCCCATCTGTTATCGGCAGCAATCGCGCAGTTGCGGGCGGGCAAACGTGTTTCGTTCGGCGCAAAGCTCGCGCTCGATCAGAAGGCCGTGCACATCAAGGGTAAGGTTCTGCCGTTGGATTCCGTCACGGATTTCCATTTTACCAGTCAATCCGATCACGGTGACGAGACATCGATGCTGAGGCTACGAACCCTCAAGAGGGAATATCTGCTGGACGAGCGGCATATTACCAACGCCAAGGTGTTTGTGGGTGCGTTCAAGCATCTGTCGGAATTGGGAAATAGCCGCTCGCCATGACACGCCATCGCAAACCGGGTTTGAAAGCGCTCCGCTCCGAAACGCCACCTCTCGGAATATTTTCACCATCCGAAATTGCATCGGATCCCTCATGGGTTCCGGATATGGCTGCTTTAGGCGAACCGGCAATGACCGCAGAAAGCTACATTGCCGCGTATCTTGCCGACGTCGATGCATGGTGGTGGTCAACGAACCTGCATCACGAGCCAAGAGATTTCGCGTTAAAACGTACCCTCGCCATTATCGCGCGCGCAAAGATGCCCGATCACGAGCGGGCTCTCGGCCAATTGGGTGTCGACCCCTTGGAGAATCTAATGTCCGATGAGCTGCTCGATCTTTTGAGAGCCTGGATGCCCTTCACGCCCGCAATGTGCTACGCGCTTGGCAGCGTGCGGATGGAATTCGAGCCGCCCGAACTGCAGCACCGCCTGAGCGCAATGATCGCGGAATCGCGACGCAGGACAGGATTCAATGATTAAAAATCACTGCTTATGGGAGCCGTGTAGCGTTGAACCTGGGATAGACAGTATGAAATCGGCATGTCACCTGTTGGAAAAGCCGTAACCGGAGGGCATGCAAATTCGCAAGAACGCAACGCGCCGCAATATCGGTCTGGTCCCTCCCCTCTTTCTCACTGCCGGGCTGATATTCCAGGCAACGATAACAGTCGGCCTCGCACAGGCGGCAGAGAGCGTGACCGTTCCGCCTTATGCGCCTGCCGTCGGGACTGAGCGTCATTATCGCGTTCAAAAGACGACCGAGACCGACATGTCGCTTTGGCTCGACAAGCCGGAAGCATCCTCCGTTGTCTTGCGTGGCAATTTCCGTCAATCGGCAACCGTGCTATCGCGGAACGACGAGGGCATGCGGGTGCAATGGAGGCTTTCCGCCGATCTCCCACCGGATGTGGCGGATGCTGCGGATTCTTATCCGATGAACGCCATGTTTCGCAATTCACTCGCCGCCTACGGCGTTCAACAATTGGAATTCGAGGCCGATCCGAGCGGTACTCCGACGGCGCTGATCGGCGCGGATCAGATCGTCGCCAATATGGAAAGACTGCTGTCCAGCTCCGCATCAGATAGCACAGCCTCTCGCATGCTCCAGACCGTCAAAAATAGCCCTCTCACGATTATCGACGTTCTTGCGCCTGAAATCATGACCCTGGGGCTTGGACAGTCTTCTGAAACTTTCACGGCCGATATCGGACAGGAGTGGACGGTTGCAGGCAATGAAGAGCTGAAAGGCATGCTCGTCCCGACAAGCACCGTGTGGAAACTCGAAGCTGCCGACAAAACGAGGCAAACGGCCACTTTCATCGCTAAGGTCACCTACGATCCGGTTACCCTGCTGCAATCGCAGCAAGCATCGATCGATGGCATCATTGCAAGTTTCGGAGACCGGGCAAAGCAACTGACTGACGCCCAGCTGGCGCAGGTCAGAAGCGCCGCGAAGTCACGGACGGTGACCTATGTCAATTCGACACGCGACGGCTCGACACTCGAAGTGCTGGAAAACACGGTCGCAAGTGTCGGTGGCATGACCGTCACCGTGGCTGTGCACATATGGCAGGAGGATCAGCCACCGGTCCTGCCCGCGCCGCATGCATGGAACGCCAACGCCCTGTCTGGCCAGCTCGTTGAACCCTTGCCCAAAAACAATGCGCAAACTTCGATCGATCTGGATCAGTACCGCCCGAAGACCGATGCCGATACGCCTCCCTCGCCCAACCAGACCGATGGCGGCAAAACCTCTATCGACGGCGCCGGAGACATTGCACCCGTTTCGCTCAAGGTCGCAAGGGCGAAAGCCTCGGTCGATCCCGCTGCCGGGCCTAGGGTGGAAATTGCGTTGACACGGGAAAGCACAAAGGCTTTCGAGAATTTCACGCATGCAGCTCTCGGGCAAAAAATCCAGCTACTGATTGATGGCGAAGTCATCTTCGAGCCGGTGGTGCGAGAGCCAATTATGGGCGGCGTAGTCCCCATCGGTGGTATTGATTCAGCGCGAGCTCTGGCCATCGAGCGACAGTTGTCGTCTTCTGGGGCCGCGATCATTGTGCGGTTGGCGCCGTGAGCACGTCGCGTTGATTGACGCCGGAACTGGGCTCAAAGCGCCGGTGCAGGAGCAATTGGAACATATTACAGGATGCTGAAATTTCCTGCCTGAATGTCCCTTTCGCCTTCTTTCAAGGCTTGTCGGTGATTTGCGTCACCACAAGGCCGGCCCGCGCGATCAAACTGTCGGGTGTGCAATGGACCGGAATTTGTTCCGATGGTCCGATAAATTTGACTTCGTGGTCAATATGTAGCCGTGGTGACAAGCGCTCGATCAACCGTTCGCATGCGGAAGCATTATAGTCCCTTTCGCCCGTCAGCCTGCCGACGAGGCGCATGAACCAACCGTCATAGGCCTCAACATACAAAAACCATCGGGTCGGCTTTTGGCTGCTCGGCGGCGTGTCGCGGCAAAGCCAGATGGCGCGCGCATGCTGATGGAGCGGCTGGAGCTTGCTCTGCAGCAATGCGAGTTCGGAAACCTCCATTCCGTGTGGAAAAAGGCCGGCTGCCGCGGGTTGCCTCACCTCCTCGCTTGCCCACAATCGGTCCGCAATGTGCCGGTGATCTTCTGCCGCTGCCTTGTCTCCCTGCCGCAGATAAAGTTCACAAAGACGGCGATGAGCCCGGACCTGGAAAGAAGAAGAGGGCTGGCCGATGCGATGCCACAGCGCAATCGCCTCATGGCTGTCGCCGTCCTGCTCCAGATCATCAGCTTTTAGCTGCAAAAGCGCCTGGTCTTCGGGAAAGTGTTGCAGTCCCTCTGTAATCGCTTCAGCGCGAAGCACCCCTGTCTGATCGAATTTCTTCGCCAGTAACGCCAGTTGCAACCAGTCCTGCTCGTCAAATAGCTGCTGCCTGCGGCGGTGTAGCAGGGTTTTAAATTCGCCATGTCGGTTCACCCGCCAGCTCTTTGCATTTCGCCAGTCCTGCGTGGCATTTTCGCGCCAGCTCTCATCGAGTTGTGTGGCCAGGGCAGGCGCCTCCTTCCCCAGCCAGCTTGCGGCAACCGACGCCTGGTCAAGTCGCCAGGGCAGGCGATCGGGAAGCGGACCGGAGGGATCGAAACCGGTCGTCTCGACACGTTCGAAAAGGGATGGATGTGTGCTGCCGGGGTCCGGCTTTTCGCAGAGGCTCTCGTGCAGCCAGACGGCCGCCTGCGCACCATCGCGCGGATGGCTTGTCGCGGGCTCGGCAAGTAGCGCCGTAAACGGCCTGGCGGAGCCAATATCCGTTTCTCCGGCACACTCGAATATACCCGGCCAGAAGCCGTCAGTCATTGCTCTCTGCCTCAGAGCCAGGGCGAGTTCCGCCTCCAGGGCAAGTTCCGAACCGCATATCTCGACAGCCTGCGCATCGGCGACCTTCTCGCAACGGCGGGAGAATTCGAGGGTCTCGCGCATCATGCGCGGCACATACCAGGACAAAAACAGCCGCAGCGGCGCGGTAATCAGCCGATGGTTGCGCTCATGCAGTTCACCCAGCCTCGCCCAGCGCTGCCGCGCCATATAGGTCCAACGGGCGAAATGGCCGTGCAACCGGGAAATATGCGCATATTCATGGATAAGGACAGCTTCAGCCTGGGCCTTCGTCAGCAAGGCCAGAAGCGGCAGACCAAGCACGAGAATATGTTTACGGGAACCGGAGCGCGATCCTTTCTGGTAAATGGACGCATTGAGCTCGGCGTTGACGTAAACCTCTGTAAAACCGGGCGCGTCGCAGGCAAGCCGCAACCGTTCGAGGTCGCGGACCAGAGCCGGAAACTTTTCGGGATCGAGCAATATTTCACCCGAGACCGGCGATGGTGGTGGCACGGCGCGGGCGCGCAGGACCATCAGCCCATAAAAGAACCACGACAGCGACGGCAGGGCGAAGATCGCCAGCAACAGCGGCGAACTCAGAAAAAAGATCAGCAGAAGTGGGGACAAAACCAGCAGGACGCCGGAAAACAGCAGAACGGCATCACCGAAAGCGAGCCAGATCAAGGCTCTCCATCGACCATCATGCGGCGGCGAGTGCTTTGTCATGGCCCTTATTTCGGCGGCAAATGGTCACTGGAAAGTTTGTTGCCGAAGAAAGCGCGGATCGCCCGCCCGGCCATCTGCCAGCCACTCGAACCGTAAACCTGCGTTTCCATCCAGTCGAGCGATGAATGATCGGGGAACAGTTCCTTGTATCGATCAAACCACTGCATGGCGATAAACTCGCTCTTGGGAACACCGTCGCCATATTTATAGGCGAGGACGACCTGCCCATAGGCTTCGCCGGCGAGATGATCGTCATCGTGGCCAACAAGGGATTTCATGTCGGCAACGGCCTGCTGCTTTTCCTCCGGCGTTCCATGCCGGCGGCTGACACTGGCTACTTTGATCGCGGATAGCTCCAGGCCGCCATGCATTGCCCCGATATAAAGATTGCGAACCTGTTCGAAGTTCTCGCGGATCGTCAGATCGGTGTTTTGAACATTTTCAAGGCGCCAGGCGTAGTTATAAAACGCAACCGGGTCCCCTTCCTCGACGGCCCGCTCAAGCCAGTAATCCGCTTGGCTCTCGTCAAGCAGATGCGGTTTGGCGTCGTCCCGCGTACCCCTGACGATATCATACATGCTGGCCGCCGCCGCATAGGCACGTCTTTCCGCAAAGGCGCGCGTGAGATAAGCGGACTCGTCCTGAAAGCCACCGTCCCATATCATCCGGCAGGCGTGCATCGGCGTGAATTCGTCCGGTTCGTAAAGCGGTGCAAGCTCCGCCGCCCGGTCGATCAACCGTGTGGCGATCTCGGGGTCCGCCCCTATGCCCCACATGCCGAACTGCCAGGCAAAAGCCGCCATGGTCAGCATCGTCGGTTCGTCGAAACGGCGCACGGCAGTTTGCAGCACCCGCGCATAGGCACCTTCCACATCCTCGACATGGTGGATCAACATCAGATTGGTGAAGTCCCGGAAAGGCCCGTCCACACCGGGATATGTGCCCGGTTCCTTCAGGTAACGGACGGATTCGACATGGCGCTGATGCGCCAGTTCTGTGTCCTGCAGGGAATAATGCGTGAAATTGGCGTATTTGCCGAGAGCAATGAACCGCAGCCGGTCGGGAAGGTCTCGTGACAGCCACTGTTCGAATTTTTTCTGCCGCGCGGCAGCGCCTCGAACATCACCCGGCTCGGGATAGTCGGGAATTGTCAGCGTATCGTGAACGCCCGGCCAGCGGACAGCGTTGCGCTCCTTCTCACTCAGTTGCGCGCACAGGGGGCCGGAAGCGAATTTTTCGACCTCACCCTCCGAACCGCCCCACCGCGCGCTCAGATATTGCGCATAATCCGCCAGCACATCCGCCCAGCCGGGCTTGATCGACAAACAATAACGCAGCCAGTAATAGCCGGGATTTTGAAGATCTCCCTCCTGTACCGGCGGTGCGGAAGCGGGAAGCGTTACGGTGGCGATGCCGGGTGGTTTCAGCCCGTGCCTTGCAAGCTGGGCGCAAGCCGCCTCGTAAATATCCGGCTCGAATTCATCCCGCTGCATGGTGTTTTGAACCGGCCCGCCGTCAAACAGCGCATCGACAAAATCCGGCTGACCGAGATACTGGCATATCTGCATCATGGTTTCGCAGGCGACCGCCGGCCTCTGCGAAAGCGTCATTGCCTTCAACAAATATTCGGCTGCGTTGATGCAGGCCATATGCGCGGCGACCCACTGATCTTCCCCCACCTGCGATGCCCAGGACGCCGTGCGGATATCGCAGGCCCGGCGGAAGTAATAATCACCGGAAACCATATGCGCATGGTAGGAGGCAGGGTGGGATCGCACCCACTCGTTCAACAGTTCAAGCCTCAGAGCCGCATCGACACCCGTATTGTCGAACAGGGCGGAGCTGGTTGCAAGAAAGGTATAGCGATCGTCCGGAACGGCAACGGCTTTCCACCATACCTCCTCCAGTTCCGCCAAAAGACGTTCGACTTCGTCGAAACGCCGCTCAAGCATCGCCCTGCGCAGTTCCTCCTGCTGGCGCAGCCGAATCCACGACGGCCCATCCAGCGACAAGGGGGGCAGGCTTTCGATAGTCGGCATGGACGATTCCTTGAAACAGTTAATGAAAGGCGATCTTCAGGTAATTCATTTCATGGCCCGGTTGTAAGGGTTTTGCAACTGCTTGAAATAACCGACAAAGTAGCGGCTCTCATCCGTAGTCGAGCCGCGATCACCGATGAGGGCACCAACGGTGCAGCCCCTTGCCCAACCCGATGGAATACGGCTGATGTTCGAAGCCGCGATTGCCAGAACGCGCGACCATCTTTTCCTGACCTGTTCCAATCAAGACAAATGCTTTGATGGCTTCGCCCGCATGCTTGGGAACCTTGAACCGCAGCCGGCCTTGATCAATTTCAGCGGCGTCCATATTCCGACCTGCCGCCTGTGACGACAGGATGCCCGAATCGTTGATAGCGATATCGATTTTCCCAAAAAACGCGTTACCGTGTCACATCCAGCCTGTTGATCGCCTGAACATTGCCTGCCGATGGGCCGTCAGGATCGAAACTTGAAGCCAGCCAGGTATCGACGATTGTCTTTGCCAGTTCGGGACCAACGACGCGCGCGCCCAGTGTGATGATCTGGGCATCGTTCGATTTGGCGGCGCGCTCCGCCGAATAGGTATCGTGCGTGAGAGCCGCACGTATGCCTGCCACCTTGTTGGCCGAAATGCAGACGCCGATTCCGGTGCCGCAAAACAGGATGGCCCGATCGTGCCTGTGCTCCAGAATATCCTGCCCGATCCTGGCTGCAAGATCGGCGTAATAACCGGATTGGCTAAGGTCGGTGACCTCGATATCCGGCCGCCCGGCCAGATGGGCGGCAATGACATCCAGCAGGGGTTTGCCGGCACTGTCGGCTCCCAGGGCAATTTTCATGGCGGTTTCCTTCCCTGTGTCTGAAGAACGAATTCGTGGCTGCGCAACCGGCGCGGCCTGAGGCTCAGGCAAAAAGTGTGGAGAAATCGAAGTCCAGCGCGCCGCCATCGAGCACGGCGGCGATGATCGCGCAGGCGAGTGGAAAATCGGCTTTCGCCGAAGGAACGGTGCCGAGCAATTCCGCCAGCACGCGGGCCGTGTCGATACCTTCCACCGTCTCGCCCGCGAGTTCACCGGCCATCATGCCGCTCACCGTTCGGTTGCGTCCGAGACCGTGGCCAAGCCGGCTGTTGCGACCACCACCAACGGTCACATGCAGATCACCGATGCCGGCAAGGTCGAAGGCGGTGTCGCCCCGTCCACCGATCCGCTCGCAGAGTATCGCCATTTCGCCGGCGGCCTGTGTGAAGGCGGCCGCCGTCGGGTTTTTGGATTGCCCGTCGGCGCGCGTGGTATCGGGATAACGGGTCTGCATGGCACTGACGCCGATGGCGAAGAAATTCTTGAGGGCGGCGCAGGCTTCGACCCCGATCACATCATCACTGACCGCAAGGCGGTAATAGGGGGTTTGCAGCAATGCAGCCGCAAAAGCGGCGGTTTGTCGGTCACGGCAGGCATAGACGCTCGTCGTCGGATAGCAATTGGCCAGTTCCCGCGCAATACAGGGTCCGCCGATGCCGATGAAGGCTGCCATATTCGCCACCTGCCCCGGCAACGTTTGCGCATAAGTGACGATGCGACCATGCTTGCGGTCGAGTCCCTTGGTTACGAAGGCGACCGGTTTCGGCGTCAAAAGGGTCTCGTTGAGCCGCTTGATTGCCCATGGAATCCCCGGACTGCTGACGCCGATGATGACTAAATCGGCGGACGCCATATGCTCGGGCATCAATTCGTGATCGGCAAGGATCGTAACATTGTCCGGCAGCGGCCGGTCGAGCTTCGGATGCGCCTCGCCCGCCTGCATGCGGCGAACAGGTTCGCCATCGAGGGGCGTGCCCACCAGGGTGACCGTGTGGCTATTGTCCGCCGCCGGCACGCTTAGCGCACTGCCCATCACGCCGGCGCCAAGAATGAGTATTTTTGCCATGGTCTTTTCCTTCAAACCTTTGGGAGACAGGCTTCAGCGCATCATCGCCGCGACATTGCCGCCATCGACGGTGATCACCGCTCCTGTTGAGCTGCGCGCTTTCGCAAGGTGCACGAAGGCCGCCGCCACATCCTCGCCCGTCACTTCACGGCCGACGAGATTGCCGCGCATATAGGCCTCCGGCGTCAGGCCGCGCGCTTTCGAGCGCTGCTGCACCATCGCATCCGTCATCAGGCCGGTGCGGATACGGTCGGCATTGACGGCGTTCGAGGTGATGCCGGATACGCCGTGCTCGATTGCATATTGGCGCATCAGCGCCATCAGCGCCGCCTTGGACGTGCCGTAGGGACCGAAATCGGCGCCGGGATTGACCGCCTGTTTCGAGACGTTGAAGACAATCGCCCCGCCGGTCTTCTGCTTCTCCATAACCCGCACCACGGCGCGTGCCATGTAGTGATGGCCCCAGAAATTGAGGTCGAACGCCTTGCGGAATGTCGCCTCATCGACGGAAAGCAGCTTGCCCTGGAAGGCGGCCCCGGCATTGGAAATCAGAATATCGACGCCGCCGAAATGCCGCGCCACGCTTGTCACCGCCGCATCCACGGAAGCGGGGCTGGTAACGTCGCAGACCACCGGAAATGCGCCGATCCGTTTGGCCTCCCGCCTCACCGCCTCGTCGGAAATATCGAACAGCGCGACTTCCGCGCCTTCCGCCTTCAGCGCTTCGGCCACGGCAAGACCGAGACCGCTCGCCCCGCCGGTAACGATGGCCACCTGGCGGGTCAGCGGCTTTTCCTGAACCTTGGTCAGCTTCACCTGTTCGAGCGACCAATATTCGATGTCGAAGAGATCGGCCTCCGAAAGCGCCTCGAAGGCATCGATGCCTTCGGCATTGGTGATGACCGATACGGTGGCTTCCGCCACATCCGCACCGACGATGGCGTTCTTGCGCGCCGCCCCGGCCGCGAAGAGGCCGATGCCGGCGACGTAGAACACGCGCGGCATGGGGTCGAGCATATGTTTGATGCCACCGACGCGGGCATTGTTGCGCTCGAAATAAGCCGTGTATTCGGCCTGATAGGCGCTCACCGCCGCACGGACCGTTTCGGCCCATTGCTCCAGTTCTCCTTCCGCCGGGGCCGGCAGCGCCACGCCGAAGCGCTTGATGTGGATGACGTGTTCCGGCGTCGCATTGCCGCGCTTGACGAGGCTTTCGACATTTTCGGCATTGCAGAAGTCGAGGATATTCTCGCCGGTGCGGTGTTCGAGCACGAAACGTTTCGGCGCGCCCTCGATGCCGGTGTCGATGGCGATTGCGCCGCGCAGGATCGGCGCGATATCGGCAGCGGTGGCGAGCCTATCGGGAATGGCGATGCTTTTGAACGGCTTCGCCCGGCCCTGCGCGATACACCGTTCGGCCCTGTCGATCTTCTCGATCATGTCCTCATAGGATTGGCGGGGGTCCTCAGACCAGGTGAAGATACCGTGTTTGAGAAGGACCATCCCGTCGCCCTTCGGGTTCGCCCGGAAGGCTGCGTCGCAGGCCTTGGCAAGGTCGAAACCCGGCATGACATAGGGCACGATGATGCTGTCGGGGAAGAGTTCGCGCACGATCTCTTCGCCATGCGGCTGGTTGGTCAGCGACACGATGGCGTTGGCGTGGGTGTGGTCGATATGTTTGAACGGCAGCAGCCCGTGCAGGATCGCCTCCACGGAAGGATTGGGAGCGGCCGGATCAAGCAACAGCCGGCGCTGCAGCATCACCATGTCGTCATCGGTCAGCGTTTCGAAACCGACCATGGCCTTCAGCGGATCGAGGCGCACAGCCGGCAGGCCCGGCGGTTCGATGGTGCCCATGTCCCAGCCGCTACCTTTGACGCACAGGACATCGACCTCGGAACCGTCCATTTCCGTGAACACCGTCTTGACCGAGGTGTTGCCGCCGCCATGCAGCACCAGCTCCGGATCGACGCCGAGAAGCCGTGTCGTATAGGTGCGGATGGCGAGGTCGCGGTTGATTCCCTTGGCGACATAGGCATCGACCACGGATTTGAACTCTGAGTCCGACCAGCGCGATTTCATTGCAAATTCCTTTCCTGCGGCCGTCTGCCCGGCCCGATAGTCGCGATATTGTGAGATTTGGCGCGCGCACCCTCAGATGCGGACCTCCGTTTCGGCATCGAAGACATGAACCTTGGCGGGCGCGATGGAAAAACGCACATCGCTGCCCTCGGCAAACCGCGCCGCCTTGTCCACCACCGCCAGGAAGCGGCCGTCCGGCCCGTCGCAGAAAAGCTGCGCATCATGGCCGAGCCGTTCGAGCAGCACGGATTTCGCGGCAAGCGGGCCTGCCTCGTCCACCACGACATCGGTGGGGCGCAGGCCGACAATGACCTTTTGCCCGGTCCTTGCCGTCGTCGTGGCTTCGAGCGGCACCCGTCCGGTCGCCGTATCGACGGCGGGTGTGCCGTTCGATGCGACGACCGTTCCGGGGAGGAAATTGATCGACGAGCTTCCGATGAAGTCGGCGACATATTTGCTGGCGGGACGGTCATAAACGTCGTCCGGCGAGCCGATCTGCTCGATCTTGCCGGCCCGCATCACGACGATCTTGTCGGCCATGGTCATGGCCTCGATCTGGTCGTGGGTGACATAAATCGTCGTGGTTTTCAGGCGGTTATGCAGCTGGCGGATTTCCGTGCGCATATGGGCGCGCAGCTTCGCGTCAAGGTTCGACAGCGGCTCGTCGAACAGGAAAACCTGCGCCTCGCGCACCATGGCGCGGCCCATGGCGACGCGCTGGCGCTGTCCGCCCGACAGTTCCTTGGGGTAACGGTCGAGATAGGCGGTGAGATTGAGCGTCGCGGCCGCCCATTCCACCCGCTTCCTGATTTCGGCCGGTGGCACCTTGGCGACCTCGAGGCTAAAGGCGATGTTGTCATAGACTTTCATGGTCGGATAAAGCGCGTAGTTCTGGAACACCATCGCAATCGAACGGTCGCGCGGGTGAACCTCATTGACGCGTCTGCCGCCGATCAGAAGATCGCCGCCGCTGACGGTTTCAAGACCCGCCGTCATCCGCAAAAGGGTCGTCTTGCCGCAGCCCGAGGGACCAAGAAGCACCACGAATTCGTGGTCCTCGATCTTGAAGGAAATGTCGCGCATGATCGTAAAGGCGCCGAACGATTTCCCGATGCCCTGATATTCCACGGTCGCCATAGGGTTCCCACTCCATTTTTATCAGCCTGCCGGACCCGCCGGCGGCACGGTCAATATTTCTGCCGGGTCGGCGTGATGACGATTTCCTGAACGATGGCCCGCTGCGGCAGCCGGTAGGCGTCGAGGATGAGACCGGCGACGACATCCGCCGAAATTCCCCCGCCGATGGCCTGCTTATTGGCCCTGTAGCCGGCAAGCGTCGCCTCGTCCTTCACGTGATCGAGCACTTCCGTATCGATGATGCCGGGAGAAACGACGATGACGCGTACATCGTGCGGCGCCAGATATTCGCGCAGGCTCTCGGACACGGCATGCACGAAGAACTTGGTGCCGCAATAAACGGTATGGTCGGGATAGACCTTGCGGCCGGCAATCGAACTCATCATGACCAGTGTGCCGCATTTGCGCGCGATCATGCCGTTCATCACCGCATGGACGCTGTTCATCACGCCCTTGGTGTTGATGTCGATCATCTCGTCCCATTCTTCCGGCGGCTGGCGGCCGATATCGCCGAGCCTTGCGATGCCGGCATTGGCGAACATCATGTCCACCGGCCCGAACGTCGCCTCGGCCTCTTTCACCGCTTCGGCAAGCGCGGCGCGGTCGCGCACGTCGGCCTTTTTCAAGACGGCGTTCGGCAGACCGAGCGCCTCCAGCCTCTCGAGGCGCCGGGCGATCAACAGCAGCGGGTGGCCCGCTGCGGAAAAAGCGCGCGCCACGGCCTCGCCGATACCGGAACTCGCACCCGTGATCGCGATCAACGGTTTATCCGCCATGATTGTCCTCCCGTTTTCCCTTGTCTTTCCGTCTGGAAGGGCGACGGCCGCGCCGCCGCCCTTGCCACTTCTCGGATCAGCCCTTCAGCACCGCTTCAACCTGGGAGGCGATGTCGTCCATCGCCTGTTTGGACGAGCCGTAATTGCCGGCGAAATATTTGCCGAGACCGACCGGGATCGTGTCATTGGAAAGCTGCGCCCACTCCGGCAGGTCCGGCTCCGACCCCATGTATTTGTCGATGGTCTCGCGCACGACGGGCAGGTGACGGGTCGTGCCGGCACCCACACGGGCATGCGCCTTGACGCGGGGATCGTTATAGACCGAGGTGCGGGTCGGCCCGGTGCCGCCGCCGAGCGTGGTGATGAGGGCCTGCGTATCGGCGCAGGTCGCCCATTGCATGAACAGCCATGCCGCGTCCGGGCTTTTCGAATATCGCGAGACGGCAAGCGAGGAGCCGCCCTGGTGGCCGACGCCGGGGATTTCGCCGTAACCGCATTCCGAAGGCTTGCGCAGCGCAATCGGCTGCGGCGGAATGACCGCTTCGCAAAGTCCGGAAACCTTGGTCTGCGTCGGATCGTCGAAATAGGGGAAGAACTCGCCCCAGGAGAGCATGGAGGCTGCGACGCCCTGCGCGACCGCCTGCCCCTGCCCGTCCCACGTCCACTGATCGACGCCGGGCGGCATGACCTTGCGCAGCGCCGTATAATAATCGAGCGCGGCGATGCCCCGCTCGTCATTGCCGGCAAATTTCTTGTCGGCGGTAAAGACCGAGCCACCGTGACCCCACAGCATGGAGGTCCATTCGCATTCCAGCGCATAATGGCCCGATTTCATCTGGCCGGCATAACCGTAAACCTTCGGCCCCATCTCCTTGGTGATGGTGACGGAATTGTTGAGGAGATCCTCGAAAGTGGTCGGGGCCTTCAGGCCGAGCTTCTCGTAGATATCCTTGCGATAGATCATGATGAAGATCGGGATATCGTAGGGCACGCCCACCCAGCGATCCTCGTATTTGGCGATACCGTCGACCAGCGCCGGCATGAAGTCGTCGATATTGTAGTTCGGCATGGCGAGGTCGGGCTTGGCCTGAATTTGCTCGCGCGGGTCGAAAACATCCTGGCTGAATGAGGCCGCCCAGCTCTGGTCGATGTAATAAAGGTCATAGGTACCGAGCGAGGAGGCGACGTCGAGCGTCAGTTTTTGCAGAACCTGTTCGAGCGGCAGAACCTCGATTTCGACCTTGATGCCGGTCGCTTCCTCGAAATATTTCTTAAGCTGCGAGTTGATGGCGTTGGATGGCGGCGTCGATTCCGTCGCAAGCTTCAGCGTCGTGCCGGCGAAAGGTTTGCCGACGTCCTTCAGCCACGCAAGGATTTCCGGGCTGGGGGTCAGTTGCTCCTCAGCCAGCGCCCTGTTCATGACGAACGGGCGGCTGCCCATGCCCATGCCGAGCGCGGCCGCTCCAAGGCCCAGCTTGCCGGCCGAACTCAGGAACGAACGGCGATCCATTCCCCCGCGCACGAACCGGTCGGTGATGGATGCGAGATAAAGCTTTCTGTCTTCCTCTTTCATTTTCTCTCCTCCTCTTTTCCCTCGCCGTGTTTGACGACGGGATTCCCCTGTTGATCCGCGCACTCCTCATGCGCAGTTTTTGTCACTGTTTCAGCGAACCCATGGTCAGACCGCGCACCAGATGGCGCTGGACGAGAAGGATCACGATGAAGGCTGGTACGATCGCCGCAGCGCCAAGGGCGGCCATGTTGCCCCAGGCGGTGCCGATCGACGTTACGAAGGTGGACGAGACGACGGGCACGGTCTTGATGCCGGTCTGCGTCAGCGTCAGTACAAACAGGAACTCGGTCCACGAAAAGATGAAGCAGAGGACCGCGGTGGCCGCGATGCCGCCCTTGGCCATCGGCAGAACGATGCGGCGGAAGATCGTCCAGCGCGAGGCGCCGTCGAGCAGCGCGCTTTCATCGATCTCGGCCGGAATGTCGTCGAAGAAGCTCTTCAGCAGCAGCACGGCGAGCGGCAGGTTCATCAGCCCGTGGATGAGGATGATGCCGATATAGGTATCGAGCAGGCTGAACTGCTTGAAAATGAAGAACATCGGGATCGCCACGGCAACCGGCGGCATCATGCGGGTGGACAGAACCCAGTTGACGAAATCGTGGCGGCCGCGAAAATTCATCCGTGACAGCGCATAGGAGGCAAGCGTCGCGACGACGATGGCAAGCACGGTCGAGAGCGAAGCGACCACGATCGAATCCCAGAGACGCGGTCCCATGTAGAAATTGCCGCCGCCGGGCGACACGCTGGCATCACGCGCAAAACCGAACGAGATGCCGAAGACCTGCTCGAAATTGCGCACCGTCGGCTGGAAATCGGCGATGATCGGCGGCCAGTTGAAGATGTCCTTGGCGTCGCGGAAAGCCACCGAGGTCCAGAAATAGATCGGGAAGAAGAACGCCCCGACGACCAGCCAGCCGGCAATGGTTCTGAGGGTGCGGGCAAAACGGCTCTGATGCATGATTACCACCGTATCTTTGCAACGCGGATGAACAGATTGGCGAGCACCATGACGATCACCAGACTGGTAAGGCTGAGCGTTGCGCCGTAACCCCATTTCAGGAAGGAGAAGGTCTGCTGCCAGGCATAGAGGCTGAGCGTGTAGGTGGAGGTGCCCGGTCCGCCGGAGGTCATCACGAACACGTAGTCGAAGACACGAAACAGATCGATGCCGCGCAACAGCACCGCCACCGCGATCACCCGCGACATCATCGGCAATGTCAGGCGGCGGAACATCTGGAACGACGACGCCCCGTCGATCATCGCCGCCTCATAGGGTTCGCTTGGCAGCGAGCGCAGACCCGCCATGAAAATCAGCACCATGAACGGCGTCCACTGCCAGATTTCCGCGACGAGGACCCCGGCCAGCGCCAGCGAGGATGTCGCAAGGATCGGCGTCGATTTGTCGAGCAGGCCGAGCGTATCGAGAAGATAAGGAATGATGCCGAATTGCGGATCCTGCATCAGCAGGAACATCATGCCGGCAATGGCCGGCGGAATAACCAGCGTCATCGACAGAATGGCGCGCAGCGCCCCGAAACCCGGCAGTTCGGCATCGAGGAGTAGCGCAACCGCCATGCCGAGGACGATCTCGATGGTCAGCGCCACGACGAAATAGACGAAAGTCACGCCAAGCGCGCCCCAGAAGCGGGTGTCGTTCCAGAGCTGGATCCAGTTATCGAAGCCGACAAAAGCGAGCGTGCGCTTGCGCGGCACGAATTCATGGAAGCTCAGCCAGACATTGTAGATCAGCGGATAGATGGTGAAGACGATCAACAGCGCGATCAGCGGCAACAGCCATGGCCATGGCGAATCCGAAATCGCGATGCGTTTTACCTGTGCAACAGACATGCTGTTCCTCCTCCTCGGGCCGTCGTGGAACACGCATGGCGCATCCCGCGTCCTCCCCTTATTTTTTAAAGTCCCACGGATATCCGTGTAACTGCGCCCACCTCTCCCAAGGGTGACGGTATTCCTATCGTGCAGCACTCACCCTTTTTGGAACCGAGCGGCGCTGGCGCATCCAGCTGTCCAGCGCCTCGATCTCCGCAACCGTCATTCGCAGGCCCGACTTCGTGCGCCGCCAGACAATATCGGCGGCGGTGCGCGCATATTCCCGCTCCATCAGGAAATTCACTTCCGCCTCCGTCAGCGAGCCGCCAAAATCACGGCCGAGGTCTTCCCTGCTCCCTGCTGTGCCGAGTATCTCCCTTGCCTCGAGACCATAATGGCGGACCAATCGGCGCGCTTCGCGAACCGACAGGAACGGGAAATCCGCACGAAGGGCGGAGACGAGATCGTCGGCCGTGCCAACGGGAAAGCCGCCGCCCGGCAGGGCGCGTCTGGCGGTCCAGCCGCGATCCCTGTTCCAGTCGGGAAAGATCGCGGCAAGCCTGTCGAGCGCATCTTCCGCCAGGCAGCGAAACGTGGTGATCTTGCCGCCGAAAACCGAAAGCAGCGGCGCTTGCCTTTCCGGCCGGTCGAGCAGCAGCACATAGTCGCGCGTCGTCTCCTGCGCTTTGGCGGCGCCATTGTCATAGAGGGCGCGCACGCCGGAATAGGTCCAGACCACATCCGCCGCAGTCAGCTGCCGCTTGAAATAGGAAGACGCCGCCGCCACGAGATAGTCGATTTCCTCCGCTGACGCTTCGACCTTGTCCGGCGCACCATGGTAATCCCGGTCGGTCGTGCCGATCAGCGTGAAATCCTCCTCATAGGGAATGGCGAAGAAGATGCGGCTGTCCGGATTCTGGAAGATATAGCAGCGGTCGTGATCGTAGAGCCTGCGCACGACCACATGCGAACCCTGCACGAGACGGACCCGCTCCGGCGCTCCGCTGCCCGTGATATCGCCGACGACCTTGTCCACCCATGGACCGGCGGCGTTGACGATGGCGCGGGCGCGCACGTCGCTGCCAGCGCCGGTCTCGGCATCCTCAAGCCGCACGATCCAAAGCCCATTGTCGCGACGGGCGGAAACGCACCGCGTTCCAACCCGTATATCCGCGCCCAGCGACGCAGCATCGCGAACGTTGAGGACAACGAGGCGATTGTCCTGCACCCAGCAATCCGAATATTCGAAACCCACCGAGGACACGTCACGCAGCGGCGCACCGGCGGGATCGGTCTTCAGCCGAAGCGTCGCGGTGGCGGGCAAAAGCCTGCGTCCACCCAGATGGTCGTAGATGAACAGGCCGAGGCGCAGCAGCCATGCCGGACGCAGCCCCTTGCGATGCGGTAATACAAACCGCAACGGCCAGATGATATGCGGCGCAATCGCCCACAGGCGCTCGCGTTCCGCCAGCGCGTGGCGCACCAGCCTGAACTCGTAGTGCTCCAGATAACGCAGGCCACCATGGATGAGCTTCGTCGAATTCGACGATGTCGCCGAACCGAGGTCGGCCTGTTCGGCCAAAAGCACCTTCAACCCACGGCCGGCCGCATCGCGCGCGATCCCCGCGCCGTTGATGCCGCCGCCGATGATGACGAGATCGTACACGGGTTCGGTCATGCCGCATCCCTCCCGCCGCGCGCGCCGAGAATGCGATCCGCGACCTCCACAAAACCGTGGCCACCTTCCCGGACCGTCACATAGGCCGGTTCCGCCTCGATGCGGCCACGGAACTGAAGCACGTTGGCGACCCCGCAGGCATGGGGAAAGAAGCCGAACATCGGCGCGTCGTTCGGACTGTCGCCAACGAAGACCACGCGGTCACGATCCCGCTCGATGTCGAGATCAAGGATTTCGGCGGCGAAACGGCGGGCCATTGTCAGCTTGTCGTAAGCGCCGTACCAGCCATTGACGTGGATGGACGAAATCTTCGCGACCGCGCCCTCCTCCTCGAAAATCCGTTTGATCCGGTCGATATGAGCGACCGGCAAAGGCGGCACGTCCTCGCTGAAATCGATGGCGAGATCGGCTTCGCGATAAAGCTGGTCGGCCGAGACCGCCGCCCCCGACACCTCGGCCAGCACCCGGGCGCGAACCTTTTCAAGCTTTTCCCGATCCAGCGTGCGCTGACTGTCCTCGATGGCGAAGACGCGGCGCATGCGACGGGCATTCTCATTGTACGCAAAATAGAAGGCACCGTTTTCGCCGACAACACCGGCCACAGGCCAGAGGCGGGCGATCATGTCGCACCAGCCGGCCGGCCGGCCGGTGATCGGGGCCACCGCGATGCCTGCCTGCGTCAGCCGCTCCAGCGCCGCGTAAGCGCAGGCCGGAAGCCGCCCCTCATTGGTGAGCGTATCGTCGATATCGCAAAACAGCACCGTGACGTGGCGTGCAATTTCGATGGGCATATCCGCGATCGCCTGCATCTGATCAAGCCTCCCCGGACACGAAATCGGCGAGGATACCCTCGTCGGCGGCAATATCGAGGAAGGAATAGCGATTGCGCATTTCACGGCAATGAAGAACCGACTCGCGGTAGAACTCCACGGGTAGACCGAGATCGGCCGCCGTCATCGGCCCGCCCGCATCGCGAAGCAGTTGCTCCATTTCCGCAACCGGCAGCGCGAAAGCCTGTAGTTCCTCGCGAAGGGTCGGCCACAATTCGGCGAATTTTTCGTTCATCGCGTMGGCGGCGCGCGCGTCGAACAGTTTCGGCTGGATTTCCGCAAGGCAATGCGCGGCGATATCGCCTCCCATGCGCCGCGCCATGTCGGCCGGATCGATGACGCTGGGCCGGATGACCGGCGGCGTTTCGCCGGCAAGGTAATGCGCCTGCAGCCGCGCCATGGTCAGCGTCGCAACACCGACCTGTTGCCCGTGCAACGTGCCGCGATGGCGCTCGCCGGCAAAGCAGTCGATATAATGGGAAATCTGATGCTCGCCCATCGACCCGTGGTTCGACATGCCGGTGAAGGACACGCCGAGACCGCAAAAGGCGAGCACGCGGTGCAGATAGCCATTGGCCGCAACATCGCCGGCGGCAAGCCCTTTCGCGCGGGCGTTCAGCTCCGCCTCGTCCTTCTCCTGAAGAATATAAGGAACGGTCGAGTAGAGGCTGCCAAGCAGGCGGTGCGACATCCACCAGTCGATCTGAGCGACGGACCGCACCAGACAATCCGCAAAGCCGGATGCCGAAAGATAGGTGGGGGCGGCGGCCGTCACACCCAGATCGACGAAGAAACCGGCCGGCGCATGGGACGGCAGCGAGACCTTCAAGCCGTTTTCGAGCGTGATCGAGGCCGTCGTCGAGGTGTAACCGTTCATCGACGCGGCCGTCGCGAAGACGGCGTAACGCCGGTCCGTCTTGCCGGTCACGAATTTGCAGAGATCGTTGATCGTGCCGGAGCCGACGGCGATCACCGCCCCGGCATGCTTCAGCTTTTCGGTGAGGTCGGCGACGGCGGCCATGTCGGCATGGGGATGATCGAGGATCACCGTTTCGACCGGGCCAAGCGCCTTGAGCGCCCCCGCCACCCGCGACCCCATGGCATCCCAGGTATCGGGATCGGCAACGACGGTAAAGCGCTCACCGAGATCGAGACCCGCGACGAGACCGGCCTCCGCGCCGTCCAGCGTGTCTTCGATGACGATCTTTTCATAAGGAACGGTGGCGCGCTTGCCGGTCTCGGGATTGGTCCAGTTGCCGGCCACCAGATCGTCGATCAGCGCCGTCCAGCCACCCTGAGGCGCCTCCGTTCCCAATGCCGCCGTCATCGCTCTTTCCATCTCCCAAGCCCTCGCCTTCCATGTCTATTTTCAACAAGTGACAACATCGTCTGTCATTTGTCAATACACATGACAGGAGCAGTTGACAAATGACACCCGCATGCGCCAGATAGCGGCATGACACAGGAAAAAACTTCAGGAAGACCGGCCGGAGAGACCGGGGCCATGGTGCCCACGGAATTCGGCGACGCCATCATGTGGGCCGCCTGGCTCTATTATGCGGATCAGATGACCCAGAGCGAAATCGCCAAGCAGCTCGGCGTTTCGCGCGCGACAATCGTGAATTATCTGCAGGAAGCCCGGGAACGCGGCGTCGTCTCGGTCCATATCAGCCCGGCCGCCGGCAGCCGCACCACGATTGCCCGGGCACTGATGGAAAAATACGGTCTCGACGGTGCCTTCGTCATTCCGAGCGCTGACGAACAAAACCTCGCCGACAGGCTGGGGGATGCCGGGGCGCGGGTTCTGGCCGATATGCTGGTGGACGGCGATACGATCGGCGTCGCCTGGGGTCGCACGGTGCTGGCCGCCGCCGACCGCATTTCGCTCACCCGCCCGGTCAGCGACCTGACGGTGGTGCAGGTTTCGGGCAGTTCGACGGGCGAGCGCGATTTCTCGCCGGAGTTCTGCACCTCGCTCCTGTCGAACCGCATTCATGCGCGTTGCGTCAACCTGCTCGCACCCGCCTTCCTGACGACGCGGGAACTCAAGGCCCAGCTGCTTGCCGAGCCTATCCTCAAGAAGCAGATGGAACTGGTGCATTCGACCAATCACGTGCTTTTCGGTGTCGGCGATATCGGACCGAAGAGCACGGTGCGTCTCTCCGGCATCGCCAGTAAAGAAGAGATGGAAGATTATGTGGCGCGCGGCGCGGTCGCCGTCATCATCGGCCGCTTCATCGGTGCGGATGGCCGCCCGCTCGGCGGCGATCATGACGAGCGCATGGTCGGCATCACGCTTGATGAGCTGCGTCGGGTGCGCAACCGCATCTGTCTCGCGGGAGGATCGGCCAAAATCGCCGCGATCAGGGCAACGCTGAACGCCGGTTACGCCACGCATTTCGTGACGGACATGGCAACGGCTGAAATCCTGTTGTCCGGCTGAGGCCGCGACGGGGCACCCGGATGGCGAGGGAGACGCCGCCCGGGGACAAAGGCTCGTAACATTGCGAATTCACCGGGCTGGAAGAAAGCGGAACCGGGGCATGGGGATGGAGGAGTGCTTATGCAGGACAGGGAACGCTATGTCGTCGGCATCGATTCATCGACCCAATCGGTGAAAGCGATCGCCTGGACCATGGACGGCACGCCGCGCGCGGAAGGTCGCGCGCCACACGTCATCAGCACACCTCACCCTTTGAAAGCGGAACAGAATGCGGAAGATTGGTGGGTTGCCGCCACCGACGCGCTGAAATCCCTCACCCGGCAGGTCGCCGCCGACAGGATCGATGGTATCGCCATTTCCAACCAGCGCGAAACCATGGTCCTGCTCGATGTCGAAGGCAGGCCGCTTGCGCCGGCAACCCTTTGGCTGGACCGCCGCGCCGCCGAAATGGTTCCCGTCCTTGCGCGAGAACTCGGCGGCGAGCGCATACACGCCATTTCGGGAAAGCCGGTCGATGTCATTCCCTGCATTTATCGTCTGCGTCATCTGCGCGAGACCGATCCCGCCCTCCTCGACAAAGCTGCACAGATACTCAGCGCCCATGATTTCCTCGTACGGAAACTGACGGGGCAAGCAGCGGCAAGCTGGACGAGCGGCGATCCCTTCGGCATTTTCGATATAGAGAAAAAAGCCTGGTCACACGAAATTCTCGACCATCTCGGCATCCCGCCGACAAAACTGCCGCCCGCCCATCGCCCGGGCTCTCTCATCGGTCACGTGACGGCAGATGCCGCATCTTCGACGGGGTTGCGGATCGGCACGCCCGTCTATGCGGCAGGGGGTGATGGCCATTGCGCGGCTCTCGGCGTCGGCGCCATCAGTTCCGGCATCGCCTATCTCAATCTCGGAACCGCCGTCGTGGGCGGTCTTTGGTCGCCGACGGCTGAACTGAGCCGATACTGGCGCACCCTCACCTCACCGAGCGGGGAGGGTTATCTTCTGGAGAATTGCCAGCGCGGAGGCGCCTATTTCATCAACTGGTTGCTCGAAACCTTCGCGGGTAGCCGCAGCAGCGCGGAACTTTTCGGAAAACTCGAAGCGGAGGCGCGCGGATTGCCGATCGGCTCGGGCGGTGTCACCGTTTCCACCTATCTTCTCGGCTGCATGGACCCCCACTGGGATATGACCGCGCGCGCCGCCTTCGTCGGCATGGGCCCCGAAACGCGCATGGGTCATCTCTACCGCGCCTCGATAGAGGCGATCACGCTGGAATTTGTCCGCTCACTCGAGCAGATGCGCGCGGCCGGTATCGAAGCAGATCGTATCTTTGTCATCGGCGGCGGGGCCGAAAGCGCGCTGTGGCGGCAAATCGTAGCGGATGCGAGCGGCCTGCCGGTAATCCGCAGCCTCTCCAACGAAGCCTCCGCCCTTGGCGCCGGCATCAGCGCAGCCGTCGGTCACGGCTGGTACGAAAATTTTGCAACGGCAACCAACGCAATGACCCGCCTCGCCGAGCAGGTTGATCCGGATTTGCACATGCGTGACGATTGGCGCGCCCTTTCGGCACGTCAAAGCAGTCTTTATCCTGCCTTGCATGCCGTCATATGATTTCGCCTGCAGTTATAAAAACTGTACGACGTTGATCGTAGATGCGATGAAGATTTGTCATTATCGGTCCCCGTTCTATGCAACACCGCCGCGTTCCACTCCCGACTGAGTACCCAGTTCCGGTTTGCCTCTGAAGCCGCAAAAACCATGCTTTGTTACGAACTGGAGTTGCGCCCGAAGAGCCGGGACGGGGCCTGAACGCATGGAGACTTGTAGGTTCTCTGCCCAAGTCAGCCGAGATCGACATTTTCCATTTTGCGCTAGAAGTGGATTTAGATGCCAGTCTGGTCCTGGAATTGGCGACACGCTACAAACTGACCTCATACGAGGCCAGCTATGTCGCGCTTGCGAAAACACAAGGGCTACCTTTGGCGACCAGCGACCAAAAGATGGCGACCGCCGCCTTCAAGGAACGCCGTTTTGAAGCGTGGAGGAATGGAGCCTGACGCCATTCTGCCCTTAGATCGCCACGGGTCCTTATGCGCTCAAGTCGTCCAGTTCCGTCCAGAGGGGATAGTGATCCGAGCCTTTTGCCGTTTTGTCAGCCCAGCATCGTCTTACCTTTCCTGCCTGTGACGCGGAAACGAAACAATGATCGATGCGGCCCCCTTGCGGATGGGTGCTGCCCTCACCTTCCGGGTTCCCCCCGGCAACCCAGGCATCGATAAGCCCGTCGCGATTGACCAGGCGGCCGTATTGGCCCGCCTGCGGGCCGATCATGCGGGCATATTCAGCGCTGTCGGCGGTGAAATTCATGTCGCCCATCACCACCATGTCGCGCGGCATCGGCGGCATGTCGCCCTCCGTCCAGCCGGCGGCGGGATCGGGATGGCCGCCGCACCATGCTCCTCCCTCCGCCGGCGCCCGCGCGAAAATATCGAGCATGGCCTCCACCTGCGGCAGGCGGGTCTCCGCGCAAAGATGGCTGAGATGGACACTGTAGACGCGAAACGCTCTTCCGTCCACAGCGATAACCGTTTCCAGCATGCCCTGCTGGATCGAGTGCTGCGTCAGCGTGGCGAATTTCGGCAAGGGAAAATTGCGGCTGGAAAGGATCGGAAAGCGCGACAGGACCATGGTGCCGAACTGTCGGCGGCGGGAGACGAGGCGTCCCTCGCTGCTCCAAAAACTCGCATCCATGTCGGCATTGGCGCCATAGACCCAATAGCGGTCGCCAAGCGCGTCGGCGATGACCTGCGGCTCATCGACCATGCCGGAGCGCGCCCAATAACGGTCCACTTCCTGCAACGCGATGATATCGGCATCGCGGATTTCATCGGCGATGCGGGCAAGGTCGTAGCGCCCGTCAGCGCCGAGCCCGTACTGGATATTGTAGGAAACAAGCTTCATGCCGCGATCCTCCCGCGTGCTTCGGCAAATAGATCGGGACGATCGAGATTGATGTAATCCACGCCGGCTCCGGCGATCTCAAGATGCGTGGCCGGGTCGTCGCCACCGTAATAGACCATGACGTCCAGTCCCGCAGCACGGCAGGTGTCGACAAGACCCGGACGCATCATCTGCGCGGGCGTGATCTCCAGGATCGACGCATGATGCAGCGGCCCCGCCAGCGACGGCGATTTCGCCATGTCGAGCGTGATCATCTTGCGAAACTCGGGAGCAGCCGCATGAAGACCATCGCGCATCTGCGCGCTGAAGGAAAAATAGAATGTGTCACTTACCATGCCGAGATCGCGAACCAGTGCCGCAAGCTTGACCGGGTCACAAAGCTTCAGCTCGATATAGACGCCGCAACGGCCGCGCAGATGCTCCAGGTAGGCATCGAGGCGCGGCACGGGCTCGCCCGCGAATTCCACTCCGAACCAGGCCCCCGCATCGAGCCTGTCGATCTCCTGCGCGCAGGCGTGACCGATGGGGCCGATGCCGTTCGTCGTCCGCTCGAACGTCTCGTCATGCAGCACGTACAGCACGCCGTCGGCGCTTTCGCGAACATCGAGTTCGATGTAGTCCGCCCCCTGTTTCAGGGCCAGATCCGCCGCAGCAAAGGTGTTTTCCGGTGCAAAGACGTTTGCACCGCGGTGGGAAACGATCAGCGTCATTGGGCGACCTCCGCCGCATGGGAAGATTGGAACACGGACGGCACCGGCTCATGGATGGTCGTGGTGATGTCGGCGTGGAGGCCCGGAAGCCGGTTACCCTCGGCATCAAAGAACAGCGTGCGCTCCGCGTCAAAGGCCAGGCCCGCGGCTTCGCCGATCGCGAAGCGCGCCTTCTCACCGGCTTCCAGCGCGTGCAGACGGCCGAACGGGGTGTCCAGCGTGTAAAATATCTCACGGCCCATCGGCTCGATCAGCGATACTTTGCCGGTCATCGCCGCCTCCGCCGGTGCAATCATTGCGACGTCCTCGGGCCGCAGGCCAAAGGTGATATCGCCGCGGTAAGTCGCGGAAAGGTTCATCACCCGTTCGCCGACCAGCACCGTGTCGACACGCGCCTCGCCCTTGATCAGGTTGATCGGCGGCGAGCCGATGAAGCCGGCGACGAAGATGTCGCGCGGGCTGCGGTAGAGTTCGTCGGGCGTACCGGTCTGCGCGATGCAGCCGTTGTTCATGCAGATGATCCGGTCGGCCATGGTCGTCGCCTCGATCTGGTCGTGGGTGACGATCAGCGTGGTGATGCCGAGGCGAGCCTGGATCGCCTTGATTTCGGCGCGCATGGCGATGCGTAGCGTCGCATCGAGATTGGAGAGCGGCTCATCGAGCAAAAGGATGTTCGGTTCCTTCACCAGCGCGCGGGCCGCCGCCTCGCGCACCCGCCTGTCGGCTTCGTCCCTCGGGACATCCTTGAAGCGCAGCGGAAAGGCGATGTTCTGCTGCACCGTCAGATGCGGATAGAGCGCATAGGACTGGAAGACGATGCCGACATTGCGGTCGCGGGCGTCGACACGATTGACGGTGTGATCGTCGAAGAGGATCTGTCCCGAGGTCGGGGCATAGAGGCCCGCGAGCAGGAACAGCGTCGTCGATTTCCCGCACCCCGAAGGACCGAGGATGGCGACAAATTCGCCGTCGTTGATGGTGAGGTCCATCGGCCGAAGCACCTGGGTCTGGCCCCAGCTTTTGGTGACTTTGTCGAGTGTGATCTTTGCCATTCTTTTATCCCTTGATCCCGCCGAAGCTCATCTGGGTCAGGTATTTTTGCGTGAAGATATAGAGGACGAGCGCCGGCAGCACGTAGACGACGCCAACGGCGGCGACGAGGCTGTAGTCGACGCCCATGCTGTCCTCCGAAACGAAGAAGAGGTAGAGGCTCATCGTCAGGCTGGTCTTTTCGATCAGCAGGGTCTGCACAAAGACATATTCCTCCCAGCCGCGCAGGAAGGTGAAAGTCCCGACCGCGATCAGCCCGCCGACGACCTGCGGCAACACCACCATGCGGAAGGCCTGAAAACGCGAGGCGCCGTCCGTGATCGCGCTCATCTCGATGTCCCAGGGAACGGCGTCGAAGAAGCCCTTGAGCACGAAGATCGCGAAGGGCAGTTCGAGCGCGCACAGGACAAGGATGACGCCGGAGAGCGAGTTGAGAAGACCCATCCAGTACATCTGGATGAAGATGGCCACTGTCAGCGCCAGCGCCGGAAAGGCGTGCAGCAACAACAGCCCGCGCAGAAAACTTTCCCGCCCGGCGAAGGAAAAGCGCGACAGTGCATAGGCGGCAGGTGCGGCAACGACTGTCACGATCAGCGTCTGCGCGCCGGCAAAGGCGAAGGAATTGCCCATCGCCGACCAGACCGACGGCATGAGGCCGATGCGGCTCTGGCTACCGCGCTCGGCCGCCACGCTGGCAGGGTCCCAGAGAAAGGCAAAATTGTCGACGGTCAGGTAGGGGCCTACTCCGGCAGCGAAGACGGCGACCGTTGCAAGCATCACCCCCCACCGCAGCCGCCTGGCTGTTTGCCCCTCGGGGGCAAAGAGGGCGATGGCGATCAGCGCAAGATAGCCGGCCGCAGCAACAGCAAACAGCCGCCAGAGGATGGCGGTTCCATCGCCGCCCTTGTCCGTCAGCGAGATCGCCAGCAGCCAGAGGTAAGGAAGGACGATCGGCAGGGAAATGACGGTGAGGAAGCCGATGACGATGGCTAGAAAGCCGGTGCGGTTCCAGAGCGTCCGGCGGGCCAGGCGGCTCCAGTCCGTGGTTTTTCGGTCCGGAGCCCCTGCGATGGTGGTCACGGTCATTTACAATACCTCGATCTTCGGGGCGGTGAAGCTCTGCTTCATGCCGGTCATGCGCCATTGCAGCAGCGTGACCGCAACGCCGATCACCATCAGGCCGAGCGCCAGCGCCGCGCCATAGGCATAGGCGCCGCTTTCGAAGGCGCGGCGATAGACGTAGAGCGCGTAGGTGGTGGAATCGTAGACCGGTCCGCCGCGGGTAATCAGCAGGATGTATTCGTAGGTCGTCATCAGCGAGAGCGCCTGGTAGATGGTGATGAAGCGCAGCGGCGGCAGCAGCGCCGGCAGCACCACATGGCGCAGCACCGACCATTCGCCAGCGCCGTCGATGCGGGCGGCGCTGAACAGATGCGACGGGATGGAACGGATCGTCGAGGTCATGATGACCATGGCGAAGGAGGCACCAACCATGCCGTTTGCGATGACGATCAGAAGCAGCGGCTGGTCGTTGCGCAGATTGAGCAGCGGAAAGCCGAGAGCGCCGCCGATCTGATTGATGAGGCCGTAGGAAGTCGGATCGGCGACCCAGATCCACAATACGCCGTAAAGTACCGCCGGGCTCATGCGCGGCAAAAGCCAGAGGCCGCGGAAGAAGGCGCCAAGCCGCTCCGGCACCGCCGTCGTCGTAACGGCAAGGATGGCCCCGAGGCCGATATTGAACAGGAACAGCGTGGCTGTCACGTAGATGAACGTCGTCATCAGCACCATCGGCAGGCGGCTGTCGCGGCCGAGCATGCGCATGACGTTGTCGAAGGTGAATTTCTCCACCTTCAGATTTGCGCCCATATTGGTGAAGGCGATGACGACATCGATCAGGATCGGCGCGATGAAGAACACCGACAATATGATGATCGCGGGCATCAGATAGAGGATCGGGCGGGCGGGCCGGTGGTGTCTTGGCGGTCGTGACATCATGGATGGGGTCCTGAATGCCGAAGGCAGGCGAAAGCTTGGCCCGCCTGCCTTCGCTGATCGTCAGTTGGAGAGCGCGTCGCGAATTTCCACGTCGCTGCCGAACTGGACTTCCAGCTCGTCGGCGATGAATTCGACGGCCTGGGCAGCACTCATGCGGCCGGTCTCGACGGCCTGGAGGCCGCTGAACAGCACCTTGTTATAGCTGCCGAACTTGGTGTGGTTGGGTACGAATTTGGCGTGCACCATCATCGGCGATGCAGCTTCGAGCGCCCAGTTCGCCTTGTAGTCCGGCATGGCAGTCTGGGCGTTACTGATGGCGGTGTGGTAGGAAGAAACCGCGTGCTTGGTGTTGAAATAGGGAAGCGAGGCGAGCGCCACCAGATCGGCAGCGATCGCTGCATTCGTTCCCTTCGGGTTGATCGCGTAGGCGATCGGGTGCGACAGGTTGGCGGGTTTTCCGCCCTTTTCGGCGGCCGGCGCCGGGATCCAGCCGATCTTGTTGAAATAGCCCTTGCCGTCCGTCGGCCAGGTTGCGCCGAGCTTGTCGCCGACCTGCCAGGCAACAGCCCACACGCCCTGATGGAAGACGAAGGCCTTTTCCTGCTTGAAGGCGGTCTGGATCGCCTCCCAGCTCATCGCCGTGTTGTCGACGGGGGTGACGCCTTCCTTGGCGTTGCGCTCATACCAGGAGAGGGCCGCTTCCATTTCCTTCTTGGGGAAAAGCAGCTTGCCGGTTTTCTCGTCGGTAAACTTCACGCCATTCGACGCGAAGACCATCAGATAATCGATACCGACATTCGGGCGATGCAGCATCCCGTACTGGGCGGCACCCTTTTCAACCACTTCCTTGCTGAGTGCGGTGAAATCGTCGAGCGTGAACTCACCCGCCTCGACCCTGGCGGGAATAGCATCGATAAAGGCTTCGTCCTTGCCGATCTTGCGCAGCATGTCCTTGTTGTAGAAGAACATGCGAATCTCGGCGTCCTGCGGGATCGCGTAGACCTTGCCATCGGTGCCCTTGACGGAATTCCACAGCACCGGCAATACATCGCCGTAGACCCATGGCTTGGCGGCGATTTCCTCGTCCAGCGCCTTGGCATAGCCGTCGGTCGCAAACTGGCCGATCCATTCGTGCGGAAGCAGGTAGATATCCGGGCCCTGATTGACCGCAAAAGCCTTCAGCGTATCGAGAGCGTAGTCGTCCCAACCCTTCTGGCCACTGTTGTTTACCTCGATCACGATCGTCTTGTCGACGCCGGCGGCCTTGTACTGGCTGTTAAGGATAGCGGCGGCGTCCTCGATGTTGGTGGTGCGCGCAGGGCCATTGCGATCGGCAAGGGTCCACAACTTCAGCTTGATTTCTTCGGCATTTGCGGCCGATGAAAGAAGGGCGACGGCCGTCGCTGCAAGAGCCAGAGTTCGAAACATGATTACCTCACTTGGATTTGGTGGAATAGCGATTGTTGATTAATTAATTAAGTTGCTTACTTAACAATCGAATGACAATTCTGTTGTCGCGCGCGATTTTTTTGAGACATCGAAAATGCTGAATGAAAAAACTGATTTAATGGGACTGAGCGGCAGCCATCAGCGGCTCATCCACCTTCTGCGGCGCTCGGCGCCCGCGTCACGGGCAGAGTTGGCAGCCCTCTGCGGCCTCACCCCGGCAGCGGTCAGCATGCTGATCCACGAACTGATGGTGCGCGGCATCGTTGTCGAGAGTGGGCGGCGGCAAGGTCATCGGGGACCGCCGCAAATCGATTTGCGGCTTTCACCGGATGCGGGCTATGCGCTCGGTATCCATGCCGACTACTATTCCGTCTATCTGACGCTCCTCGATTTCTGCGGTACGCTCCGCGGCGAGCACCAGATCCGCAACAGCTTCGCAACCTTCGATAACGTTGCGGCGACGATTGCGGGAGGCGCGGAAGCGCTCCTGTCGCGAACCGGCATATCGGCCGCCGACCTGATCGGCGCCGGTTTTGCGCTGCCCATCCGTTTCCGCAGCACGGAGCCCGCCCTCGATCTGGCCGAGGATGTGGGCCGATGGGGCGGCATCGACATCGCGGCCACCTTGTCGGATGCGTTGGGCTGCTCCGTGATCGTGGAAAATGACGCCAATGCCGCCGCCATCGGCGAGTTGACGGTCGGCAACCCGGAACATCACGAGAGCTTCTTCCACCTCTATCTCGGCAGCGGTATCGGCGGCGCGGTCGTTCTCAACGGCAATCTCTATCGCGGCGCCATCGGCAATGCCGGCGAGATCGGCGCGCTGCGCCCCCGCTCCATGTGCCGGCCGTCGTTCGACGACCTTGCCGCCTGGCTCAAGGCCGATGGCGTGGTCCTGCCACAGGGTCGCGATCCTGATGAATGGGAGACCGTGCTGGCCGCCGCACCGGAAAGCGTCGAACGGTGGCTGCAACGGGCCGGGCCGGAAGCCGCGCGCCTCGCCTTCGCAGCCGGCGCCATTCTCGATCCGCCCGCTATCTACATCGGCGGCACGCTTCCCAAAAGTGTCCGCCGCGCCCTGATCGGATGGATGGATTTCTCGCGCCCAGCGCTTTTCGACGGCGCCACGCTTGGCCAGCCCCGCATTCTTCTGTCGGAAATCCCGGCCACGAACAGCGCCGCGCTCGGCGCGGCAGCGCTCGTCCTGCACCACATGACGTCGCCGCCCTAGGCCGGCGCCAAGCTAAGACAATTTACGATCCTCTGCGACGCGCTATTCCGGTAAATCGAGAGGTTCAAATTAGGTCTTGGCGACTTCTGGTCGTCAATCGACCCGACTTGGGTATCTCTAACGCTGCTGGTCGCGGGAAATTCGGTCGAGCGCCTCGGCGCACAGTATTGAACGACCTTCCATCCCTGACGCTCCGCGGATTGGCGCTCGTCCCAAGCAAACGCACAAAATCATAGCTGGCTTATTCACTCAGCTCTTTTTTGGCCGGACTCTGAGTTTCGCGCCAACTGGGCAGTTGCGAACTTCTTTCGGGCAACAGCCAATCGCAAGTGCGGTATCTTAGCCCTGTCCGCATCAGCGCCGGTTCGCGCAGATTCCGGCTCAGCCTCGTTTTCGACGAGGCTGGCGTTCGCCTGCAGATGCAGGCCCATCACGGCCACGAGGAGGAAAAACCAGACGAAGCCCGCGCTAAGCAAGAATAGAGTTTCCAGAAAGCCATAGAGCAGCACATAAAGCCAGATACCGACGTAAAGCCGCGTCAACGGGCTGTTGCGCGTCACCTCATCCATTTTGCCGAGATAATGAAGCGGTAGCAGATAAATCCACGCCATCACCAGCACCAGGCCCGGGATACCACCCGCAAGCAGCAGATCGAAATATCCGTTGTGTGCCGCCGGCGCAGTCGTTGCCCAGCTGTTGCTATCGGTGATGCTCGACATCAAGGTGTCGCTGCGCCAGAACGCCTGATAACCGTAGCCAAGGATCGGGCGTTGGCGGATATAATCGATCGCAACGGCCCAAATATCGGTTCTTCCGGTGAAACTGGCATCGAGCCCCATCCTTGTCAGCATCTGCGAAAAGACCGGATCGATTGTGGTGCCGACGACCACAACGGTAAAGACCAACAAAAGCAGGGTCACCACCATATAGCGCCAGCCGGGCCAGCCGACGATGAACCAGCCCGTTGCGATGATGATCGGCACCAGCCCGAGTACGGTCTTGCCACCTGATTTTATCAGAAAGAACATTGATAGCAGCAGCACCAGCAAACCACCGATGAAGGACCAGCGCTTGCAGAGATAAATCGCAACGATGATCAACACCGCCATGACCGAGGCAGCCTCGTTCTTGTGCTGGAAGACCCCGCGCCAGTTACCCGCAAGAAGGGGCTCAAGCGCATCGCTCGCCTGGTGGATCGACCGTGACGGCAGGACGATGACGCCGAAATAGCACAGGAAAAGGATAATCATCGCGCAGCTGGCAAGCAGCGTGGCGAAATGTCGTTCCGTGCGCGGCAATTGCAAAAAGCAACCGGCAAGCACGCAGATGATGGCGCACATGACGAGCCGCCGCAGCGAAAACATCGGCGCCTCCCCCACGACGGAGGTGAAAATATACCAGCCGAAAATCGCCGCCATCAGCAGACGCGGCGTGAAGACGATGGAGAAAGACCGTTCCTTCACCATGAACACCATGAAACTGAAAAGCAGGATGATCGCGGTAAGCTGGTTCAGCAGGTTGGACCCCTCCGCCATGGCGGAGCCCAGATAGGTCGACGAGAGAGAAATATAGGGCGAGAAACCGACCGTAAAATAAAGGAACGTCACATAAAACAGTGTATTCCGCCAATTTCCACGCGTCTGTTCTTCGTGCGCTGCATCCATAAGGGGATCTTCTCTGCCATTTTTCCCATGTGTGCCCGATGCTTCATTCCGGTGACATCAATATCCCGAGAAAACCCTATTTTTTAGTTATCCCGAATGCACGGATGAATAGCAATTCCGTTATGAAGGAAAGAGGCCTAAGCGGAGAAACAGATGCTTTTCTGCAATCAAACAGTGTGCAGATTCTGGCTCGGGTTAGATTCTCTTGTCGTCCCGATAAACTCGATAAAGTGGTGCCTTTGCGACGAACTCCCAACTCGGCACTTGACGGGAAGATGCCAGTTCAGGCTTATGGGCCTCAACTAGAAGATGTCTTTGATTGAGGGTATCGTGAGGGGTTCTTTACTGACCTGACCGGGGACGTCGGGCCCGGCATTATCCCAACAACACTGTCAAAATCGACTAGGTTGCGGCATATAGGCGTCCGTAACCAGGGCGTTAGTCAATTACACATGAGATGGCTGCTTCTGGCAAGAATAATTCTGGCCATCTGGTTCTTCAGATTTTAGGTATTTTTTTGAACGTATACCTCATCAATCCTTGCAAGCATCGTAAACAGGAGAGTTCGGCAACTTTTTCGAGTTGGCGCGACTCGCTGCCTCTGTCTGCATTTGAGGTGAAGGACGTGAACGGTTGAGTACTTCAGGAGCGGCAATGCAAAAGGTTTATTCCATCCAGTTTCTGAGGGCGCTCGCGGCGTTTTCGGTCCTGCTGTTTCATATAATCGGTGACCCATTTACGATTGGGGCGGCGGGTGTGGATGTCTTTTTTGTCATCTCCGGCCTCATCATGGGTTCTTTCGCGACGGCGGCGGGACCGGGGGTGTTTTTATATCACAGGCTGGTCCGTATTGTGCCCTTATACTGGGCCGTGACCTTGGTGATGTGCGCCGGTGCGATGGCGGGCGTTTTTTCCACCTTTACCTTTACCCCCGAGCATTTATGGAAATCGCTGCTTTTTATTCCCTATACAGGCGACAACGGCGAAGTAGCTCCCCTTTTGGTTGTGGGCTGGACCCTTAATATGGAAATGTTCTTCTATATTGTCTTCGCGCTTGGACTTGCCTGGCGCGCGCCGCTGGCCGTAACGGTCGGCATCCTGTCCGTCATGGCCTTGGCGGGACAGGTTTTACCCACACAATCCCCCTTTATACAAACCTGGACCTCGCCGCTCTTGCTGGAGTTCCTTGGCGGGCTTCTGCTGTCGCGCTTTATGTTCCAGGGCGGACAAGCGGGTATCGCCGCGCTTGTCATATCACTGACGGGTTTTGTTGCCGCGGCCATGATAAGCGAGCAATCTGGAATGCTGCGCCTGATAACATGGGGCGTACCTGCCTTTTTCCTTGTGGCCGGATGCGTGTGGCTCGAAAATGCCGGATTATGGCCGAGACGTCTGCTGAAACCAATCGAGATTATCGGGGACTCATCCTACGCCCTCTATCTTCTGCATGGCTTGGTGATCTCAATCATTCATAAGATATTGGCGCCCGGTATTCTCGCAGGAGCGGTCATCATCGTCGTTGCACTGGCCGTGTCGGTCTTGGCGCATTTCCTGTTCGAGAAACCGCTTATCAAGTTTTTCAGACGCAAGGGTAGCGCCGTGCCGCGCCAACGGGACCATGCCGTATCGATGCGCTGACGCCGGGATCGACCGCGAGGACAACACCAAGAAGCACAGGAACTCCGATCTTTTCTGAATAATCGGACGGCTTATCGGTGCCGGATGCGGACAATCACCATCCTGAATCAATCATCGGTAACCAACGCCATTCTTGAATTTGATCAAGAAGGGTGGATGGAGCGCCGTACTACCGCGACCGGATTGTCGACATGTGCGAGGAACAGGTCAATTGACGCTCCTGCAAGGGACCTTTTGTCCTATCTAACGGACCGATAGATCCTAACCTTGTGACGCGGACGATCAAAACAGAGCCGACGGAGACTGCCGCCATTTGCCTACGCCGGATCCCGGTCGCGACCGCTTCGCAGATCGAGAAATAGCGCGGACCTTGTGAGGGCCCTTCGTTCTCGTCCAGCGTCTCGTGCGGCGAGGGAGAATGAAGTGCCGCCTTTTTCATGCGTTTTGTGATGGCAACTATCTATTCCCGAGACAACAAAACCTCCCTCTCCTCTCGCGACCTCGCCATACGCTGACGGGCCACCGCGAGGATTTCTTTACTGGCTCGGCTGGGCACACCGGCATCGAAGGGCGGCGCTGATGCATATTCCAGCGACAGCTGAATTATCTCTGCCTCGTCCTGTCCCATCAGTTCGGCAATGATAGCAAGCCCGAAATCGATCCCGGACGTAACACCGCCTGCGGTTATCAGGGTGCCATCACGAACAACGCGCTCGTCCACCGCGATCGCCCCCGAACCGCTGCAAAAAATCCATCGCGTTCCAGTGCGTAGCTGCCCGTTTGCCGGCAAGCAGTCCGGCTTGGCCAAGCACCAGTGAACCCGTGCAGACCGAGGTGACAAAGCGCGCCGTTTTCGCCTGGTGCCGCAAAAAATCCAGTGTCTCCGTGTCGGTCAAGAGGGGATTTACGCCACCGCCGCCAGGCACACAGATCACATCATAGGATGGCGCTTCCTCGAAGGTCCTGTCGGGTGTCAACCACAGTCCGGTCTAGGCACGTACCGGTCCGGTGGTTTTCCAGACGAGATCGACCTGCGTATCGCGCGCGGAAGCGAATACCTCATAAGGGCCTGTGAGATCGAGCTGCTGAACACCCGGGAAGCAAAGAATACCGAAGCGAAGGGTCATTGGTTTCTCCTGTCTTGACGCAGCCACCATTGCACTAAATGCTCTGGCGCGAATGCCAATATTCCCTCGCTTCAGGCCAATCGTGATGTTACGTCAGATCGAAATCCTCGTTTTCCCTGATGCTCAGGTTCTCGATGCAACCGGCCCGGCCCAGGTATTCGCATCCGCCAACAGGTTATCCCGAACAACGACCTACAGGCCCTACGAAGTTACCTTGGTCGCGGAAGAGACGCAGGTGACGTGCAACTCCGGCATAACGCTGCTTTGCCAGACCTTGCCAACGGGCAAACCTGCGCCTGATACGGCCATCGTCGCTGGCGGAAGCGGCGTCAATGCCGCCTGCAACCGGCCGGCACTGATCGAATGGTTTACGATCGCGCACCCCGTGTCCGGCGCATGGCCTCCGTTTGCAGCGGCACATTCCTGCTGGCGGAGGCAGGCCTGCTGAATGGTCGCCGTGCCGTTACCCATTGGCGCCGGTGCGACGAGTTCACAAACCGATTTCCAAAGGTACGTCTTGAACGCGACCCGATCTTTCTGCGCGACGGTTCAGTGTGGACCTCGGCGGGTGTGACAGCAGGGATCGACCTCGCTCTGGCGATGGTGGAAGAAGATCACGGCCGCGCACTTGCTCTCGCCGTCGCACGCGAGCTTGTCGTTTTTCTGAAGCGCCCGGGGGGCCAGTCCCAGTTCAGTGGGCCACTCGGTCTTCAGACGGTCGACGACAAGTTCACGGAACTGCACGCCTGGGTCGCTGCAAATCTTGCGCACCATATCACGCTGGAGACCCTCGCTGACCAGGCCGGCATGAGTCGTCGCTCTTTTGTCCGCCATTACCGGCAACGGACAGGTCGCACCCCGGCTGAGGCGGTCGAGATGATCCGCCTGGAGAGGGCGCAGGGACTACTGGAGACCGGCACCTCTGCAGCAACAACTGCTCGAAAGTGCGGATTCGGATCACCGGAAACGATGCGGCGGCTGTTCCTGCGCAGATTGGGAGTCGGACCGAAAGAATGGCAGGAAAGGTTTCGTGGCTGATTGCAGCTGATCTCTGGTGGCCCTGGACCGTACACGCCTGTTCCCTGCTTTTGACGGGGACAGTCTTTGCGACCAAAACGGTGGCTATCTGACAGCTCCCCTGAGGTAGAGATCCGCACCGCGTTTTTCTTCCGAAAAAACGAAATCATCTTTCCGTAAGAACCTGTCGAACCATTGCAACAGTTCATCCGCAGTTGCCGAATTGCGATAGGCATTCAGTTGAACGGCCAGTGGCGCATCGAATGACCGAACTGCGTTTCGCCCGCGACATCCGCTTTGAACCTCCCGCCCCATCACGATGCATGGTTATGTCCGCACGTTTGAAGAACTCGTCGCTGTAGATTGTGACAAGTCCAGAAGCTTCCCACCAGTCCTCATTGGCCAGGGCGTTGTGTGTTCCCTTGAATAGATGGCGTGGTTGCCGCTCTACCCACCCGGCACGTTCTGTCAGAGGATGGTCGGGTTAAATCCAACGGGTGGAAGGATGGCAGCATGACATACGACACGATGATTGGGATCGATCTGGCGAAGAACGTTTTTCAGGTTCACGGAGCTTTGCTTTCCGGAGAGGTGAAGTTCCGGCGGAAGCTACCCCGGCAGCATTTTCGAAGATTTATGGCCGGGCAAGGCGCTTCGATCGTCGTGATGGAG
>NZ_JARWKW010000023.1:0-39840 GCF_047445855.1 Rhizobium sp. BR 250
TGTTCCTTCTGTTTGGCGTAGATTGCCGCCATGCGCTTAGGAAGGCGCTTTTCGGCATTCGCAATCAACTGATTGCGTTTCTCTTCGGCTCGCTGCTGGGCGAGCTTCTTACGGACGGAGCGAGGTGCAGCCATTAGAGCGACCTCGCATAATCAAGCCCGCGTGCAATCTTGGCGGCTTCAATCGCCTCGATATTGCGAAGGCCGAAGCGCTCTTTCAGAGCCGGGATAAGACGATCTGCGCAGGTCGCGCGGTTATCGTGAAGCCATTGCGCGGCCTGATTTACGAGGGCTGGGCGGTTTGACAATTCCCCGCTAAGTGCTTGACTTTCGGTATCGGGTTTGACAGAAATTTCGCCGTAAGGTGCTGTTTTCGGCTCGACAGACGCGGCTTGAAAATCCGCGTGTCGGTGGTTCAAATCCGCCTCCGGGCACCATTAATTCTCAAAAAATCTCAAAGTATGGAAGATAGTGCTGGAATTTCGTATTTCGTCGCATATTCAATTTTTCACATAGTCGAATTCTAAAAGGCTATGCTGGTGCAGTTGCCTAGACTAAACGTTAGAGATGTATTTCTTTCCCGGCTTAAATAGCGTCGCCGAAGCCACAAGTATGCGAGGTGATGTTCAAAGCTTACTTATCAAGATTTCGTACTCATCCAAAAGATCTAAGTAGTGCGCGTCCAACTCTACGATCTCTGCGCGTCGGTCTCGACTATCGATTATTGTATTCACGGGTTGCTTAACGTACGTTGAAGGAGTTAGGAGGTAATCCTTAGATTCTATTTCTGTCTTGCTTACTAAGATGCTGAACCCTGGCTCAGTCAGACGTCGGTGGTACACGCTGGCAATTTGATCCACGGATGTGTCGTCTAAAACATTTTTCTTTCCTCGACGGTTTCCCAATGTGCTTGCATCGACGAAAAGCGTCCCGATGTCTTGATCATCCACTGGTCGGCACAAGACGACGATGCAAGTCTCTATCGCAGTGATAGGAGCAAAGAGTCGTGCTGGCAGCGCAATTACCGCGGCTATTGCTCCTTGTTCTACTAAGCTCCTTCGAATTCGGATATCTGTGCCTGTCCTAAAGAGGACGCCATTAGGAACCAGAACGGCTGCCGTTCCGAGGTTGTCCAAGTGCTCATAGGCTGAAAGCAGGTATGCAAGTTCGCTTGATATTCTCCCGCTTGAACGATGGGCGAACAGATGGTTATCGATCAACCAATCCAGTTCCGCGATTGGTATTTGTATGCCAAACGGCGGATTTGTCAGTACGATGTCAAATCGACGTCGTTTTTGCTCCCACCCATTGCGTATATCAACCGCTTTTAGGCGCGGACCTAACTCTATCTCCGCATGCTTCGCACCATTAACTACGAGCCGAATCTTAGCCCAAGAACAGGCGTATCCATTCGCCTCCCGTCCTACGAACAGTGTTTGGTCAGGATCAAGTATTTTTTGGGCTGCGAGAAGTAGGCCTCCGCTACCACATGCGGGATCGAACACTGTATTATTAGACGCGCCGCGGCCTGGGAGTGACGCCATCAAACGGGCAACTTCACGAGGTGTTTCATGGGCCCAAGGGAATTCGAGGTCGTATAGTCGTTCCTGCAACCAAGACTCAAAGCAGTCTTGCGTATATACCTGATCAACCAATGTGAGCCACTCTAGCGTAGTACGTGGATCAAGTTGTTTGAGATCATTCAATAGGTACTGGCTGAACGGCGCATCTTCCCAAAATAGACGACTTTCCACTTGTCTAGCGATTTGCAGAACATCGCTAGATGTCGAGAGTGAACCGATCGAAGGTCCAAGTTCATATTTCTGGCGCAAAAACTCTAGTGCAAAAAGTGCGATCGGTAGGCCCAGATTGGGATGCCCTGAGATACGTCCGAGTTCTTGCATCCTCTTTAGGCGTTGATCGAGTTCGCGCCAAACTTCATCCTCGTGCATCTGCATTCCTCATATAACGTGCCAAAATAGCCAAGGCCTCGTCTCGTCGCATTTGGGCGCTGCCGATGGCGATTCGATAAAGTTCGTCTGCAACGCAAATAAGACGAGCTAAATTTACTTGGTCTTCACGTGGAGGAACAATAAGCGTTAAGCTTTCTAGATCCCTCAGTGTCAATACGGGTTGAGCAGTACCCGAAATTCGACTTAGCAGAAACGCGTGCGTTTCAGCTTGTCGAAGAAAGGCGCACAGCAGTTCTGATTCAATCTGCGATTCGGGCCCAGGGCGAATGATAATAAAGTTGGCGCTTGCTACGCATCCAGCATGTTTTTCACTCACGACCGCGCACTTGAGGAGAGTACCCCGAGCACTGACGAGGACATCCCCGACTTGCAGTTCTTGCCGACCTACTCTTTTAGGGTCGACGTTCGCGATTTCGAGAGTGTCTGGATATGTTATGACGCCATCATTGATATCTTTAACTTGAATAAATCGTAAGGCTCGCGAACTGGCCTCGCTCGAGGCAACACGAGTTAAATTCAGCCCCATGAACATAGAGGCAACAAGCTCCGTTATTCGCCTGCTCTTGGCTACGGGATCCGGTTTAGTCACAATGATTCCTATCGCAGTATTTTTTCTACTGATTGACTTTTCGCTCGAGTTTCACTAAATGTCAATCCTGAGGTGCTGCTTGCGAATTGGGTTTTGCATAGTACCGACGTTGAACGGGGCAAAGCTCGGAGGTTAATATGGGCGCGATCGACATCAATCGTCTTATGCTGGTGTTGGGGGTCGTAATGATCGCCTGCATCGCTGCAGCGAGCAATTATCGCGTGGAAATCAGCGGTGGTACGGTGAAGTTCGAAAAGAACATTGAGCGGACTGACTCACACGTTTTCTCCCCTTCTGTGTATGGTGAAAAGGTAACTCAATGAGCGGCCATACTAGCGGATTCTGGAAGTACGCCCCATTCCCCGGTAGAGAAAATCGATTGTTGCGTAAGAATAATCAATTTAGTCATTTGGGATGGCGTGCCTTTACTCCTGATCCTTACAAATGCTCTCGATTATCTGTATTCTGCTCCGCCCGGTCCCGATAAAGCGCCGCGCGCCCCAGCAGCATCAGGGAAACCGGCGTGGTCACCGTCATGAAGATGCCGATGAAGATTTCGTGGAAGGCGAAGCGGTCGCCGGAGACGGAGAAATAGATGATCGAGGCCATGACGATGCCACCGGTGCCCCAGCTGGTGCCGAGGGTTGGCGCATGCAGGCGCTCATAGAAGCTGTTGAGCCTGGCAAAGCCGATGGTGCCGATCAGCGTCAGCGAAGCGCCCAGGAGCACGAAGAAGGCCACGAGAATGGCGGCCCAGAGCGGAAATTCTGCAGCATTGTTCATTCGATCACCTCGCCACGCATCATGAATTTGGAAAGGGCGACGGTGGAGACGAAGCCGAGGATGGCGATGAGCAGCGACGCTTCGAAATAGATGTCGTTGCCGGTGCGCAGGCCGAAGGTCAGGAGAAGCAGCATGGCGTTGACATAAAGCGTATCCACGCCCAGCACGCGGTCCTGCGCGCGCGGGCCGATGGCGATGCGGTAGACCGAGATTGCCATGGCGATGGCGAGCATCAGCTGCGCCAGCGAAAAGGACCAGAAAAGGATAATCGAACTCATTCGAATATCTCCATCAGCAGTTTTTCATAACGGTTCTTGATGAGGCTTATCCACGCCGCCTCATCCACATCGTCCAGAACGTGAAGCAGCAGCGTGCCCTGGCTGGAATTATATTCGAGCCACGCGCTGCCCGGCGTCGAGGTCAGGATCGTCGCCAGAACGGCAAGCGCCATGGGATCGCGAATCTCGAGCGGCACCGCCAGGAAGCCGGATTTGCGGTTTCTTTCGCGCTGGAACAGGATGATCTTCGCGACCGAGAGATTGGACCGGACAATATCGTAAAGCACGATCAGGATCAGCTGCACCAGCCTGTGCCAGTTGCGGATGCGCGGCTTGGCCGGCCGAAGCGACGCCATCGCCCAGGAGGCGATGAGGGCGACACAGGTGCCGAGCAGCAGGTGCCCCGGCGAAAAGCTGTTGATCGTCAGCCAGAAGAAGATCAGCGAGACCGTCAGAAGCGGGTAGGGGAGGAGACGCCTCATCATGGCTCCGCCTCCGGATTGCCGCCCGCTCGTGGTGCGGAAATGACACCCTGAATATAACTTGCGGGCAGGTCGAGAATACGCGCCGTCTCCTGCATGTAACGCATCACCGGTCCCGCCTGCACGGTCATGGCGAGCGTCAGCCCGAGCAGCAGCATGATGGGCGCGATTTCGATGACGAGAACACGCGGCACCGTTCCTTCGATGGAGGCCCAGAAGGTGCGGATGCCGGCGCGGGTCATCGAGATCAGCGAAGCGAAGCCGGAAAAGACGATCAGGAAGACGATCCACCAGGAGAGCGTGGAAACGCTGTCATTGGCACCGAGCCCGGAAGGGTTGAGAATGGCGGTCAGCATCGAGAATTTGGCGATGAAGCCCGAAAGCGGTGGCAGGCCGGCGAGAAGAATACCGCAGGCGGCAAAACAGGCGCCGAGCACCGCCATGGTGGCGGGCATGGTCACGCCGACTTCTTCCTCCTCCTCTTCCTCGTCACCTTCACCATAGGCTTCCATGGTCACGGCAAGAACGTTCGCGCCGGCATCCTGCCCGCGCTCGACAAGTTCGATCAGCATGAAGAAGGCGCTGATGGTGAGAGTGGAGCTGACCATGTAATAGAGCGCGCCGGCCGCGACCGTCGGATTGCCGGTGCCCATGGCCGCGAGAAGCGTTCCCGACGATACCAGAACCGAAAAACCGGCGAGCCGCCCCAGCGCCTGCGACGCCAGAACCCCGATGGCCCCGAAGATGATGGTGGCGATGCCGCCGACCAGCAGGGCGTCATGGCCGAAGCCCGCTGATTCGCCTGCCGTCTGCCCGAAGAGCAGGAAGGACAGGCGGGCGATGACATAAATGCCGACCTTGCTCATGATCGCGAACAGCCCACCAACGGGTGCGGAAGCCGCGCCATAGGCGGAAGGCAGCCAGAAATTCAGCGGCCACATGCCGGCCTTCACCAGAAATGCGATACCGAGGATGGCCGAGCCGGTTTCCAGCAGCATGCGCTGGTCGGGGTTGAGGCCCTCGATGCGGTGGGCAAGATCACCCATGTTGAGCGTACCGGTGACGCCATAGATGAGGCTGACGCCGATCAGGAAGAACAGCGCCGCAACGAGGTTGATGGCGATGTAATGCAACCCGGCCTTCACGCGCTGCTGGCCGGAGCCATGCAGCAGCAGGCCATAGGAGGCAGCGAGCATCACTTCGAAGAAAACGAAGAGATTGAAGAGGTCACCGGTCAGGAAGGCGCCATTGACGCCCATCAGCATCATCTGGAACAGCGAATGGAAATGCGCGCCGGACTTGTGCCATTTCGCCATCGAATAGATCAGTGAGGGAATGGCGAGCAGCGCGGTCAAAAGCACCATCAGGCCGGACAGGCGGTCTGCCACGAGCACGATGCCGAAGGGTGCCGGCCAGTTGCCGAGCAGATAGACACCGCTCGAGACCACGGCCGCGATCTCGGTATTCACCGTCGAGTTCACCTCGCGGAACAGCAGGATCGCGACCACCAGCAACAGCACGGTGGAGGTGAAGCTGATGGCGGCCTTTGCGACGCGCTGGCGCTCGTCGAAGAACAGCAGCAGGGCGGCGGTGATCAGTGGCAGCAGAATGGGGGCGATGACGATGTGGAAGGGGAACGACATCATTTCGTCTCCCTCCCGTCCACATGGTCGGTGCCGGTGAGGCCACGGGCGGCAAGCAGCACGACAAGGAAAAGTGCGGTGGTGGCAAAGCCGATGACGATTGCCGTCAGCACCAGTGCCTGCGGCACGGGGTCGGCCAGCGTGGAGCTGTCGACGCCGTTCACCAACACCGGCGGTGCATTGGTCTTGATGCCGCCGACGCCGAAGATGAAGAGATTGACGGCATAGGACAGCAGCGAAAGTCCGACGATGACCTGATAGGTACGCGGGCGCAGCACCAGCCAGACGCCCGAACCGGTCATGATGCCAATGCCGATTGCAAGAATGAGTTCCATTACACGTCCTCCGCTTTTGCGGCGTCAGGCGTGCGAACGCGGTAGTTACGCAACGATTGGTGTGCCAGTGCTATCAGGATAAGAACGGTGGAGCCGACGACCAGCGAGAAGACGCCGAGATCGAACAGCAGGGCGGATGCCGTCGGCATTTTGCCGATATAGGGTATCTCCGTATACTGGAAATAGGAGGTCAGGAACGGGTAGCCGAAATACCAGGAGCCGATACCGGTGGCTGCCGCCATCAGTAGGCCGAAGCCCATCCACCGCAGCGGCAGGATGCGGATGCGGTCTTCCGCCCAGCGCGCGCCGCCGGCGAGATATTGCAGCAGGAAGCCGATGGCCATGGTGATGCCGGCCGCAAAACCGCCGCCGGGCATATCGTGGCCGCGCATGAACAGGAAGATCGAGAAGGTGATGATGACCGGGAACATCCACTGCATCACGATCGACGGCACATAGAGATAGTCGCGCACCGTATCGCCATTGCTGCGGTCCGGCCGTTCGGCATCGAAGGCGTTCTGCATCTGCTGCTGTTCCGGCAAACCGATGCTTTCATGCGCGGGACGGAAACGGCGAAGCAGCGCGAAGACGGTGAGCGCCACGATGGCCAGCACCGCAATTTCGCCGAAGGTGTCGAAGCCGCGGAAATCGACCAGGATGACGTTGACGACATTGGTGCCGCCGCCTTCGGTATAGGCGCGCTCCAGGAAATAGGTCGCAATCGCGTTCGGCACCGGCAGCGTCATCACGGCATAGGCGATAACGGACATGCCGATACCGCTGGCAGCGGCCAGCAGGAAGTCCCGGGCGCGGCGAAGCTGCGCCGGCAACTCATCGCTGCTGTCGACCTTTTCGAAGCGTTTCGGCAGCCACCGGAGACCAAGCAGGATGAGAACCGTGGTGACGATTTCCACCAGAAGCTGGGTTATGGCGAGATCAGGCGCGGAAAGCCAGACGAAGGTGAGGCAGGTGACAAGCCCGGAAACGCCGAGCATGACGAGGGCGGCAAGCCGGTGATATTTCGCCTGCCAGGCGGCGCCCATGGCGGCAATCATGCCGATCAGCCACAGGATGGCGAAGATCGGATCGAAGGTCGTGACGCGCGGCAGCGACAGGGAGAATTCCGAAAGGAACAGAGGCGAGAAACCGGCAAGAAGCGCCACGAGGATGAGAAGCCTCAGCTGCGGCTGCAGACGCCGCGTGCCGAGCCTGCTTTCCAGCCACCGCGCCCATTTCCAGGACACGGTGACGAGAATGCGCTCGAAGATGCGCTGGCCCCGCAAATGCCGGAAGACCGGCGGACCGTCATCGCAACGCGAGAAATAACCGCCGAGCAGGGCATAGATCGTCACACCACCGATCAGCGCCGCGATACTCATGATCAGCGGCAGGTTGAAACCGTGCCAGATCGACAGGCTGTAGACGGGTGTCTGCGCGCCGAGCACGGACAGCACGGCCGAATGCAGGAACGGGCCGATCGAAAGGCTCGGAACGATGCCGACGATCAGGCAGGCGAAGACGAGGAACTCGATCGGAAAACGCATCCAGCGCGGCGGCTCGTGCGGATTGGGGTTCGGCAGATCGACGGGCTTCGGCCCGAAGAAGACCGTGTGGATGAAGCGCAGCGAATAGGCGACGGCGAAGGCGCCCGACAGCGTCGCGACATAGGGCAGAGCCCGGTCGAGCAGAGAGTCCGCGTGGGTCTCGACCGCCTCGGCAAAGAACATTTCCTTGGAGAGGAAGCCGTTGAACAGCGGCACCCCGGCCATTGCCGCACTCGCCGCCATGGCGAGCGTCGCGGTCGCTGGCATATAAGTATAAAGCCCGCTTAAGCGCCGCATGTCGCGGGTGCCGGTCTCATGGTCGATGATGCCGGCCGCCATGAAAAGCGAGGCCTTGAAGGTGGCGTGGTTGACCATGTGGAAGATGGCCGCCACCGCCGCCAGCGGGCTGCCGAGGCTGAGCAGCGTGGTGATGAGCCCGAGGTGGCTGATCGTTGAATAGGCAAGCAGCCCCTTCAGATCCTGCTGGAACATGGCGAAATAGGCGCCGAGCAAAAGGGTTATGATACCCGCTACGCCAACCAGCCAGAACCATTCCGGCGTACCTGCTAGAACCGGCCAGAACCGCGCGAGCAGGAAAACCCCGGCCTTCACCATGGTTGCGGAATGCAGATAGGCGGAAACGGGTGTGGGCGCCGCCATGGCGTTGGGCAGCCAGAAATGGAACGGAAACTGCGCGCTCTTCGTCAGCGCGCCGCCAAGAATGAGGATGAGCGCCGGCACATAAAGCGGATGGGCGCGAATGGCGGCGCCGGCCTCGATGATCCTGTCGAGATCATAGCTTCCCGCCATGTGGCCGAGGATCAGAAGTCCGGCCAAAAGGCTGAAACCGCCGATGCCGGTTACGGTCAGCGCCATGCGGGCGCCGTCGCGCGCGCCGGCATTCTGATGCCAGTAGCCGATCAGCAGGAATGAGAAGATGCTGGTCATCTCCCAGAAGATCGACAGCAGGATCACGTTGCCGGACAAGACAACGCCGAGCATCGAACCCATGAAGGCGAGAAAGAAGGCGAAAAACCGAGGAATCGGATCTTCCGCCGACATGTAATAGCGTGCGTAGAGCACCACCAGCAGACCGATGCCGGTGATGAGCATCGCGAAAATCCAGGCGAAACCATCCAGCCGCAGGGTAAAATTCAGTCCGAGCTGGGGCAGCCACTCCGCATCATATTTCAGCACGCCGCCGTCGCTGATGGTCGTATAAAGAAAGATGCTGCTGGCGAGGCCAAAAAGGGCCACGGCGCCTGCGACGGAGGCCGGTCCGGCGGCCGCACCCTCGCGCGGCATGAAAGCCGTCAGGAATGCGCCGACGAAGGGCAATGCGACAATAAATGGAAGAATGGTTGCAAGTGTCATATGCGGCGGCGGTTTTCTCTGAAATGGGAGCCTACGGCGGGTTTCCGACGACTCCGATCCCTCAAGGCTCATGGTGAACCGAATGATGAGGACCGCCGGAATGACTAATACATAATATGCGGAGGCGCGCGTGGAACCACGCTGGCAAAGTCTCGGAAAGCTTGTGGCACGATGGCAACAGCGACAAGCAAGGCCTTGGCACTGTCGGTGATGTCGAGGGTCGAAGAGGGGAATTCGTCGGGCCGAAGCCCTGAGGTGGCAAGGCCGGTCTTGCAGGCATAGTCGTTGCCGCTATCACAATCCTTTTCGCGAAGGGAAAGGGAACGGCTGAGATCGACAGTCTGCAATCGCTCCAGGCGGCTGGTCTTGGAGAGGGCCTTGACGCCGGATGGAGCCTGGAAGCCGATCATGACGAGCAGGCTGGCAACCACGAGGCCGATCAACACTTGCGGATGGTGCCTTGAACTGCGGCTTTTCTCCATCCTTGGCAAGTTGGCATCTCCTTGATCGAAAAGGTCTCTTTAAAGCATCACCGTTGAGCGAATATCCTGTTGATTTGTTTTAGGGGAAGGCGCACGCGCTTGTCCAGCGCACGGGCCGGAAAAACCGCCTGAAGGGTCCGATTCCTTTTCGCTTTTGCCAGTTTGCGGCAAAGTGAGGGCGGTAACGGCTAAAAGCTTTTACAAATTTTACCGTTTGACGCGGGCGGACAGGTTTCTTAACTTTCAAGCAAGGAATTAACCATAAAGATTGGTAGTATTTCCACGGCGGAATGGGGTTCTCTCCCCTTCCAGGCATGACGCCGCACTGCCGTACCGGGGCCGATCCGGTATTTTCGTTTCTTGGTTCAGGAAAGTCTGGCAAGCGTCGATGCCGCATCGTCCGCGATGGGTATGTTCGTTCAAAAATCCCCAAAGGGTGCTGACGTTCTGAACCTTGGCCAATTTGGCCGGGTTTTACCGGCCGTCATGTTGTTGGGGACGTCGGTTGGGGCAGGATTTGCCATCAGATCAAGCGCGCAGATCGGCAGGCGGAAGCCTGTCGGGACGGTTGCGCTTTGCCGGCCTCGATGAGACGCAATCCGATTTCCTGCGCAATTATCGCGGCATGCTGGAGCCTTACGTCAAGGCCGGCCTGCGCGACGTGATGACCCGTTTCCAGTCCATGCCGGACTGTTCCCCGTCCTTTGAAAGCGAAAACCAGCTTGATCGTCTGCACGATCTGCAATCCTCGCACTGGAGCGTGCTGACGGATGCGCGTTTCGATGCGCTTTATGCCGAGCGGGTGAAGGTTCTCTCCGATAATGCCAGCCGCATGGGCCTCGATCCGCGCTGGCAGATCGCCAGCCACGCGGTCGTTCTGGAACATCTTGTCGGCGGGCTGGTGGCCGAACACGCGCCGCGCTCCATCCTGCCGGGCAACCGCAGGAAAAACCGCGAGCTGGCGGAAGCCGTGAAGAATGTCGTCCGTCTGGTGATGGTCGATACCGAGATCGCCGTGTCGCTGCGTTTCAACGAACTGCGCCTGCGCCACGGCCGCGAACTCCAGGAACAGCGTGACAATGACCGTTCCGAAGCGGCAAATCTGCTGGGTACGGCACTGACGGCCTTTGCCGCAGGCAATTTGCAGGCCCGCATCGGCAATGACGTGCCTGAAGCCTATCGGGACGTTGCGGTCACCTTCAATACGGCGCTCGAGACGATCGGTGCATCGCTGATATCTGCCCAGAACGGTGTAGGCGAGGCCGAGGCGCTGAGCGCGCGTTTTGCCGATATTGGGCGCTCCATTGCCGAGCGTTCCCGCCAGCAGGCCGAAGCCCTTGCCGAAACGTCCCGCGCGCTTCAGGCGATGATTGCGCATGTGGCGGAAAACGGCGCCCGCATATCGGCGACGGAAAAGGCGGTTTCCAGCGCCCGCGACGCGGCCGTCGAAAGCGGCAGGGCAATCGGCGAGGCGATCGACGCCATGTCGGACATCGAGCAATCGGCCGAGCAGATCGGCAAGATCATCGGCACCATCGATGAGATCGCTTTCCAGACGAACCTTCTCGCCCTCAATGCCGGCATCGAGGCGGCGCGGGCGGGGGAAAGCGGACGCGGTTTCGCCGTCGTCGCACAGGAGGTCCGCGCGCTTGCCCAGCGTTCCGCCGATGCCGCAAGAGAAATCAAGAGCCTCGTCGGCTCCACCAAAACGCAGGTCGAGGGTGGCGTGCGCATGGTCAACCGCACGCAGGAGGCCATCGGCGGGGKGGTCCGGCAGGTGTCCGGCATCAACGACATGATCGCCGAAGTCTCCCGGCATACCGCCGATCACGCCGGCGAATTGCAATCCGTCGCCGCCGATATCGACGAACAGCAGCGGCAGGTCGGCCGGAATGCGAAAGATATGGGCGCCAGCGCTTCCGAAGCCGATGCGCTTCACACCGTCATTCTGGAACTCGGCCGCACCGTTCGCGAATTCCGTATTGCCCGTCAGGAACATTTTGCTGCGGCCGCCGGTGCGGATCGGCAGCACTCATCATTTATGGCCCGTGGGGATAACCGCACGGATAGCAGCCAGGATTACCAACAATTCAGACGTCAGGGAGTCATGTAATGGCAGCCAGAAAAGCAGCTGAGGCGACGCTGAAACTGTCACCGGTGCTGGATCTCAACGAAGCATCGGCGCTGCACGGCAAGCTGATGACGCTGAGAGGAGCACCCTTGTCGGTCGATGCGTCCGAGGTGGAGCGTATCGGAGCCCTTTGCGCCCAGGTCCTCATGGCCGGCGCGAAATCCTGGGAGGAGGACGGCAAGCGGTTCGGTTTTGCCAGCGTGTCCGATGCATTCGACAAGACCATGAAACTGATAGGCGTCGATATCGATCATTTGCTCCTGAAGGAGATGCAAAAGTGAAGAAAAAAGTTCTCACCGTGGATGATTCCCGGACGATCAGGAACATGCTCCTGGTCACGCTCAACAATGCCGGTTTTGAAACCATTCAGGCCGAAGACGGCATCGAAGGCCTCGAAGTGCTGGAACAGAGCAATCCCGATGTCATCGTGACGGACATCAACATGCCCCGTCTCGACGGTTTCGGCTTCATCGAGGGCGTGCGGCGCAACGAGAAGTACCGCGCGATCCCGATCCTCGTCCTGACGACCGAAAGTGATGCGGAAAAGAAGAACCGTGCCCGCCAGGCCGGTGCGACCGGCTGGATCGTCAAGCCGTTCGACCCCGCCAAACTCATCGATGCCATTGAACGCGTAACCGCCTGATACGGGACATTTCACGATGGATATGAACGAAATCAAGGAAATCTTTTTCCAGGAATGCGAGGAGCAGCTCGCTGAACTGGAATCGGGGCTTCTTAAATTGAATGACGGCGACCGTGATCCGGAAACCGTCAACGCCGTTTTCCGTGCCGTTCATTCCATCAAGGGCGGGGCCGGTGCCTTCGGTCTCGATGATCTCGTGGCCTTCGCCCACGTTTTTGAAACGACCCTCGACTGCGTTCGCTCCAACAAGCTGGAGCCGACGCAGGATGTTCTCAAAGTCATGCTGCGCTCCGCCGATGTGCTGGCGGACCTGACCAATGCCGCAAGAGACGGCGGCAGCGTCGATGAAAGCCGCACCCGTGGCCTCGTCAAGGAACTGGAAGCGTTGGCCAACGGCGAAGCCGTTCCGGCATCCGCGCCGGCTCCTGTCGCCGTGAAAGCGCCGGAACCCGTCAAGGCCAAGCCGACGGATGAAAGCGGCTTCGAGCCGATCCCGTTCTCCTTCTCGGATTTTGCCGACGAAACCACGCCATTGATGGAAGCGCCGTCCTTCCAGATCACGTTCAAGCCGCACGCGTCGCTTTATTCGAAAGGCAACGAGGCGGCCCTTCTCCTGCGCGATCTTTCGCGCATCGGCGAGATGAGCATCAATTGCGATACGTCGGAACTGCCTTCGCTCGACAAGCTCGATCCGGAAGCCTCCTATTTCTCCTGGACGGTTTCGATCAAGACCGACAAGGGCGAGGAAGGAATCCGCAGCGTCTTCGAATTCGCCGAATGGGATTGCGATCTCGAAATCACCCCGATTGTTTCGGATACTGCCGTGGAAGAAGAACTTCCGATGATCCCGGTTCCGTTCGATCTGTCTGCTCTCGATAACGGACCGGAAGAACAGCCCGCCGTCGAAGCAGCTATGGTGGAAGAACCCTTTGTTGCAGCAGCCGTCGAGGCGGCCGTCGCGACGACGCAGATCGCCCAGAGCGTCAATGCCGCCATTGAAAAGCGCGAGGCGGCGGCAGCGCCCGCAGCCGCGCAGGCAAATGCCAATGCGGCCGCCAATGCGAGCGCCGGCCAGACCATCCGCGTCGATCTCGATCGCGTCGACCGCCTGATCAACCTCGTCGGTGAGCTCGTCATCAATCAGGCGATGCTGTCGCAGAGTGTCATCGAAAACGATGCGAGCGGCACGTCTGCCGTCAATATGGGCCTCGACGAGCTGCAGCAGCTGACGCGCGAAATTCAGGACAGCGTCATGGCGATCCGCGCACAGCCGGTGAAGCCGGTCTTCCAGCGCATGTCGCGTATCGTCCGCGAAGTCGCAGACATGATCGGCAAGCAGATTCGCCTCGTCACCGAAGGTGAGAACACCGAAGTCGACAAGACGGTCATCGACAAGCTGGCCGAACCGCTGACGCATATGATCCGCAATGCGGTCGACCACGGCATCGAAACGCCGGAAAAGCGCGAAGCCGCGGGCAAGAACCCGGAAGGTACCATCAAGCTTTCCGCCAAGCACCGCTCGGGCCGCATCCTGATCGAACTGCAGGACGATGGCGCGGGTATCAACCGCGAGCGCGTACGCCAGAAGGCCATCGACAACGACCTGATCGCTGCCGATGCGAACCTKACAGACGAGGAGATCGACAATCTGATCTTCGCGCCGGGCTTCTCCACGGCGGACAAGATTTCCGACATTTCCGGCCGCGGCGTCGGCATGGATGTGGTCAAGCGCTCCATTCAGGCGCTGGGTGGCCGCATCAGCATCTCGTCGCGTCCCGGTCTCGGCTCGACCTTCACCATGAGCCTGCCGCTGACGCTTGCCGTTCTCGACGGCATGGTGGTGACCGTTGCCGGCCAGACGCTGGTGGTGCCGCTGACGGCAATCGTCGAAACCCTGCAGCCGGAAGCGAAGAACATTCATTCCTTCGGCGCCAATCAGCGGCTGATCTCCATCCGCAATTCCTTCTGCCCGTTGGTCGATGTCGGTCGTGTCCTGAACTTCCGCCCGACCCAGGCCGATCCGGTGGAAGGTGTCGCCCTTCTGGTGGAATCGGAAGGCGGCGGCCAGCGTGCGCTGATGGTCGATGCCATCCAGGGCCAGCGTCAGGTCGTCATCAAATCGTTGGAAGCCAACTATACCCATGTTCAGGGCATTGCCGCCGCCACCATCCTCGGCGACGGGCGCGTCGCTCTCATTCTGGATGTCGATGCCATTGTCAGCGCCTCGCGCGGACAGCCCCTGAAGCAGGAAATGTCGCTTGCGGCGACAGGTTGAAAGCGGATCATCCATGGCAGCACTTAATTTCAGCGACCAGCGCCAGTCTCCCGACGAGGTTCTTGCCAGCGGTGAATATCCGCTGACGAGACGCGATCTCTCGGAAATCGCGGCGATGATCTATGCGGATGCGGGCATCTATCTCAACGACACCAAGGCGTCGCTGGTCTATTCCCGCCTGTCGAAGCATATCCGCAATCTCGGCCTTTCGGGCTTCCGCGAATATTGCGCATTGGTGTCCTCACCCGACGGTGCGCAGGCGCGGCGGGAAATGCTGTCGCACCTGACGACGAATTTCACGCGGTTCTTCCGCGAGAACCATCATTTCGAACATCTGCGTGACGAGGTCCTGCCGGGCCTCATCGCACGGGCAAAGAGCGGCGGGCGTGTCCGCATCTGGTCGGCCGCCTGTTCCGACGGGCAGGAACCCTATTCGATTGCGCTCACCGTGCTCGCCATGTTCCCGAATGCGGCCGATTACGATTTCAAGATCCTGGCGACGGATATCGACCCGAAGATCCTGGCGCAGGCCCGTGCCGGCGTTTACGACGACAATGCGCTTGAAACCGTGTCTCCCACCATGCGCAAGCAATGGTTCACGGAGGTCGATGCCGGCGGTCGCCGCAAGTTCCGCATTGACGACAAGGTCAAGCGCCTCATCACCTTCAACGAGCTGAACCTGATGACGCAGTGGCCCTTCAAGGGCAATTTCGACGTCATTTTCTGCCGCAACGTCGTCATCTATTTCGACGAGCCGACGCAGATGCGCATCTGGTCGCGTTTCGCCGGGCTGCTGCCGGAAGGTGGACACCTCTATATAGGCCATTCCGAACGCGTGTCCGGTGATGCCAAGAACCTGTTCGACAATACGGGCATCACCACCTACCGCTTCATTGGCCACGCATCCGGGAGGAAGGCATGAGCGCACTCGCACGGGTACTCGTCGTCGATGACAGCCCCACCATGCGCGGCCTGATTTCGGCCGTCCTCAAGGCTGATCCGGAGGTCGAGGTGGTCGGGCAGGCCGGCAACGCCATGGAAGCACGCGCCGCCATCAAGCAGCTCAATCCCGATGTCGTGACGCTCGACATCGAGATGCCGGAGATGAACGGTCTCGAATTCCTCGAAAAGATCATGCGCCTGCGGCCCATGCCGGTGATCATGGTCTCGTCGCTCACCCATCGCGGCGCGGATGCCTCGCTGGCCGCGCTTGAAATCGGCGCTTTCGACTGTGTCGGCAAGCCGGCGCCGGGCGATGCGCGCCCCTTTGGCGATCTGGCCGACAAGGTGAAGGCCGCCGCCCGCTCACAACACGCCGCATACCGCGCAGCCCGGCCGGAAGCCGCTGCCGCGCCGCAGCCGGTTCCGATGAGCGAATATCGGGCAGGCCGCAAGGTCGTGGCCATCGGCTCCTCCACGGGCGGCGTCGAAGCACTGATCGCGGTACTGCAGAAGTTCCCCGCCAATTGCCCGCCGACCGTCATCACACAGCATATGCCGCCGACCTTCACCAAGAGCTTTGCCGAGCGGCTGAACCGCATCTGCGCTCCCGTGGTGGAAGAGGCGACGGACGGCGCGCGCCTGCAGACCGGCAAGATCTACCTCGCGCCGGGTGGTGAGCGTCATCTGCAGATCGCCAACCGGTCCGCTCCCTGCTGCCGGCTTCTGGATCGTGATCCCGTCAATGGCCATCGCCCCTCGGTCGATGTGCTGTTCGATTCGGTGGCCGAGCTTGCCGGACGCAATGCCGTTGGTGTCATTCTCACCGGCATGGGTCGCGATGGCGCGGCCGGGCTTTTGAAAATGCGCCATGCCGGTGCCCGCACCGTCGGCCAGAACGAAAAAACATGTGTCGTCTATGGCATGCCCCGCGTGGCCTATGAGCTGGGCGCGGTCGAACAGCAATTGCCCCTGGCCTCCATCGGCGAAGAAATCCTGAAACTAACCACTGCCCGCAAAGAAGGTGCTGACTAATGTCTCTCGCAGAAAAGATCAAAGTTCTGATCGTTGACGATCAGGTGACCAGCCGGCTGCTCCTCAGCGATGCGCTGACACAGCTCGGCTTCAAGCAGATCACCGCCGCCGGCGACGGCGAGCAGGGAATGAAGATCATGGAGCAGCAGCCCCATCATCTCGTCATCTCCGACTTCAACATGCCGAAGATGGACGGTCTCGGTTTCCTGCACGCTGTGCGGGCGAACCCGACCACCAAGAAGGCCGCCTTCATCATCCTCACCGCGCAGGGCGACCGCGCGCTGGTGCAGAAGGCCGCCCAGCTCGGCGCCAACAACGTGCTGGCCAAGCCCTTCACCATCGACAAGATGCGCGCGGCCATCGAAGCGGTTTTCGGATCGCTGAAATGATTGAAGCTGCGGCCAAGCGCGTACATATCATTCAGGGCGAGTATAAGGTCGTTGGTGATCCCGATGTGGTTCTGACGACGATACTCGGTTCGTGCGTGGCCGCCTGTCTGCGAGACCCCGTTGCCGGCCTGGGAGGGATGAACCACTTCCTCTTGCCGGGAACGGGCAATGTGACCGGCGGAGATGCGACGCGTTACGGCGTGCATCTCATGGAACTCCTGATCAACGGCCTCTTGAAACAGGGGGCGCGGCGCGACCGGCTGGAAGCCAAGATTTTCGGCGGTGCGAAGACGATTGCGAGCTTTTCCAATGTCGGTGAGCAGAATGCCATCTTCGCCATGAAGTTTCTGAAGGACGAAGGCATTCCGGTCATAAGTTCCTCCACGGGCGGGGAACACGGCCGCAAGATCGAATTCTGGCCGGTCTCGGGCCGTGCGCGTCAGCATCCGCTCAGCGGCGCGGAAACCCAGAAGACGGTCGCCATGGAAACACGTCCGGTGCCGGCTCCCAAACCCGTCGCCAGCGATATCGAATTTTTCTAGTCACGGAGTTTCCAATGCAGCTTGCAGAGCACACCGCCACCACTCCGTTCGAAGAAGCCCTGCCGGATGTTCTGATGCGGGTGGTATCGGAACTGCACGATGTCGCCTATCTCATCGAACGCATCGAGCCGCAGCTGCTCGAAGTGACCAGCGGTCAATTGTCGAGCGAAGGCGTCAAGCTGTTGCAGGGCATCGACCTCGCCGTCCAGAAAACCCGCGGCCTTGCCGAATTCATCGACACCATCACCGGTTCCATCCCCGCGGACTGGTTCGTGGATGTCTCCACTGCACTCAGCCTCGTCAAGCTTGCGGAAATGCAGAAGGCGCTCGGCGCGGCCTTCCGCCATGGCCATTCCCAGCCGCTCGACAAGGCTTCCGGCGACTTCGACCTGTTCTAGACCGCATTTCCGCCGATGTTCCTTTCCTTCGCGGGATGCGGAGGAAGGCAACGCTCGCGCAAGCTTCGCACCCTATTGTCACTACGGGGCCAAAAGGTCTCGGACTCTATGAATGACGGTGCGGAACAGAATGAATCTGTTAAATCAAATCCCTCAGGTCTTGAAGAATGTCGCGTCTCTGGGCCAGACACGGCTGCTGATGCTGGGCGGCGTGGGCGTTCTGTCCATGGCCATTATCCTGGCCGCAGCGCTTTATGTGAACCGTCCTGCTTACGAGACCCTCTATGTGGGTCTTGAAAAAAGCGACCTCAACAAGATCAGCATTGCGCTCGCCGAATCGGGTCTGGACTTTCAGGTGGGGACCGATGGTTCCAGCCTTCAGGTTCCCGTTGGCCTCACGAGCAAGGCGCGGCTGCTTCTGGCCGAACGTGGCTTGCCCGACAGCGCCAATGCCGGTTATGAACTTTTCGACAATGTCGGTTCGCTTGGCCTGACCTCCTTCATGCAGGAAGTGACGCGCGTTCGCGCCCTCGAGGGTGAGATCGGCCGCTCCATCCAGCAGATCGACGGGATTGCGGCCGCACGTGTCCATATCGTCATGCCGGATGTCGGTAATTTCCGCCGCGGCGAACAGAAGCCCACCGCATCGGTCATGATCCGCGCGAGCGCATCCGCCGGCCGCAAGGCCTCCGCCTCCATTCGTCACCTTGTCGCCTCGGCCGTTCCCGGCCTCGAAGTCGATGACGTGACGCTGCTCGATTCGACCGGCCAGCTTCTGGCGTCCGGTGACGACGTCACCAATGCGGCAATGAACCGTTCGCTGACGCTGGCGCAGAACGTTCAGCAGGAAATCGAAACCAATATCGACAAGGCGCTGGCACCTTTCCTCGGCATGGACAATTTCCGCTCCAGCGTGACGGCGCAGATCAATACCGACAGCCGCCAGATCCAGGAAACCGTCTATGATCCGGAATCGCGTGTGGAGCGTTCCGTTCGCACGGTGAAGGAAGACCAGAAATCCCAGGAAACGCAGCCCGACACGGCCGCGACGGTGGAGCAGAACGTGCCGCAGGCCGCGCCTCAGGGCGGTGGTGGCGGTCCGCAGTCTTCCGACCAGTCGGCCAAGAAGGAAGAGCAGACCAACTACGAGATCAATTCCAAGACGGTCGCCACGGTCAAGAACGGCTATACCGTCGAGAAGATCTCGGTTGCCGTGGTCGTCAACAAGGGTCGCATTGCCAAGATGGTCGGCGAACCCGCCGATCAGGCCAAGGTCGATGCCTATCTCGCGGAAATGCAGAAGATCGTCACCTCGGCGGCGGGCATTTCTTCCGATCGCGGCGACATGGTCACGCTGACGGCGATGGACTTCCTGGAAACGCAGCTGCTTGACGAGGCTGCCAGCGGACCGGGCATCATGGAAGTGCTGAGCCGCAATTCGGCAGGCATCATCAACTCGCTCGCCTTCGTCGCTGTTGCCTTCCTCGTCGTCTGGCTCGGTGTACGTCCTCTGGTTCGCACGGTTGCCGGCAATGGCGCGGCTGCGGGTCAGCTCAGCCAGGAAGCCGCCGGTCTGGAATTGCCGGACTTCTCTCCCGGCATGGATGCGGGCGCCGGCGGTCTCATGGAAGGTTTCGGGGCGGACTTCGGCTTCGACAGCACCGACGATCTTCTGGCGGGCGGCGACAGCGAGGGCACATTCAATCGCCGGGTTCGCGAAGGACCGGAACGCAGGCTCTCCCGCATGGTGGAAATCAGCGAGGAGCGAGCCGCCAAGATCCTGCGCAAATGGGCGATCGAAAAAGCAGCATAATGACAAAAAGGCCGGTTTTACCCGGCCTTTTTTCTGTTTTTGGGGTTTTTGCTATGCTTGGCGGGCACATCGTGGCAATCTCGTTTCGGGACAGTGTTTACAAAAAATTCAGCAACGATACAGTTTGCTGGGAATTGGCTGAGAATGCCGTTTATGGATTGAACAGCTTTTCAGTATGTTTTTTTAGCAATAGACGAACAAGGAAATACGTGGAAAGGCTGTTGTCAGGTAATGGCAAATTCCGGTCGGTTCCATAAAATGAAATGATTCGGTCTCCGGGGGCGCGCCATCCCATTTTGGTAAGCTTCTTGAATGGAATGATTCCATCCCGATGTATAATCTCCCGCTGGGAGCAAGAGGGCGTAGGCGATTGAAAGTCGATGTTGATATCCGCAGGCTATCTGCCAAGCCTATGGAGGGCATGGGTAAGCCCTTGCCGCGCGATCAGCTTGCCAAAAACGTCGCAGCCACGGCTGCTGCCGGTAACGTTGCAGGCGCACTGGATCTGCTCGTAACCTATGCCGGCGCCTCGCATTATCTGCTGGCGCGGGACGATCTTCTCGAAGAAACCGGGCTGAAATTCATCGTCACATCCGACTGGCCTTTCGATCTGGTCCGCAGGCTTGGCATTGAACTCGCCAACAGCCAGAACCGGTCGAGCGAAATGGAGAAATGCCTTTCGCTCCTGCAGCCGCGATTGCTTTTCCTTCCGGACGATGTTTCGGTGCCCTACGGCATCGACAGGCAATATTCGGCGCTCTCCTTCTGCGTGGGCCGTATCCGTCTTTCCCTTCTGCTGCTGTTTCCGGAAGAGGCGGTTCCTTCACCGGAGCGCCTGCGTGAAATCGCCCTGCTGACGGGTTATTGCGTCAGCTTCGGCATTGCCAGCGAAGCAAAGGCCGTGCGCGATATCGATCTCACCGAGCGCGAACTCGAGTGCCTTTTCTGGATCGCGGAAGGCAAGACAAGCGATGAAATTGCGATGATCCTTGGCATTTCACGCAATACGATCAATAATTACATCACAAGCGTGATGCGTAAAACCGCCACAAAAACCCGCTCGGAGGCAATTGCCTACGCCGTGCGCAACAACCTCGTATAATGGTCGGACGGATGGTACAGACGAAAGACAATGAGGGTTCAGGTCAAACGGGCATGTTTTACCGCAGCCCTGTCGTGACGAGCCGGTCGGACCTGTTTCCGAAGCTCGTCGCCATGCAGAAGCTGGTCGGCGCGCGCAATTTCGTGGTGACGAAGGCGGCCGCTTCCGGTTTCCCGAACAAGAAGAAGCTGACCTGCGAGCTGGAAAACTGGGGCATGAACGCCGCCGAGCAGAGCGCGCAGTTCATCCGCGCTGTCGGCGACATTCTTCTCGATCATATCGAGACATCGCTCCTGCCGGTCATCTGGCGCAACAAGAATGCCGGCGGCTTTGCCGATCTTCCCGATGTGCCCGCACTCCTGCGCCGCATCGAGAACGATACGTTGCCCTATGCGGGGCTGGCGCTGCCGGTGCGGCTCGGCACCATCGGCAATGGCTACATCGTTTTCTGCGGCACCAACCTCGTTCTCGACAATGAGGTCGTGATTGAACAGCACATCAAATGCTGCGAGATCATGGTGGACATGCTGGCGCTCGACGAACGCAAGGCAGCACCCTCGGAAGCCCTGAGCGAGAGGGAAATCGCCTGCCTGCAACTGGCGGGAGATGGTCGTATCAGCGAAGAGATCGCGGTGAAGCTCGGGCTTTCGGTGCACACCGTCAATGCCTATCTCGGCTCGGCGACGATCAAGCTTGATTCCGTCAATCGCATCCAGGCGATCGCCAAGGCTATCCGGCTCGGTTACATCCATTAATGGTGGACGGGGTTCTCCCGTCCCCTTAAGCCGGTCAAACGCCGGCTGGGCTTTTGCACTCCCCTAAAAGGCGCCATCGGCACTTCGCGTTTTTTTAACAGTTGCCAACTAGAACTTTTTATAAGTTTGGCTTTGGGGAACTGTTTCATGCACAACCGGCTCTTTAAGTCCGTTGCTGGTAAGGTCGTCGTGCTGACGATCGGTTTGATCACGCTCAGCGTGGCGGCAGTTGGTTTTTCGACCTACATTCGTTTGAAGGATAACATCATCACCACCGCGCTGCGTGATACGCATGGCGCGATGCGCAGCATGGCTATCCTTTACGAAATGAAGGTCGGCGGCGTTGCTCTCGAAATGGTGGATGGTGACCTGAAAAGTGTGGGCCGCGCCAGCATCGGAACGATGCGCGACAATGATCTCGTGGACCGCACCGCAGCCGGTAACGGCGGTATCTCCACGGTTTTTGAAGCCAAGGCCGGCGAATTCATTCGACTGACCACCAATCTGAAGAACGAGAAGGGTGAAAGAGCAGCGGGCACCAAGCTTGCCACCGATCATCCGGCTTTCGAAAAAGTCTCCAAGGGTGAGGCTTATTTTGGCACCGCCACGCTGTTCGGCACCAGCTACATGACCGGTTACATGCCTGTCACGAACAAGACCGGCGCACCCGTCGGCATCCTGTTCGTGGGCGTGCCCATGGATGTGTATGATGCCCAGATTTACAGCCTGCGCGATATGATGCTGCTGTGCGGTTCGCTTGCGATGCTTGGCGTCGGCTTGCTCGCCTATTTCGTCATCAAGCGCACGCTTCAGCCGCTCAGCAAGCTGACGGATGCAGTGAAATCTCTTTCGGACGGTAATCTCGAAACACCGATCCCCTATGCGACCAACGTCAATGAATTCGGCAATATCGCCCGCGCTCTGGTGATTTTCCGTGAGAATGCGGTTGAGAAGCTGGCGATCGAGGGCAAAAGTGCTGAGGAACGCTCCGCGGCCGAGTCCGAACGTTATCGCAACGATACCGAAAAGCGTGAACTGGACAGCCAGATCGAGTTTGCGGTGGGCGAGATTGCCTCCGGCCTCGGCAGGCTTTCGCGCGGTGATCTGAGCCGCACGATCGAGACACCCTTCTCCGGTCGCCTTGACCGGCTGCGCACGGATTTCAACGAATCCCTGCTCAACCTGCGCGATGCGCTGGGACAGATTCGTGAGCGCACGCTCGTCATCCAGCATAGCGGTCTTGAAATCGAACAGTCGTCCGTCGATCTGTCGAAGCGCACCGAAAATCAGGCCGCTTCGCTGGAGGAGACCGCCGCCGCTGTCGAAGAAATCACCGCAACCGTCAGATCGTCTGCCGAGCGGGCGCGTGAGGCCAATGAGGCCGTGCGGGCCACCAAGCAGAGCGCCGACAGTTCCGGTTCGGTCGTCAGCAATGCCGTCGACGCCATGGGTCGCATCGAAGACGCCTCGCGCAAGATCGAGCAGATCATCGAGGTCATCGACGATATCGCCTTCCAGACCAACCTTCTTGCGCTCAATGCCGGCATCGAGGCGGCGCGTGCGGGTGAGGCTGGCAAGGGCTTTGCCGTCGTGGCGCAGGAAGTACGCGAGCTTGCCCAGCGCTCCGCCGACGCGGCCCGCGAAATCAAGCAGCTCATCAATCAGTCGACCCATGAAGTCAGCTCCGGCTCGAAACTGGTGCAGGAGGCGGGCACGGTTCTTTCCGCCATCAGCCGGCAGATCGTGACCGTCAGCCAGCATGTCGAAACCATCGCGACGGCAACGCAGGACCAGTCCTCCGCGCTTCACAATGTCAACGGCTCCGTCAACCAGATGGACCAGATGACGCAGCAGAATGCAGCGCTTGCCGAGCAGTCGAGCGCCGCCAGCCGGGTGCTTTCCGGCGAAGTGGAAGCGCTGCTCGATCTGGTACAGCGGTTCCAGATGGAACAGGGGTCTGCGGCCGGTTCCGCTCGATTGAACCGGGCGGCCTGATACGTCTGTTTTCGAAGGTCAATGCGGCTCCCGGATCGCAAGGTCCGGGAGTTTCTATTCGGCTGCGGCCCGGGCCGTGCTGGATATCTGGTTGATATAGGCACGCAGGGCCGCCGGCTTGACCGGCTTGTGCTGCACGGAAATCCCGTATTTTTCGGCATCGCTGCGCACTTCCGGGCTGCGATCCGCCGTCACTAAGAGGGCAGGGATCGCCTTGCCGTAAAATGTCCTGATGAGGCGGATGGCGCTGATACCGTCGCCATCGCCCAGATGATAGTCGGCGATGATGACATCCGGGGCTGCGGCCAGAGTGAGGAAGGGTTCTTCCAGCGCCGCCACGGAACCAGCGGGCAAGACCTCGCAACCCCATCCCGTCAAAAGCAACGTCATGCCCTCGAGGATTTTCGGCTCGTTATCTATGCACAGCACCCGGATGCCCTGAAGGCGGTCGCTTGCTGCGGGGCTGATTATTCCGCCCTCTGCTCTGACAGGAGCAAGACGGTCTGCTTCGCGCGGCAGATGGATGCGGAAGGTCGTGCCTTTACCGGGGGTGGAAATGAGTTGCACCGGATGGTGCAGCATGCGCGACAGGCGGTCGACGATGGAAAGACCGAGCCCGAGGCCTGAAGCGGTTTTTGCGCCTTCATCCAGGCGGGCGAATTCCTTGAACACAATGCGGAATTTGGAGGCGGGAATGCCGATGCCGGAATCCGTCACCTGAATGACGACTTCGTCACCCCGGCGGCGCGCGCCGACGACCACCTTACCCTCAAGCGTATATTTGATGGCGTTGGAGACGAGGTTCTGTATCAGCCGCCGCAACAGATTGGGATCGGAACGCACCGTGAGCGAGGTGGGCATGACGACGAGATCGAGGTTCTTCTCCTGCGCCATCGGCGCGAAATCGGTCTCGATGCGTTTCAATAGCTCATTGAGCGGCACGGATGTCATGCGCGCCTTCATCGAACCGGTGTCGAGGCGGGAAATATCGAGAACGGCGCCGAGAATGGTTTCCACCGATTCCAGTGCCGAATCGATATTGTGAACGAGATCGCTTTCTCCCGAGGCGCCAAGTCGTTCGACCAGCGAGGAGGAATAGAGGCGGGCGGCATTCAGCGGCTGGAGAATATCGTGACCGGCGGCGGCGAAGAACCGCGTCTTGCCAATATTGGCCTCATCGGCCGCCGCTCTCGCTTCCGCCAGCGCACGGTTGACGCGGGTCAGTTCGACAGTGCGTTCCTCCACCCGCTGCTCCAGCGTTTCATTCGCCTGTTTCAGCGCCTGATCGCTTGCCACACGCTGGGTGATATCGGTGAAGGTGGCGACGATGCCCTTGTCCGGCATGGTGTTGGAGCGCACCTCGATGATGCGCTCACCACCCGCCAGCACCAGTGAAAAGGGCAGATCCATGGTCAGGAAACTGGTGATCAGCTCATTCGTGTCGCCGGGGGGCATGTCGCCGCGCTCCTGCAACATGGTGACGATGTCGGTCAGCGGCAGGCCCACCTGTCCGAATTGTTCCGGCAGATCCAGCAGGGTGCGGAAACGCCGGTTCCAGATGGTCAGCTGCTGCGAACTGTCGAAAACGGCAATGCCCTGATCCATCTGCGCCAGCGCCGTCTGCAGCATGTCCTGATTATATTGCAGGGCTTCGCTTGCCTGATCGAGCAGCCAGGCCGTGTCCGCGCTCGTATCTTCCGCCTTCTGGAGAATGATCGAGAGGACGAGGCGGGCGGAGGAGGAGCCGATGGCGCTGCCCAGCAATTGTTCGGAGAAATGGATCAGCGCCATATCCGCCGGCTGCTCGTCATTCAGTTTCCTGCCCGCCGTCTTTTCATAGGTCGCAAGCGAGCGCAGCATGCGCTCTTCCCCGAGATAACGGGCAATCGCGCTTTTCAGATCGCCGACGCTGACGCGGGTTTTCCAGCCGCGCGTGGCGAATTGCGATTTCGAATGGCGCTTGACGAAAATGCCGGACTGGATGCGTTCCACCGGCCGGGGATTGCGCGAGAGCGAACCCAGAACAAAGGCGAGGCTGTTGACGAGCAGGCTGAGGATCACCGCATTCACGAATGGGTCGGCCTCTGGGCCGTTGAACACCGTGCTGCCGGAGAACAGGAAGCCAAGAATATTCGCCGCGACCTCGGAATTGTCAGGCCCACCGAAGCTCGGCAGGAACAGCAGATAGGCCCAGACGAAAAAGCCTGAACTGAGACCCGCTATTGCGCCGCGGGCATTGGCACGCCGCCAGAACAACCCGCCGAACAGGGCAGGGGCCATCTGGGCGATGGCGGCAAATGCGAGGAGACCGATGGAGGCGAGCCCCGTGGCGCTGTCTGCGGCGCGGTAATATCCGTAACCCAGGAGCAGCACCGCAAAGATCGCCGTCCTGCGGATGTTGAGCAGCGTCTTGGCGAAGTCGTCCCGGTGCGGCGAGCGGTTGAGCAGTTTCTGCCGCAGGAAGATCGGCATGACGATGTCGTTGGAAATCATGATCGACAGCGCCACCGAAGCGACGATCACCATTGCCGTCGCCGCCGAAAAACCGCCGATGAAGGTGATCAGCGAAACGACCGGCATCTGATGATTGAGCGGCAGTTGCAGCACGTAGAGATCGGCATCGCCATTGGCGCCCAGCGTCAGAATGCCGGCGAGTGCGATCGGCAGCACGAAGATGTTGATGGCGATGAGATAGAGCGGCAGCAGGAACCCCGCCATGCGCAGCTCTTCCGGCGTGCGGTTTTCCACCACCGTGACGTGGAACTGGCGCGGCAGCAGGATTATGGCGAAGCCGGAGAGCAGCGTCATCACGATCCAGCGGCTGATAGGCGTGTGATACGAGATGGCCCGCATGGCCTGCTCATTGTTCGTCGCGAGCTGCCACAGATGCGCGGGGCCGTCGAAGAGCACGAAGAGCACGTAAAAGCCGACCGTGCACATGGCAACCAGCTTGACCAGCGATTCCATCGAAATCGCCAGAATGAGCCCGTCCTGGTGTTCGGTGGCATCCGTGTGGCGGGTGCCGAACATGACGGCGAAGCCGGCCATGACGAGGGTGACGACCAGCGGCAGGTCGAGGAAATAAAGATTGCCGCTGCCGATACCGTAATCGCCGGGATCGACCATCGTCGCCACGGAGCTGGAAACCGCTTTCAGCTGCAGCGCGATATAGGGAATGGCACCGACAAGCGCGATGATGGCGACAATCATCGCCACAGTGGAGTTCTTGCCGTAACGGGCAGCGATGAAATCCGCAACCGAGGTCAGCTTTTCCGTCTTGGCGAGATCGACGATGCGTCGGATGATCGGCATGCCGAGGGTGAAGGCAAGGATGGGGCCGGTATAAATGCCGAGGAATTCAAGACCTTTATCGGCTGCAAGCCCCACACCGCCGAAATAGGTCCAGGAGGTGCAATAAATGGCGAGGCTCAGCGCATAGACGAACGGACGCCCCTTTTTCGGCGCGTTTCTTTCACGGCTTTTCCTGTCCCCGTAGCTCGCGACCGCAAACAGCAGCAGGATATAAGCGAAGGCCGAGCCGAATATGATCCACCCAGGAAGCACGCATCCTCCCCATGCAAGAATTCCTGAATATGAGCATAGGCGAATTCCGCAGCGTTGAGAATGAGCGCGGTCTGATCATAAAGTTCAAGATCAGCGTGCAAAAAAGCCAACAAATGCAATCACGCCGGATTCCAAACGAGGCCCGGAACCTATATGGTTCAACCTGTAGGGACAGTCACATAGCTTCAGCTCGCGAAGCAGGAGAGAGGGACAATCTGAATGCTTAACGAATTTAAAACCTTCATCGCCCGCGGCAATGTCATGGACCTGGCCGTGGGTGTTATCATCGGTGCGGCTTTCAGCAAGATCGTCGATTCCGTCGTCAACGATCTCATCATGCCGATCGTCGGCGCTATTTTCGGCGGGTTCGACTTCTCGAACTACTTCCTGCCGCTGAGCGCAAACGTCAACGCCACCTCGCTCGCCGCCGCCCGTGATCAGGGTGCCGTCTTCGCTTACGGCAACTTTCTGACGGTTCTCATCAACTTCCTCATCCTGGCCTGGATCATTTTCCTGATGGTCAAGGGCGTCAACAAGCTTCGTGATTCGGTTGAACGCAAGAAGGTTGAGGAAAAGCCGGAAGCAGCTCCGCCGCCGGAAGACGTCAAGCTCCTCACCGAAATCCGCGATCTGCTGAAGACGCGCTGAGACCGGGACCAATCCCCGGCGTGATCTGCCGGCCCGCATGGCCGGCGGGTTCTGGCCGGGGATGATCCATAAAGAAAATCCATGTTCGCCTCACGGAATATCATGCACATGGCTGGTCCGATGCGATAAGAAGGCACCAAACGGAGTGTCTTTAATGTCCATTTTGAACAGTCTGAGTGCGCGCTCTCTGGCGGCTCCCGAGAGCGGCATTGTCGAAGTCGTGAATTATGCCCGGGGGCGGGACAATCTCCTGCCGCTCTGGGTCGGCGAGGGTGATCTGCCGAGCCCTGACTTCATCAATCAGGCCGCCATCGATGGGCTGAACAATGGCGAAACCTTCTATACCTGGCAGCGCGGCATTCCCGAACTGCGGCAGGCGCTGAGCCGTTATTACGAACGGCATTTCGCAACGTCGCTGCCGCCGGAGCATTTTTATGCCACCGGTTCCGGCATGCAGGCGATCGTGCTTGCCGTGCAGGCGCTCACCTCACCGGGCGACGAGATGGTGTATCTCTCACCCACATGGCCCAATATCGTCGCTGCCATCGGTGTGGCCGGCGCTAAGGCGGTTCCGGTCGGCATCGATTTCCGCGATGGCCGCTGGGATCTCGATATCAACAGGCTGGAAAGCGCAATCACCGGCAAGACGAAGGCGCTTTTCATCAACACGCCCTCCAACCCCACGGGGTGGACGGCAACGCGCGATAATCTCCGCGATGTTCTGACGCTTGCCCGCAAACACGATCTGTGGATCGTCGCCGACGAAATCTATGCGCTTTATCACTATGCCGGCAGCCGTGCGCCATCCTTCCTCGACGTGATGGAGCCCGATGACAAGATCGTCTTCGCCAATTCCTTCTCGAAGAACTGGTCCATGACCGGCTGGCGTGTCGGCTGGCTTGTTGCGCCGCCGGCCATCGGCCAGGTGATCGAAAACCTCATTCAATACTCCACCTCCGGCGTGGCGCAATTCATGCAGCGCGGCGCGGTCGCCGCCCTCGACCATGGTGATGGTTTTATCCGCGAGAATTACGAACGCGCTTTGACCTCCCGCGACATTCTCTGCGACGCGCTGATCGCCACCAACCGTGTGGAAACCCTGAAACCAGACGGCGCCCTTTATGCCTTCCTCAAGATCGACGGTGTCACCGACAGCCGCGCCACGGCGCTCGATATCGTCGACAAGACTGGCGTCGGCCTCGCACCCGGCACGGCCTTCGGTCCGGGAGGCGAACTGTTCCTGCGCGCCTGCTTCCTGCGCAACCCAAAGCAGATAGAAGATGCGGCCGATCGGCTGGCTTCTTACATCCTCGGCAGGTAAGTCTCGATCTTCCTTGCAATGGTTTTCCCTGCCGCGCCGGGTATCGCGCTGCGGTAGGGAAATCGGCAACAAAATCACAGCGAAGTCCTAAAACTGCAACCCCACGGCGCAACCATCGACGTGGGGGATTTTCTGTGATATGCGCATTTTGTTCCACTTATGAGAACATTTTCATAAATAAATAAAAAGCACTTCATTGCGCTAACCAATCGTAAGCCACCTTTTTAATGGGGTGGGGGATCGGTCGCGTATTCGCTGTGCAAGTAATCAATGATGAAGAATTATTGGCTTTGATGGGCTCAAGAAAAACAAACAGGGAAGTAGTGTCATGGCGGTGCTGGTTACCGGTGGGGCCGGTTATATAGGAAGCCATATGGTGTGGGCTTTGCTCGATGCCGGGGAAGAGGTCGTTGTTGTCGACCGGCTTTCCACGGGGTCGCGCTGGGCCGTTGCGCCGGCGGCGCGTTTTTATCTGGGCGAAGCGGCGGACCGCGCCTTGCTCGACCAGATTTTCGAAGAAAACCAGATCGAGACCATCTTCCACTTTGCAGGCTCGGTCAGCGTTCCCGAGTCGATCAGCCAGCCGCTGGAATATTACGAAAACAATACCGGGACGACCCGCGCGCTTGTTGCGGCGGCGGTCCGCAACGGCATCCGTAATTTTATCTTCTCTTCGACGGCCGCCGTCTATGGAAACCAGCCCTTTGACGGCCCCGTTCCTGAAACGGCGATCCTGAGCCCGGAAAATCCCTACGGCCTGTCGAAACTCGCTTCTGAAATCATGCTGCGCGACGTCGTGCAGGCGCATGATTTCAACTATGTGGCGCTGCGTTATTTCAACGTCGCCGGAGCCGACCCGCAGGGCCGCGCCGGGCCTTCACCAACGGGCGTTGCAAACCTCATCAAGGTAGCGTGTGAAGCAGCAACCGGCCGTCGTGACCAGGTGGAGGTTTACGGTACGGATTACCCGACCGCCGACGGAACCGGCGTTCGCGACTATATTCATGTCAGCGATCTCATCGACGCGCATATGCTGGCCATGGCGCATCTGCGCGCCGGCGGCGGCACGCGAACGCTGAATTGCGGTTACGGTGTCGGTTATTCGGTGCTGGACGTTCTGCAGGCCGTTCAGCGGGAATCGGAATGCGATTTCCCGATCATCCACCGTCCGCGCCGTGCGGGCGATATTGCGGCCATGGTGGCAGATTCGGCGCGTATCCAGTCGGAACTCGGCTGGCGTCCTCGCTTCAACGATCTGGCGACCATCGTTCGCACCGCGCTGCAGTGGGAAGCCAAACGTCAGGCCCAGCAAAGCGACAGGATACCACCGATCCGCCGCAAACTGGCGGCCATAGGCTGAGCCGCCCTTCGTTCACAAGGCGCGGTTTCTCCTGACGGCAGGATAGAGGACCGGCCGATCCGATGCGGCGGCGGGGCGAAGCCAGCGGTCCCTGTCGAAAAACTGGCGTGTCAGCTTCACTCCCGGCGATTGTTCGCTTGCGAGCAAGATCATGTTCAGGCGATGCGGTGCGGTCGGTTCCGGTTTTACGGAAACCGAAATACCGAAGTGCTGTGCCTGATAGGGCTGCATCCCGCGTGCCGGCTCTATCATGCTTGCAAGGTCGGCAAAGCGGGTTTGTCCGACGATCATGCTGAGCGCCTCATCGAGCTTGGCGAGAATAGTGGCGCCGTCCGGCGTTTTGGGCGCAACGGCCTTCATCCTGATGGAGCGAACCTCGCCGGACGCCTCGCCCCTGATTTCAAGAAAAAGCGATGCTTGTTCCGCCGGGTCTGCCGCCTTTCCTGCCACGAGATCGGCCATGCATTCGAAGTTGCGGATGTTGACCGGACCGGCATGCCAGCCCTGCGGGTTGGAAAAGCCCGTGGCGGTAAAACGGTCGCAAAGGTCCTTGCCGGAAAGAACGAAGTCGCGGGCAAAGGATGCCCTGTCGCCCTTCTGTTCGAATTTCAGCAGGTGCGGTGGCAGATACACCTTTCTGGCGGTGGATTTCTGCCGCTTGGCGGGCTTCGTTTTCGGCGGCGCTTCGGCGGAGCGCGTGACGGGTGTCAGATTGAAATGGGTCAGAAGGCTGTTGAGATGTTTACTGTCATTGGCAAGCAGCACCGTCGCCAATATGGCGATACAAACCGCGAATACCGCAAACAGTAGCGCGCCAAGGCTTACTCTTTTTTGCAGGCCTGCGTCCATCATGGGGCCCTAAAGGCTGTCGGGGAGAAGCGTCAGCCGGTTTTGAATATTGCTTGTGGGCCGTGGGCAGCCCCGTGAATAAATTACAAGTGTTAGAGCGTTTCGCATTTCCGGATGGAAAGCCTGGGTCCACTCTTCCCGGAAATACGCGAGCTCTGAAAATAATATGCAATCCACCGCCGGAGTTTCCGGCGGTGCCTAAGGTTATTCGGCGTTATTCTTGCCTGTGTCCTGCCCACCGGCGCTGCTTTCATCGTCCGCAACGGGAATGGCGTAGGCGCCATTCAGCCAGCGGGCGAGATCGAGCGAGCGGCAGCGATCCGAACAGAAAGGATAGTCTTCCCGCGTCGACGGCCGGCCGCATTCAGGGCATGGCTGGGATTTGCGAAGCGGCGTGACTTTTCCGGTGCTTTCGGTGGGGGATTTCGCCATGGCCTATCCCTCAAGCCAGCCCGGCGTCACCTCAAATCCTTCGCCGGAAAGAAGCGACATGGTCTCATAAAGCGGCAGGCCCACGACGTTGGTGTAGGAACCGGTCAGCTTCTGAACGAATGCGCCGGCAATACCCTGTATGCCATAGGCACCCGCCTTGCCACGCCATTGCCCGGAGGCGATATAGGCATCGATCTCGCGCGTGGAGAGGCGCTTGAAACGCACCTTGGTCTCCGCCACCTTCTGGCGCACTTTGCCGCCGGGTGTCACGAGGCAGATGCCGGTATAAACCCAATGGCTACGCCCCGAGAGAAGATGCAGCGCCGCAGAGGCATCCTCGGTATATTCCGCCTTGCCGACGATACGGCGCCCCACGGCGACCACGGTATCGGAACCGAGAACATAGGCGTCTTTCCACGCCTGCTCGTTCTTCAGCGCCGCCTGCGCGGCTTCCGCCTTCTGCAATGACAGACGGCGGCAGAGCGTGCGCGGATGTTCGAGCTTCACAGGCGTCTCGTCGATATCCATCGGCATAAGACGTGCCGGCTCGACACCGATCTGATGCAGCAGTTCCAGACGCCGCGGCGAACCGGATGCCAGAACGAGCTTTTGTTTTGAATTGGTCATTGCGCTGCCCGGGCGTCCGATACGAAAGGTGGATTACTTGAAGCGGTAGGTGATGCGGCCCTTGGTAAGGTCGTAAGGCGTCATTTCAACCAGCACCTTGTCGCCTGCCAGAACGCGGATACGGTTCTTGCGCATGCGGCCTGCCGTGTGGGCAATGATTTCGTGGTCGTTCTCAAGCTTCACGCGGAATGTTGCGTTCGGCAGCAATTCGGTTACGATGCCCGGGAATTCAAGGACTTCTTCTTTTGTCATGTAAGGGTTTTCTTCCTGTTGATAGTGCCGGATGTGTCATGTCCGGGAAAATTGCGCGGAAACTACACAATCCCGGCACATTTGTGAACCTCTAAAGCATCGGCTTGAAAATCAGTACCGATTTTCGCGAGGCGGGGGCTATTTTCAGTCTTTTGAAAGCGTATCCGCCACTGGCTGTTGCCGTCTCGGCAGGCGTTCCGAGATCAGCCTGGCAAGATGGTCCCGCACCTCGCGATAGGCATCGAGAATCTGTTCGCGCGTGCCGGTGACCACCGTCGGATCCATGGTCGGCCAATAGACCACGTCGAGAGAATTCGAGCGCGTCAGTTCCAGCGCGGCGTGATGGGCTTCGGGTGTCAATGTAATGATCAGATCGAAAAAATCATCCTCGATCTCGTCCAGAGTGCGCGGCTTGTGTTTGCCGAGCGAAAATCCCTGCTCTTCCAGCACCGCATCCACGAAGGGATCGCGTTCGCCGGCCCTGACCCCGGCCGACTGTATGTAGATGCCGGGCGCCACCAGCCGTTTGGCGATGACCTCCGCCATGGGGGAACGGATGGAGTTCATGCCGCACATGAAGAGGACCGATTTGGGCGCTCGTCCCTCGTTTGGCGCTGCGGCAGGATCGTTCATCTCTAACCCCGCCAATAAAGCACGCAGACAAGGGTGAAGAGCCGGCGCGCGGTATCGAAATCCACGTTGATCTTACCGGAAAGCCGGTCCATCAGCGTCTGCGAGCCATCATTGTGAATACCGCGCCTGCCCATGTCGATCGCCTCGATCTGGCTGGGCGTCGAAGAGCGGATCGCCTCGTAATAGCTTTCGCAGATCAGGAAATAATCCTTGATGATGCGGCGGAACGGCGTCAGCGACAGAATATGGGTCGCGACATCCTTCTCGTCTTCGGTGCGGATCGAAAAGACCAGCTTGGCATCGACCAGCGAGATGTGCAGCCGGTATGGCCCGCCGGTATGGCCGAGCGGCTCAAAGGTGTTTTCTTCGATCAGGTCGAAAATGGCGACGGCGCGTTCATGCTCCACATCGGGCGTGGACCGGCCGATGCTGTCGTCCAGTACCACGTCGCAGAGCCGGAAATCGCCTGAAGCCATCGCTTAACTTTCCGGATTGAGGCGAATGGAGACCGAGCGCGCATGCGCGTCCAGCCCCTCGGAGAGGGCAAGGGTGATCGCCGCCGGCGCAAGCTGGCGCAACTGCTCAGGCCTGAGCCGCAGAATGGAGGTGCGCTTGACGAAATCCAGCACCGAAAGGCCGGAGGAAAAGCGCGCAGAGCGCGCCGTCGGCAGAACATGGTTCGAACCGCCGACATAATCACCGATCACCTCCGGCGTGTGGCGTCCGACGAAGATCGCGCCGGCATTACGGATTTGGGCCATCAGCGCGTCCGGATCGTCGACCGCAAGCTCCAGATGCTCGGCGGCAATGCGGTTGGCGAGCGGAATGGCGTCGGTGAGCTTTTCGACCAGAATGATCGCGCCGAAATCCGCCCAGCTCGCCGCCGCCGTCTCGGAACGAGACAGGCGCTTCAACTGACGCTCGACGGCTGCCTCCACCGCCTTGCCGAGTTCGGCGTTGTCGGTGATGAGGATGGATTGGGCACCGCGATCATGCTCCGCCTGCGCCAGAAGATCGGCGGCCAGCCAGTCCGGGTCATTATCCTTGTCGGCAATGACAAGCACTTCGGAAGGCCCGGCGATCATGTCGATGCCGACGGTGCCGAAGACCTGCCGCTTGGCAGCCGCCACATAGGCGTTGCCGGGGCCGACGATCTTGGCGACCGGCGCGATGGTTTCCGTGCCATAGGCGAGTGCTGCGACGGCCTGCGCGCCGCCGATACGGTAGATCTCCTCGACGCCCGCAATGCGCGCGGCGGCCAGCACGGCCGGATTGACCGCGCCGCCGTTCGCCGGCACGACCATGACGATACGTTCGACACCGGCGACCTTGGCCGGCACGGCGTTCATCAGCACCGAGCTTGGATAGCTGGCGGTACCGCCCGGCACATAAAGACCCACGGCCTCTATGGCCGTCCAGCGCGAGCCGAGACCGACGCCGATATCGTCTTCGTAAATATCGTCCTTCGGCATCTGCCGCGCATGGTGTTTTTCGATGCGCCGGGCTGCGAGTTCGAGCGCCTCGATCACGCTCCTGTCGATGGAGGCAGAGGCCGCATCGATCTCAGCCGCCGTGACACGCATCGAAACCCTGGCAAAATCGATGCCGTCGAATTTCTGGGAATAATGGGCAAGGGCCGCATCGCCGCGATGGCGGACATCGTTGATGATGTCGCGAACGGTCGCGTTGACGTCTTCGGAAACTTCTCTCTTGGTTGTCAGGAAGGCAGCGAATTTCTGTTCGAAATCAGCCGATGCCCGCTCCAGCCAGATTGCCACGCCATTACCCTTTCATTGTCCCCGCGGGCGATCCCGCGAGGTGCACGAACTTGCCGCAGAGAATTGCAGCTCTGGTAAGTGGCATAAATCGAAACGGCAAGGAAAGGCAACCGTTGCGAAGGCTCGCAACGTTTATTCGCCGTCGGGATGATGCGGTTTGGTCGTGGTTTCCCAGGCGCCGCTCACATCGGTCAGCTGCGCCTCGATGCATTCGACATCAAGCGCGATGGTGCCGCCACCCGAAAGCGCCAGCTCGACGAGGCCATCGGGACCTTCGCCATTCGGTGTGAAGCGCATCGCGAGAAGCGAAAGCACCTGCTCCCTGTCCGTCAGATTGATTGATTGCGAACGAACGGCGGAGACGCGTTTCAAGAAAACCACGCTGCGGCAGCGCTCCGGCGGCAGGTTCTTCTTATCGGCGCTTTCCCAGACGAAACGATTGGCAGACAGTGTGAACTGGCCGTGCTTCGGCTCGAAGGCAACGTCCTTCAGCTTGAAGACGCTGTCCTGCATATGCGTCGAAATGACGGAGAGATCTTCGGTATCCAGCGCCAGCAATTTCAGGCCGCTCATTGTTTTCTTCCTTCTTCTGCGGTGCGGACCGCTATTTCCATGACTTATACTGGAAATAGGCAGTCCGGGCCCACTCTGCAACGGGTAGAAAACGGATGAGCGGCGATGAAAGGATCAATCGCTGACGCGTTCGACCAGTGCGCCACAGCGGGTGAGCTTTTCTTCGAGCCGTTCGAAGCCGCGATCAAGGTGATAGACGCGCGAAACCATGGTCTCGCCTTCCGCCACCAGGCCGGCAATGACCAGCGACACGGAAGCGCGCAGATCGGTTGCCATGACCGGTGCGCCCTTCAGGCGGGAAACGCCTTCGATGCGGGCCATCTGGCCGGAGAGCGAAATCTTCGCGCCGAGACGGGCAAGTTCCTGCACATGCATGAAGCGGTTTTCAAAGATGGTCTCGGTAATGTGCGAAACACCCTGCGAACGGGTCATCAGCGCCATGAACTGTGCCTGAAGATCGGTGGGGAAGCCGGGGAAGGGCTCCGTGACGATATCGACCGGCTGGATACCATTGCCGTTGCGCACGACGCGCAGGCCGGTTTCCGTTTCGCTGATTGTCGCACCGGCAAGGCGCAGCGTGTCGAGCGCATTGTCGAGCAGCGATGCGCTTGTGCCTTCCAGCACCACGTCGCCGCCGGCCATGGCGACAGCCATGGCATAGGTGCCGGTTTCGATACGGTCCGGCAGAACCCGGTGGCGCGCGCCGGAAAGCGAGGTGACGCCTTCGATGGTGATGGTGGAGGTGCCGGCGCCTTCGATCTTCGCGCCCATGGCGATCAGGCAGTGCGCCAGATCGACCACTTCCGGCTCACGGGCGGCGTTGTGGATGACGGTGGTGCCGCGCGCAAGGCTTGCGGCCATCAGCATCACATGCGTCGCGCCGACGGAGACTTTCGGGAAGGTGTAGACGGCGCCGATCAGGCCGCCCTTGGGGGCCGTGGCGTTGATGTAACCGCCGTCGATCTCCATCGTCGCGCCAAGCGCTTCAAGTCCCTCGATGAAGAGGTCGACCGGGCGCGTGCCGATGGCGCAGCCGCCGGGCAGGGAAACGCGGGCGCGGCCCTCACGCGCCAGAAGCGGGCCGATGACCCAGAAGCTCGCGCGCATCTTCGAAACCAGCTCGTAAGGGGCTGTGGTGTCGACAATGGTGCGGCAGGTGAAATGCACGGTGCGGGAATAGGCCTCGGCCTGGCTTTCGCGGCGGCCATTGACGGAAATATCGACGCCATGATTGCCGAGGATACGGATGAGCTGCTCCACGTCTGCCAGATGCGGCACGTTTTCGAGCGTCAGCGTGTCGCTGGTCAGAAGCGATGCGATCATCAACGGCAGGGCGGCGTTTTTTGCGCCGGAGATGGGAATGATGCCGTTGAGCTTGTTGCCACCCGTAATTCTGATGCGATCCATGCGTCCCTACGGGCCTGTGCCCGCCTTTCTTTATCGTGCCTTGCGGAAATGCGCGTCCTTAGACGAATTTCCACGGCGTTTCAATTTTATGCTGATGAATTCTCTATGAGGATGATTCGTCCGTTTTTGCGGCAGGCAGGCCAATTGTCTCGTCCGCATCGCCTGCGCGGCGCGCACGAACCTGCTGTTTGCGCTTCAGGAGGTTTTCACGAAGCTTCTTCGCCGCCCGTGCCTTGCGCTCCGCCTCGCGCAGGCGCGCCTTTTCGCCGGGACCGGCCTGCATGTTACCGTTTGCCGCCACGGCCGACGTTTCTTGCGAAACGTCCACGGAAACCGCTGCCCTTGCCTGTTTGTCATGATGTTCGTTCATAGATTCAGCAATATCTGAAAAATGCATTTTTCAACAGGGGGCACGGTTTTTTGCTCCGTGTGATGAAGAATATCGTTTTGCGACTTGCGCTCGTCAAAAACCTATGGCAATAGGCCGCCACGCTTGATGCTGAAGCAAACGCTTCGGCACCGGATGCTGCTATAGCTCAGGGGTAGAGCACTCCCTTGGTAAGGGAGAGGCCGAGAGTTCAAATCTCTCTAGCAGCACCATTCTTCCCCACGATTTCAAATGTTTATGCAATTGTCTGGCCGACGCCTATTCGCGACATGATCATGCGCGCACCATGCCGACGGCAGCAAATGTGGAAAACCGCGCCTCTTGCGAAGCGCGGTTTCCTGTCCGAATATTCTGTTGCTGCCAGAGCGGGACGAAACCGCCCGTAGCCATCGGGCGCCGCTTACTGACGGAATAGCGACAGGATATTTTCGGAGCTGGTATTGGCGATGGAGAGCGACTGGATCGCCAGCTGCTGCTGCGTCTGGAGAGCCTTGAGCCTTGTGGATTCTTCATTCATGTCCGCATCAACGAGACGGCCGATGCCGCTGTCGATGGAGTCGGTCAACTTCGAAATGAAGTCTTCCTGCAGATCGAGGCGCATCTTGATGGAACCGAGATCGGCGCTCGCGCTGATAACCGATTCCAGTTGGGTGTTGACAAACTGGATCATGTTGTCGAGGCCGTCATTGTCGGTCAGCGCTTGACCGTTGGCATCCGTCAGTCCGCTGAGGTGTTTGGTGATGTCGAGGTCGATCAGCGAATAGTTGAGCTTCTGGGCCATCTGCGAATCGGTGGCAGCGGTTTCGAGATAGATTTCGTTGTTGGACGAGCCACCCGTACCGATTGCGGTTACAGTGGTGCCGGCAGCGGGGGCAGTGTTGTTTGCCTTGACATACAGGGCTTCACCGGCGGAGTTTTCACCGATCTTGAAGTAGGTGCCGTTATCTTCTGTTGCTGTTGCCGCAGCAACGGTAACAAGACCGGTCGTTGCATCCACAGTCGAAACCGTGGTTGTCGTGCCCGACGGGAAAGCCAGCATTTGGGCTTCGGTAAACACCTTTGCGGTATGAAGTGTGGTTGTGGATACGCCGGCAGTTGTCGTGGTGATCGCGAACTGCTTCAGAGCGCCGGTGTCGGAATAATAAGCGGCACTGTCGAGAATGCCGTTTTTCGTCGTACCCGTCGTCGTGTCGAAAAGCGCGGTCTTGTTGTCGACCTGAATATCGATGGTCTTGACCGCGACATTGCCCGCGCTATCGCGGATAAAGGAACCTACAACCTGCTTGGTGATCGGCGTCAGATTGCCGGTGGCGTCGCTGATCTTGCCCTTCAGCCAGTTCTCGCCGGAGAAGGAAGCGGATTCGCCGATGCTCTTCAGCTGATCCTGAAGCTGGCTGATTTCTTCCTGGATTTTTGCCTTGTCGACACCGGCTTCGCGAGCCGCAACCAGCTTCTTGCTGATTTCCTTGACGACATCGACCGTGGTTTCCATGGCGGAATAGGCAGTGTCAACCTTTGCGGCGCCGAGGCCGAGGGCGTCCTGTACGGCGGAAAGCGCACCATTGTCAGAGCGCATGGTGGTCGCGATCGACCAGTAGGCGGCATTGTCGGAGGCCGTCTTGACGCGCAGGCCGGAGGAGACCCGCGACTGCGTTTCTTCCATACTGCTGCCGATGGCGCGAAGGGTCTGCAGGGCGGCCATTGCCGCGACGTTCGTCAAAATGCTGGTCATAATTATTTGCCCCTTGATTGGCTGAAATGAAAAGGGACATTCCGGATTGTCACCGGGAACGATCGCGCGGCTTGATGCCTGTTAACCTCTTTTTCGTCTTGGTTAACCAATCGTTTCGATGACAGGGTTTTAGGCGGCGAATGGTTAACAAAGCCTAAATCAATGAAGGGAAAAATTAAGGAACGATAATTTTTCTTAACAATAACGGAAAAAGCCGCGCTGGGAGCGCGGCTTTTCAGTCTTGAACGGTCTCTTCGGATTAACGGAAGAGCGACAGGATGTTCTGCGAGTCGCTGTTTGCGATGGAGAGCGACTGGATCGCCAGCTGCTGCTGCGTCTGCAGAGCCTTCAGCTTGGTGGATTCTTCGTTCATCTCGGCGTCGACGAGGCGGCCGATACCGCTGTCGATCGAGTCGGACAGCTTGGAAACGAAGTTTTCCTGCAGCTTAAGGCGAGAGGACACAGCACCCAGGCCTGCGGCTGAGCTTGTTGCTGCTTCGAGCTGGCCATCAACATGCGAGATCAGCTGGTCGAGAACGTCTTCGTTGCTTGCGGTCGCAGCCAGGCCGAAGGCGGTCTTCATGGTGTCGAGCTTGGTGATGTCCAGGCTGACAACCGAGGTGCCAGAAGCATAGACGGTTGCGATCGTCGTCAGTGCGGCAGGAACAGCAGCGTCAAGCGTTGCGCCAGTGGCGTCGGTTGTCTGCAGCCACTTGTTTTCGCCGACCTGCTTGTAGAAGTCCGTGCCGTCGCTCCAGACGCCGTTTGCGCCTTCCG
>NZ_JARWKW010000024.1:0-26977 GCF_047445855.1 Rhizobium sp. BR 250
CATATCATACCAGTCCGGCCACAGCTCCCTGGCATGTACCGGTCCGGCAATGGTGCGCTTCGGAAGATCGTTGAGCAACATCGGAAGGATCCGTGCAGCCAGCGGCAAAAGATTGCGCCGGTTGATCACGCTTGGCAGGTTGTCGACAAACGTCTCGTTGGGGAATGCATTTGCGCACGAAATTTTAGGTAAAGTTCTGCTATTCTCAGAATCAGCCATGATCCAAGCTCCTGCTAGCTAGATTGTGGTCAGGTCGAGTAAGGTGTTACAGCACCTGCTCGGCCGTTACGTCAGCAACTCTGAGACTACTCGGCTTGCATTTTTTATGTCAAGGTTATAATTTGATAACACACGATCAAATTCGAATGGCGAGGGCAGCCCTTAGGTGGGGCGTTCGAGATCTGGCAGTAAGAGCAAAAGTGACTGCCGCAACGATCACCCGTATCGAATCCGGTAAATCAGGACACGCTGCAACTCTCATTGCGATTCGTCTGGCTTTCGAAGAGGCCGGCCTCACCTTCATTGACGAGAACGGTGGTGGTGTCGGCGTTCGTTTCGCGAAACCGGCGTCAGAGGCAGACCTCTGAACCGATCCGTTTGATCGCTCGATCATGTAATCGCAGAGGCCTGCCTGCGCATCCAGGTTAATCCACCGAACAACGGATATCGACTGCAAGCGGTTGACGATTGATCTGCAGCATCCCGGACTGAGGCATGACCATGACAGACGATCTCCGCGGCCACATTCTCCTTCTCTCCGGGCATCCCGGTTCCGGCAAGTCCACCATAGCCGAAGCGCTGGCACACTTGCCGGGCGTACCAAAAGTTCATTTCCACAGCGACGATCTGTGGGGTTACATCAAGCACGGCCGTATCGATCCCTGGCTTCCGCAATCCGGTTAGCAGAACCGCATGATCATGCAGATCGCCGCCGACGTTGCCGGTCGCTATGCCGAGGCAGGCTATTTCGTGATCCTTGACGGCGTCGTGCGACCGGGCTGGCTGCCGGCATTCACGGCGCTCACCCGCCCGCTGCATTACATCGTGCTGCGAACAACAGTGACAGAGGCGGTCGAACGCTGCCAGGCACGCGGCGGCGACAGCCTCAACGATCCGCTGGTCGTCGCCGAGCTTCACTTCCAGTTTGCCGATCCCGGCGCCTTTGAGCATCACGTCCTGTCAGTGTCAGGCAAGGATAAGGATCAGGCCTTGCAGTCGGTCATCGATGCGCTGCAATCGCCACGTTTCCGTATTGAAGCCCCGGATGAAGGCAATCGATAACAAACATACGGGGTGAAGCACGCGTGGCTGTACCGACCATTCACCTCCTTCGTCACGGCGAAACTGTCTGGAACTGCCTTGGCCGGTTTCAGGGGCAACGGGGGAAGCGCCCCAGCGGCCGGTTGCCATGCCAAACAGAAGCAGTTATAAGGAATTTAATATTTCCTTATAACGACTGCGCCGGCTGTCGCGATCCCGTTTACAAGGGAAAGATCGGGACCTTATAACAACATAAGTCCGCCGCAAGGATCGCTTGCCATGAAACAAATTGACCTCGCATACCGGACAATGTTCGCGGAACTGGCGCAGCGATCGTTCGATGCACAGTTCTCCACCGACTTCCCTCATAATGGACGGTTCGTGAACGTCCCCGTGAAAGGCAAGGGATATTGGTACTTCGAGTATCCGACGCCGGATGGCGACAAGCGGCGCTATGCAGGGCCGGAAGCAGATGAGGAAATAACCGCGAGGGTACACGCCCACAGGGAAGTCAAAGACGACCTCAGGGAGCGGCGTCGGCTCGTTAACGCGCTTACACGAACGGGCGGCATGGCGTCGCCTGAACGTTTTGCGGGCGAAGTAACCAAAGCTCTCGCTGACGCCGGATTGTTTCGCCTTCGAGCCCTTATCATAGGCTCGGTCGCGTTCAGCTGCTATTCGGGGCTGCTGGGGGTTCGTCTTCCAAACGCATCGCTCCAGACGGGCGACGCCGACTACGCCCAGGATTTCGCAATCAGCGCGGAGGTCGGGGACACCTTGCCACCGATCCTGGACGTCTTGCATACCGTCGATCCGTCCTTCAGGGCGGTGCCGCATCAGGCGGACAAGGCGCGTGTCGCCGCCTTCATGAACTCGGACAACTATCGCGTAGAGTTCCTGACGGGTAACCGCGGGTCGGACGACCATACGGGCAAGCCGTCACCCATGCCTGCTCTTGGCGGCGCGTCGGCGGAAAACCTTCGCTTCCTGGACTATCTGATCTACGAACCCGTGAGAACGGTGCTGTTGTACAGAGAGGGCGTCAGCGTCAATATCCCCGCTCCCGAGCGCTATGCCATTCACAAGTTGATTGTCGCGTCTCGCAGGCGCAACGATGCCCTGGGCAGAGCAAAGCGTGACAAGGATCTTCAACAGGCATCGCTGTTGTCAGAGGCCCTGGTGGAAACACGGCAAGGATATTCACTGGCCGACGCATGGAACGAGGCATGGGAACGCGGTCCCGCATGGCAGGAAGCGATCACTTCGGGACTTGCCATGATGCCGGATAAAGCCAGATTGCCTTTGGCAGTCGCGCTTGGCGTTTCTGCCGCTGATTTGGGAAAAAGATGAGGGCCAACCCTGGTGCAAATCCTCGAACTTCCCATCCAGCCAAACGGGTTCTGTCGACTTCATAACGACAGTTGCGATCTCGTCACCGGTTGACCATCCGAACCGTTATTCCGCCGGCGAAACGTACTCGCAAGCCTCGAATGAAACGGCTGCCTCGGCGCTAACGCCGGAACCGGTTTGACGTTTAATCGATACGGAGAAACCATGCCGATACTTCAGGACATCTATCTCGCCTATGTCGACTGCCTCAACCGCCAGACCTTCGATGAACCCGGCACCTTCGTCGACGACGCTGTCGAACACAATGGCCGGCCGTTCAGCCTGTCGGGCTATCGAGACATGCTGGTCAAGGATTTTGCCGACATTCCCGACCTGCGGTTTGAGGCAGAAATCCTTGTCAGCGACACGAACCGGATTGCCGCCCGGCTTCAGTTCGATTGCACCCCCAAAGCCACCTTCATGGACCTTCCGGTCAATGGCAGGCGTGTGCAATTCTGCGAGCATGTTTTCTACGAATTCGAGCACGCAAAAATCCGCAGGGTCTGGTCGGTGATCGACAAGGCCGCAATCGAGCGACAGATCGGCTGACAGCCAGCAAACGCTCAACTGTTCTCATCCGTGTGTTTCCTCTCTGAGCAGCTCCTCAAGCAGTTGACGATCGGCATCACGAAGGGCCATCTGCGGCAATTGCCGCCGCAGCAAGTCCCGCAGCATCTGCACCTCCGGTCGGTCCGCCGGTTGTTGCAGCTCGCTGATCATCCATGTGCCCAGCAGGATTTTCCGCCGCAGCTCAAGCCGCCGTTCCTGCGCGGCAAGCCGGGCCATCAGCGTACGCTTGCGCGCCTCCAGTTCCTCAATGCGACGGGCAACCGGTTTACGCGCCATGACCGGCTCCCCCGCATGCTGTGGTGCCCTTCTTCTCCACCAGCTTCACCCTGAGCAGATGACCTCCCTCGCCACAGCGCCTGACGATTATGGCCGGGCAGGCATCAGCGAGATCACCAAGTCCGGCAAAACCGAAGTGGCGCGGATCAAAACCCGGCTCATGCAAGGCAAGCCAGAGACCGACCTTTGCCAGAGGTGACCAGCCGTCCTCCTCGATACTGGCACAAACAGCCTCTTCCATCATCACCAGCATCTGCTGCCAGGTATCGGCGGAAAGACCTGTTTCCCTGCCGGCGGTTTGTGTTGCTTCCGCTGCCGTGCCGACGGACAGCCACCGCGTGTTTCCGGGTGGTCGCAGCCTGTCGAAACGGATAAAGCTGCTGCAGGCGGCGATGAAGGCATCCGGTGTCTGTTGCCCTGTGCCTTCGCCGGCATTGTCATCCGTCCTTGTGGTCTGTGACCGTCGTCTCGACCTTGCGAACCTGACCGCATCCATCGCCGTCTCCATTGCTCTCCTGTCATCGAGGCAAGGGTAACGAGGATCAATTTGCAGCGCATTCTGGTGAATTCACCATAGAGCCAGCCATCCCCCGACCCGCTAGACAGGAAACAACAAGGGCGCACTTACGAGTTGGCGCCCCGGCGACAGGCAAGACATCGAAGGGCTGAGGGGCGGTTGTTTCCGGTCACCCGGCTGCGGAATCGGGCGGAAACGGTTTTTCCGCCGGTTCGTTTTATCGGGAGACCGGCATGGCGATCTACCATTGCAGCGTAAAACCGGTCGGCCGCAGTGCCGGCAAAAGTGCCGTCGCCGCCATCGCCTATCGCACCGCCAGCAGAATTTTGAACGAGCGCGATGGTCTCCTCCACGACTTCACCGCAAAGCAGGGTGTGCTTCACACGGAAATCATTCTTCCCGATGGTGTCGATGCCCCATGGGCGCTTGATCGATCAGGCTTGTGGAATGCCGCGGAGTTTGCCGAACGGCGATGCGATGCCCGTGTCGCCCGCGAGTTCGAGATCGCCCTTCCGCATGAGCTTGCCGATACTGAGCGGCTGGCGCTGACCCGGGCCTTTGCCGGTGATCTCGCCAATCGTTTTGGTGCTGCCGTCGACTTCGCCATTCATGTGCCGCAGGGCAAAAGCGACGACCGCAATATCCATGCCCATGTCGTCATGACCACACGGGTGATTACCTCGACCGGCCTTGCCCGAAAAACCCTGATCGAGCGCGAGAACAGATGGCTGATCGACCATGGCCTGCCGACCTCGCAGATGCAGATGAAGGCGGTACGAGAGGCCCTTGCCGCTCTCGTCAACCGGCATCTGCTGCGCGCCGGTCTCGACCGCCGTGTCGATCACCGCTCGCATCTGTCGCGTGGTCTCGCGATCGAGCCGACCGGCCATATGGGTGTGCATGCCGCGCAGATGAAAGAGCGTGGTGTCGATGTCTCCCGCTGCCGCATCGAGGATGATGCCGCACGGCGAAACGCCGGGCTGATCCGCCGTCGTCCCGAACAGGTGCTTGCCCTCATTACTTCAGCTCAAAGCGTCTTTACCCGTCACGATATCGCCAGAACGCTCGGCCGCTACATCACCGACACGGCTGCCTTCCACACTACCCTTGCCGCCGTCATGGCCTCACCGCAGCTTGTCCTTCTTCAGCAGGAGCAGAAACACGAACCGGCCCGCTATTCCACCCGGGAGATGATCGAACTGGAACGACTGATGGCAGAAAGTGCGATCAGGATGGCGGCGCGATCAGCTCATGCTGTGAGAACAACAACGGTCACAAAGGCAATCGTCCGGCAGAACGGGGAACTGGCAGGATCAGGTCTCGGTGACGAGCAGAAGAAAGCCGTACTGCATGTCACCGGACCCGAACAGATATCGGCGGTGACCGGCTTTGCCGGTGCCGGCAAGTCGACCATGCTGGCAGCAGCACGGCGGGCATGGGAGGCGGACGGTTATCGTGTTCACGGTGCTGCCCTTGCCGGCAAGGCGGCAGAGGGCCTGACGTCATCTTCGGGCATTGTTTCCCGCACGCTGGCCTCCTGGGAGCTTGGCTGGGAGAACGAAAAATCCATGCTCGGACACAGGGACATTCTGGTCATCGACGAGGCCGGCATGATCGGCAGCCGGCAGCTTTGCCGCTTCGTCAGGGAGGTTGAGGCGCGTGGCGCCAAGCTGGTGCTGGTCGGTGATCACGAGCAGCTGCAGGCAATCGGTGCGGGCTCTCCCTTCCGGGCCATTGCCGAACAAATCGGCGCCATCGAACTGACCGAAATCCGTCGCCAGAAACACGGCTGGCAACAACAGGCCTCGCTCGCCCTTGCCACCCGCCGCACCTCTGAAGCTCTGCAAAAGTATGACGGGCAGAATGCCATTCGCCTTGCCGACGATCGTGCGTTGGCCTGTGCGGACCTCGTGCGAGATTATCTGAAGGACCGCCGGGACAATCCGCATCAGTCCCGCATTGCCCTTGCCCATCGCCGTGTCGATGTCCGCGCCATCAATGACGCCATCCGGAAAGGTCTGCAGGCCGAGGGGGTTCTGGCAAAAGCAACCGGAAACGAAACCGGATCCGGCGAAATCATTTATCAGACCGTCAACGGAAAGCGTGCCTTTGCCGCCGGTGACCGCATCGTTCTGCTGCGGAACGATCGCGGGCTTGCTGTCAAAAACGGCATGTTGGGAACGGTGGAATCCGTCGAGCCGGACGCACTACAGGTACGGCTCGACGGATTATCGAGCGATCCGGAAACCGGCCGCAGGCTGACTATCCGCCCGAAAGATTACCATTCCTTCGATCATGGTTACGCCACCACCATTCACAAGGCGCAAGGGACAACCGTCGACCGGTCCTTTGTCATGGCCTCGGCCACCATGGACCGGCATCTCACCTATGTTGCCATGACCCGCCATCGTCATCAGGCAATGCTTTATGCCGGACGTGACGAGTTCAAAAACATCAAGGCGCTCACCGCCAGCATGAGCCGCTCGGGGCTGAAGGAAACCACGCTCGATTATACCGACACCTTTGCCGAACGGCGCGGACTGAAGGAGCCACCGGGCGAAAATATCCGGCAGCAGCGGGCGATGAGACAAACCTCCTTGCAGCGGATGGTGGAAGGACAAGGACAACGGCAGCGCACGGAAGCAGATGCGATGGCGCGGAGCGAGCTGCGCAAACAGCCGGTCGAGGTCCCCGCACCGCTCGTTCCCGCCATCACCCGCTACGACAAGTCGATTGACGAGATCGCCCGTGAGAAAGCGCGACCGGAACTGGAAGAAAGCATGGAAAGGCTGCGCAATGTCGCCACTCGTGTCTATCACGATGCCTTCGCTGCATGCGAAGCCATCAAGCCCCATATCCTCGATCCCGGCACCGATCCTGCCATTCTGGCAAGAGCCATCCGCGAGCGGCCAGACCAGTTCGGGGCGCTCCGCGGCAAGTCGGGCATCCTCGGTGACAACAGGGACAGAAAACAGGCGCTGCACTACGCCGGATCGGTTGCGACGCTTGTCGGGAACGCCGCCAGAAGCTGGCTACGGCATCTGGAAAACGAGCACCGCTCGGAAACATGGCAACGGGAAAAGCGTGATGTCGTCGAGGTTCCCGCCCTCACGCGGCGCAGCGAGGAAATCCTCTCACGCCTCGGTGCGCTCTCCCATGAGCAAAGGCCGGCGTTCGTCCGGAAGATGGAAAGCACCACGGAAGGCCGGCAGGCATTGCGGGAGGTCAACGCAATAAGGGAAGCTTTGACGAAACGGTTCGGCACGGCATACCTGCGCAACGAGGATATGGACAGGCTCCGAATTACGGCAGACGCCCGTGTCTCCGTCGAACGCATCAGGCTGGTGGCCGGACTGGTCGAGCGGGCGCACCACGCCGAGCTCGTCGAAAAGCAGAAGCTCACGCCCGGTTTGACCAAGGGGCTCGGGATGCGGTTGTGAGTTGCGGGGCAGTTCCCGGGGTTCGTGAACGAGGAGCCGTAAATGGCTTACGCCCTGCCTTCACCCTGAAACCACGTGACCGGAACAACAGACCGACGGGAGCGACGCACAAATATTCCGCGAGACGAGGAACCGTTCGTCGTTTACCGCATTCATTGACCGGGCGGACCTTTCCCCCTCCGCCCATCCCTCCTTGCAGCACTGTAAGGTTGGCGCCACTCGAACCCTCCCCGCCGGAGGGTTTCTTTTTAATAGCGTGGCTATGGTGACTGAGTGTCAAAACGTTCCGCTGGTTATGTAACGGAAAGCAGTACCCGACACAGCCAGCCATGCCGCCCCGCACATAAATACGAGCATGAAGGCGCCAAAGACGCCACAAAACCGCCGTACAATATTCAACCATCGCACTTGCCAATTGAACCGCGGGCCCGAGCGGTTTCCACTTGGCAGATAATAGCTGACGAAAACTGCTGCATGGACAAGCAGGATGGCGACAGCGACAATCCCGGATGCCTGAAGTAACGCCCAGGTTGCCGCAGGCTGCAACAGAATTCCTGGCAGCTCGACAAATTTGCCTGGCAAATGAAACGACCGCAGGGTCTGGCGATTTTCCCACGCAATTTGCAGGAAACGGACGCTGACTACCGAAATAAAGGCCGGCACGAAAAACCAGACCACATTTTCCGGGGTACGGACCGCACCGACGACGCACATCACGACGACCCCTGCCGCCACTGTCGTGAGAATCGTGATCGCCAGATATGCGAATACGATATACAGATAGATCAGGCCAGCCACGAGCAAGGAAACAACCAGGCAAACCGGAATGAAAGCATTATTGTTCTGGACGTTGTTCGCGCCGGGGTAATTAATCACGACATGGTTCACAGTGACGTACTGGTTTCCAATGTTATTTCCGGCACCGGGTGGCATAAAAAAGTACGACAGGAGAAGCCCGATTACCGGCCAAGAATGAGCCCATTGATAATTGGATGAGATAGAATATCGATAATGGTATGCATGTCTGGTGCCCCCGAATACAGTCGCACCGGCGTTACAACCAATCCGTTCACAACCAGTTATTGCAATTATTAAAATGCATTGCACAACGATGGACGACCAGTTGTCGCGAAAATCGGACAAGCGTTTAAAGCCCCGATTGCGGATGACGACGTGCGATCAGATGGACAGCACAAATGAATGATCCCGGCCTGAAAAACGCCGTGATCGAGGCACTCATGGCTCCTCCAAGTGAGTCGCTGAATCCGCAAGAATTTCTGTTGCAAAGCCCCTGAGGCGTCCTAAAGGTACTAAACAGGGGGCAGGCGACGAGACCTCCCCTCCTCCCGTCAGCGAGGTTAAAAAACACACGTAAAGGTCGTTAATCTTCGCACTCACTGTTCGGGCAAGGAATAAATCTTTTCTCGATTCGGTGTGTTTGGTGCCAACGTCGGCAAATTGCTACAGGCCAAAATAATGATGTGTGATTTTTCGCACTCTATTCCACGAACAATCCAACTGCTTTCAACCGGCTCCCTATTTAGCTTCGGCTGGAAGAATAAAGCCAGCGATCGCAAACACTTATCTGTAATTCCGACATGAAGTAGGGACCCTTGGATACGCTCTGGCCAGCACCGTGCCAGCTTTGATCTCTGAGAGGTCTAAGCATAACTGATGCAAATTGGTAACTCAATTCTCATTCTTTTGATAAGCGCGTCAGAGTTGTCTTGCAAAATACCCTCTATTGATTAATGCGTCGCATAGGGCAACATGGGGTTGAAGTTTATTGATGACCAGATATCTGGCCAGAGCGCGATTTGTCGTTCCGGCAGCTACCAAATCATCGACAGCAGGTGGTTTCGACAGGAAGGTGATCGGTGGTATCGCACCGACCTCACCCGCGTTGCGAAACCCGGTCGTTGTTCTCTGCGCAGCTCTTTGCCTTGCTCCACAAGCGGCATTGTCGCAGGATGACCTCAAAGGGCGGCCGCATGCAGAAGCGAGGGAAGGCCAGGCAGATCCAGGTGTTGCTGCATCGCATGAGCCTGCCCTGACGATCCAGACATTTGCGGGTTCCGCATCCGATAGCGCGACGTCCGGTGCTTCATCATGTTTTCCCGTGGACACGATCCGAATCGAAGGTGGACACGAACTCATTGGCAGCGAAGCTGTTGAAGACGTGACGAGACCCTTTGCATTGTCCTGCCAGAGCAATGAAAGCGTCGGCGGATTGCTCAAGGCGGTAAACGGCCTTTTTGCCGACAGTGGTTTTGCCACGACGCAGGCCTGGTTGCCGGAGCAAGACATTGCCGCCAGCAGGACGCTGGTCCTGCGCGTTGTGCCCGGGCGGATCGATGCGGTCGTCTACAAGGAGGAGCGGCAGCCTTATAAGGGGTTCTTTCCCCGGATGGCGGAATTAAGTGGCAACGTTGCAAGGTCCACCTCCGTTTCCGACTTCGTGCAGCAGGCAGATGCCTGGCTCGAGGGTATCGATGACGATCTCGAACGCCTGACCTTGTTGCCGCCATCCGCCCGGATCGCGATGACTGGCACGATTGCCAAAGACGATGTCCTGCATGTCGACCGCCTGCAGGACACACTCGATAGCCTCAACAGGGTTCCTTCGAACAAGGCCAAGGCGGAGCTTGTTCCGGGCAAGAGGCCGGCGACCTCCGATGTGCAGATCACGAACCGCATCAATGACGCGTTCAGGCTCTACGGCGGTTACGACACGGAATCGATCGAAGGTGTCGACAAGCTTCGCTTCGGGATCACGGCGGAGAAAGACAATCTCATCGGTATCAACGACATGTGGGGCCTCACGCTTAAAAGCGGCGTCGAGACTAACGAGCTGAGCGGGGATTTCGCGGTTCCCGTCGGACGAGCCACAATGAGGCTCAAGGGGGACTGGTCCGAGAACATGATCGACCTCGGCCCGCTTTCCGAGTTGTTCATGACGACCTGGAACGTCAGCGCGGGTGCCGACTGGATCGTTCATTCATCACGGACTGAGCGGCTGATTGCCGATTTCACGGTCGCGCATCGCGAACAGAACCGCTACATCAACGGCGTTGGGCTGATGGACCAGCGCGTTTCCCCGCTTCAGGCGGGCCTGACTTACAGCCGTTTCTTCGAACGCGCCAACGTGTCGGCCCGGATCGGTGCCAGCCAGGGGCTATCTATCTTCAATGCACGCGACGATGCCGACGATATCGATGCGTCCACACCTCACAGCCAGTTCACAAAGCTGGATGCATCTCTTTCGGGGTCTTATGTCTTTCCCGGTCGCGCCTCCGTTTCCTCCAGCCTGTCGACGCAATGGGCGGCAACCGCGCTTTATTCCGACGACCAGATGACAATCGGCTCGCGCAGCTCGGTACGGGGCTTTTCCAACGGAAGCTTCAAGGCTGACCGGGGTGCGGTGTGGCGCAATGAGGTCGCACTCGCCATGCCGGTCGATCTGCTTTTGGGAAAAGCCGGATCAGGCACGCAGCCGGACAGCCAGGGCCCTGTGCAGGTATCCGCCCCATCGTCGGAATGGGCGCGAACGACCCTCTCCCGTCTCAACCCTTATCTCTTTCTCGACGCAGGGCTCGGCCGTGACGTTGCCAATGAAGTCACCGGCTATCGGGTCGGCAGTGGTGTGGGGCTGCGATATGGCGGCCCCCGGCTTTCTTTCGACGTCGGCTACGCCTGGCGGGTTGCCGAAGACAGACGCAGCCGGCGCATGAGCGAGGAAAAGGGTGAGTTGTTCATGACACTGCGTTTGAAGGTTTTTTGAGCCATGCCGTTTTTGTTCGATCCTCCCTCAAGAGATGCTGGCGATAATTGCCTCACATTCGGGCTGCGCCGTCGGCGGTTCTCATCTGTGTCCGGAATCGGCATGGCGCTTGTTGCCGTCGGATTGGTGCTGGCCGCACCTGCGGCGAAAGCGATTGCGGATGATGGCAAGACCTCGGTCGCCGGGAAAGAGACTTCCGGGGTTGCCGCAGCACCAGTCGTAGAGCCCAGGCGTTACGGCGACTGGGAACTGGTCTGCAAGCCGCAGGCGGATACTGCCACCGCGAAAGCGGATAGTGCGGCATGCCGTCTGCAGCAGGCGCAGGCCGTCAACGGCGGGAAGGATGTTGTCTTTCTGTTCAACATTGCGAGGCAGGGAAAACAGCGCGTCGCGATCATTTCGACGCCCCTGAACGTCTATCTGCCGTCAGGTCTGGAATTGAAGATCGATGGTGGTCAGGTTCAGCGCGTTATCTTCGAGACCTGCAGTATCTCCGGATGCCACGCCGGCTTTGCTCTCAGCGGCTCGTTGCTTGGCGCTTTGCGCAAGGGAAACATTCTGACGGTCGCTCTCAAGGACACCAAGGCAACCACCATCCCGCTCAAGGTTTCGCTCAATGGGATCAGCGCCGGCATCGACGCGCTGGATGCGGCAACACCATGAGACCAGACAGGGAGATATGCGCAGGGATAGCTCGCTATGTATTGGCTGCCGGCCTGATGGCGGCAGGCTGGCTATCAATGGCCGGACAAGGATTGGCGGCACCGGGCGAGTTCAACGACTGCAAGGGCAGGATTGAAGAAGTATCCAGCAGCAGCCTGATCTCTTTTGCGGACCTCGCCGGTCGCCTCGGCAAGGTGGATTACCTTCTCTTTGGCGAACGGCATGGCGTCAGGGAACAGGCGGTTGCGTCATCCTGTGTGCTGTCGGCAATGGCAAAGGATGATCGTCGGATCACCGTCGTAATGGAAATGCTTTCACGCGACGATGATGCAGCAATTGCCCGTTATCGCGAAAATCATCCGGAGACCCCGGCCGGACTGGGCGCAGAACTGAAATGGTGGACACGAGGCTGGCCCGCCTTCGACAACTGGTTGCCTCTTGTTCAGCGCGTATTCAGCCTACGGGTACCGTTGCGCGGCGGGGATCTCGCAGAGAACGACGGACCCGCTGGCAAACTGACGTCAGAGGAGAAAAAGGTGATCCGCAAGCGGCTCGGCACAACCGAAACTGCTGTCCGCGAAAGCTGGACGAAAGCAATGATGGCAGCGCATTGCGGACTGATCTCGGACCGGCAGGCCGCGCTGAACGCCGACCATCAGATCCGCCGCGATATTTCCATGGCCGATGCCGCTGAGCAGGCCGGGATGTTGAAGCATGGTGTTCTGCTGCAGGTCGGCCGGGGTCACAGCCGCAAGGACCGCTCTCTTTATCAGGCCCTTGCCCGGGCAGACGCGTCGGTTCTGACCGTTGGCGCTTTCGCCGAAGGTGAAAATATCACCGACGAGGAGCGCAGGCTCTACGATTACCTGTGGATCGTCGGCAAGGCTGAACTGGCCGACCCGTGCAAATTGACAGGGCTGACGAGCAAGACAGGGGAGCCCATCTCCGAATGAGACGTACGTTCCGGTTGGCAAACATGAAGAATTCCGTGGCAGCTAGTCTGTCCTTGCTGCTGTGCGGCGTGGCGCTGCCCGTCTTCGCGCAGGTCATTCCCGACGGTGGCAGCAATACGACCACCAGTATCGACGCCACCAGCAGCGCTACGAACGTTCAGATCGCGCCAGTCAGCAACCCGACATCCGCCATCAGCCACAACACCTACACGGAATTTTCCGTCAACTCTCTCGGTGTCAATCTGGACAACAATACGGTCCATGCACGTACGATCCTCAACGAAGTGACGTCCTCCCACATCTCCAATCTCAATGGCCCTCTGAAGGTGGAAGGCGCTCCCGCGCATGTCATTATCGCCAACCCTAACGGCATTTCTGTGAATGGTGCCTCCTTCCACAACACCGGCGGCGTCGTACTTTCCACCGGCAAGGCGTCGATCGTAAGTCGACAGATCACACCGACGTCCTATCAAGATTATATTGTACTCAAGACTGCCGACGGTACGATCAATGTCGGTCCTGGCGGTTTGTCTGGCGCCATGAGCACTCTGCATTTGCTGGCAGGCCGTATCCGCGTCGACGGCCCTGTCGAAAACAGCTCCCCGCAATTGCGCTCGTCCATAGAACTGACCGCCGGCGGCAGTTCCGTCGAATACGATTCAGCGATCGTGCCGAACTCCGATCTCGAGAACTGGGGACGGATGACAGATGAGGGCAGCAACGACAATTCTGTCGCCATTGAAATAACCTCGCGCGGAACGCTTAAGGCCAATACGGTCCGCATCCGGGCCACCAACAATGGCGCAGGCGTCAGCCACGCGGGCAACGGGCTCGCAGCATTCGGCGATTTCGTTATCGATGCATCCGGCAAGGTCACGACGAGCGGGTCGATTGAAGCGAAGCGCAATGTCCACATTAACGCAGGCTCGATAGAGGCCCGTTCACTGGCCGGTCAGCCTCAAAGCAAAATCGAAGCCATCAACGGCGCGTTGACGCTTCTTGCCGACACGGGCGACATCAAAAATACCGGTGTCTTGATGAGCGGCAGCAGCCGTGACGGAGCGAATGCAGACTCCAAAGGTGCCGCTACACTCAAGGCTGCGGGTGATATCGCGCTGCTGACCGAGAATGCCGATCAGCTCGCAATCGTATTCGGAGCGAAGGACGATCTCGACGTCCGCGCCGGCGGCTCCATTACCAATAATACCGGCAGGCTGCTCTCGAATAATAAGACCATCGTCGAGGCTGGTGGCGACATCCTCAATATCGCCGATGTCCTCAACGGCGAAGGTGTCTGGCACTACCAGAAGAACGACGGCAAGCGGCTCTGGTACGCCCTCTGGCAATCGCGCGAAACGATCGAAACCGTCAGCCTGGATTACGGTCAACAACGGGTGCCAGGCCAGCAGGCATATATCATCGGTGACAGTGTCGCGATGCAGGCCGGTGGAAACGTCGTCAACCGCGGCAGCTCGATCAATGCCAATACCGGATCGGTCCTGATTGACGGGACAAGCATCCTCAATGAGGGGGGTCTGTCCGGCTCCCTGCAGTTCGTCAAGCGCTGCAGGCTGACCTGCATCGGTTATGGCTCATCCACGACAGGTGTCGCGGGCGGCGCCATCAATGCCAACGGCAATATCGAATTGCGCGCCTCATCCTCAATCCTGAACAGATATGGCCAGATCGTCAGCTACGGCAGCATCAATGCAACTGCTCCCTCCGTGGTGCTGGAGGGCGGCTCGATCCCGACCATCGTTCAGCGTCCACCCGGCCTTTACAATTTCTGGGGCGGATCGACCGCGTGGATCGGGACCGGCGATCAGGGCGGTGTCTTTGATGCGCCCCAGGGCAGCATCACGATCAATGCCTTCCGTCCGGTTCAGGTGACTGCGGGCACGCTGCGGGCGCGAGATCGTGTCTTTGCCTCCTCAGGTATCGAAACCTTCAAGGAAACGGCAGGCGAAGAATACCCGTTCGGCCTCGACTCCATCGGGCTCTTCCCGGGAATGGTGGGTAGATGATGGCAAGCCGAATTCACCGGAAATCACCGTTCTTGCTCGCCGCGGCGCCCAAACTCACGGTGCTGAAAAAAGACGAAATTGCTCCCGGGCATAACCCGGAAAATCCCGATCACGGAGTTCAATTCATGCGCAACACACCATGCCGCCGACCCGCCCTCACCTCTCTTGCCATAATCGCCCTCATGGGCGCTTTGGGTTTGGCGCAACCCGCAACGGCTGGCCCTCTTGAAGAAGGCAAGGCGCTTCTGGAAAAGAAGGATTTTGCCAATGCGGCAAAGGCTTTTGCCGAGGGTTTTGACAAAGGCGATGGAGAAGCCGGCTTTCATCTGGCACGCATGGTCGAGCTTGGTGTGGGTTTTACACCCGACGCGGTGAAAGCACGGGCCCTCTACATCGCTGCGGCGGAAAAGGGTTCGGCTGCGGCGATGAACCGGCTGGGGCTCATGCATCTTCGTGGCGAAAATGTCCGCCAGGATTTTGCTGCCGCGGCTGAACTGATCTGCAAAGCTGCCGATCTCGGCAACCCGGAAGCCCGGTTCAATTGCGCAGGTCTTGCTCTCGATGGTCTCGGCCGCGCCAAGGATCCCGCAAGTGCCTTCGGTTATTACGAGAAGGCCTCGCAAAATGGTCACACCGGCGCGCGCAACATGGAGGCCGCACTTCTTCGGACAGGTACAGGAACCGAACAGGACCTCGCCAGGGCGGTGAAGCTTTTCGAACAGGGCGCGTCGCTCGGAAACCCGGTCTCGCTCTACGGTTTCGCCGAGATGCTGGAACAAGGTGAAGGCGTGGCTGCTGATCCGATCCGTGCCCACCTCTATTACAATCTCGCCAATGAACGCGGACATCCCGGGGCACGTGCCTCTCTCGAGCGCCTGACAGCGAGCATGACGCCGACAGAGATCGAGGATGCGCAGGCGCGTGCCCGCAACTGGAAACCTGCTCAAACGGCTGAAGCCAATTGAGCACCAGGATTGAGAGAATGGTTGGCGCGAAGATGACCCGATTTCTGGCCCTGTGCCTTTTACTGGTCTTTGCGGCTGGCTGCCGGCCGACTGACCCGCAGCCAGTGGCCACATGGAACGGCGAAAAGATCACGTCGGCGACGTGCACCAATTCGATCATCACCCCGACGGAGCAATCCTGCAAAAAAGTGCTCCTCGAAAAATGCAGGCCGGGCGCGACGATTGCCAATGTGAGCGAAACATCCCGCCCGGTTTACCGCCATCCAGGCTGGACCACGCAATATGTGTGGACCGCCCTCATAAAGAACTGCTGACGACCCCGGTTTTGCGCCTGCGCGAACACGAATTCAATTGCCCTTGCTGTGGGAGTATCCGAATGAAAACGATGATGGTCAAAGTGCTGATCCGCAAGTCCAAGCCGGGCAAGCTGGTCAAGAAAGCGACCGCATTGGTGACGTCGGTCAGCCTTGTGCTGACGACGATCGCCAGTTCATTTGCACCTGCCAGCGCGCAGGTCATCACCGATCCGACCGCACCAATTGAGTTTCGTCCAAATGTGACGTCTTCAGGCAACGGAACGCCGACGCTCAACATCGTCAAGCCGTCGAGCGGCGGTGTCAGTCACAACAAATTGCGCGAGTACAATATCGATACGCGCGGGCTGATCCTGAACAATTCCGGGCTTGGCGGAACCTCGATCATCGGCGGCAAGGTTGAATCCAATCCCAATCTCGTCGGTGGCGGCTCCGCCAAGATTATCGTCAACGAAGTGACAGGCGGCAGACGTTCCAACCTCAATGGCGTGACCGAGGTCTTTGGTTCAAAGGCCGACGTGATCGTGGCCAATCCCAATGGCATCGATTGCATGGGGTGCGGATTTATCAACACCGGTCGCGCGACGCTGACCACCGGAACCCCGCTCATCGACTACAATGCCGGCACGGTAGGGCTGGAAACCAGATCCGGCGACATCACCATTTCCGGCGCCGGTGTTTCGGCTGCCGACGGCCAGTCGCCGGACGAGATCCGGCTTGATGCAAAGTCGATCCGGATCGATGGCCTGATCGATGCGCGGGGTCGTATCGACCTCAAGGCCGGCTCCAATCGTACGGACGGTTCGACGGACAAAACGACGGCCATCGCCGGCGATCCCGTGGGCCAGGGGATCGTTTCGAGCGCGGCAGGCGTTGTACGCGCGGCATCGATTGCGGCCCTTTCCAGCGATCTGAACACAGGTATTTCGCTGGCTGGCAATATACAGGCTCTTGGTATGCTCGACGCCAATGGCGCGCTCTTGCCGGGCGCACTTTCGCTTGTCTCCGCTGGTCAGATCCAGTTGGTGTCGGGTGGCGTAGCCGGCAACGCCGACCTTCGTGCAGCAGGCGCGCTTCAGATTGCGCGCGATCTCGCGGCTCAGGGAGAAATCTCCATCACTGCCCGAGATGTTTCATTGCTCGATACGGCGACCGTAGAAGGCGGGCGCGGCCTTTCCATCGTTGCGAGTACTGACATCGTTTCCGCTGCCGTCCTCAAATCCGGTGGTGCTATGACGGTGGATGCGGGCAGCAGCGCCTCTCTGTCCGGCATTATCGCCAGCGTCGGCAATATGAACATGCGCGCGACAGACAAACTTGCCACCGACACGGCAACCCTTGTTGCGCCGAACATTGACATCAGGGCGAAGGACGTGGCGCTGACCTCGACCTGGTTCGAACCGGCAAACCAGGGTTCGATCACGGCAACGAATGTCGAGATCGGTGATGGCACCCAGTTCAAAAAGACTTCTCCCGTCTTCATCAATGCGACTGAACAGCTAACCATCGGCACCCGGATCGATACCGCGGGCTATCCTGCGCTTGCGATGGCATTCCGGGATCTGGCTATTTCGAACACCGGTGTGTTCACGACGGGCGATCGCCTGTTCGATGTCCTCAACTTCAGGAATGCCGGCGTACTCCTTTCAAACGGCCAACTCGCGATCAACGCTCAGCAGGCGATCATTGATGCAACGGGTGTGATCAAGGCCGGAACGCTCAGGATAACGACCGCAGGCAATCTCACCAACTTGGGAAGCCTCCTCTCCGAAACGACGCTTACGCTTCTTTCCGACGGAAGCGTAACAAATGACGGAAAGATTACCGCACTAGGCGAACTTGAACTCCATGCCGTGAGCTATATCGCCAGCTCGCAGGAGGCCCAATTGGCTGCCCGGAAGGCAGAGTTGATCCTTGGAAACAATCTCCGCAACAACGGCACGATCAATACACTTGAGACCACGAGCATCAGGGCTGGCGGCACGGTTATCAACAGCGGAAAGATCAGTTCCAATGAAAGCCTGACTCTCGTGGCGGGCGATCTTGTCAATGCGGGCGCTGCGGCATTGATCGGAGCCAATACCGATCTTTCGATTACGGCTCTCAGCCTCTCCAACGTGCTCGGTAGCCTCGAAGCCAAGGGCAGTTTCGAGATCGCTGTGTCGGGAGCCCTGAATAATGCCGGGGTTTTCCTGAGCCGTTCCGACCTGGCAATTAAAGCAGCGTCCATGATCAATATCGAGGCCGGCTGGATTGAGGCCGGACGGATCGACATCAAGCTGAACGCAGGGGATCTCACCAATCTGGGTCGGATGATAAGTCACGACACGCTCGGTATTGTCACTGCGGGAAGTGTCCTCAACGATGGTATTGTGCAGGCCAAGCCATCCACGCTGCGCCTGGAGGCAGTTTCCTACGTTTCGAATTCTCCGGCGGCAGAACTTGTTGCGGCAAACGCAGATATCATCCTGTCTGGATCCTTAAGCAATGCGGGTCTGATTGCCGCGGCTGACGGGTTGACCCTGCAAGTGGAACAGAGCGCGTTAAATTCCACGAACGGGGAAATTGTCGCCAAGACAATCGAGGCAAAGGTCGCTGGCAATCTTGTCAATCTCGGCAAACTCGTTTCAGAGACAACGTTGAATGCCACCGTTTCCGGCCTTCTTGCCAATAGCGGCTTTATTCATGCCGCCGGCGATCTGGAACTGACTGTAGCCGACCTGATCAACAGTGGCGCCAGTTCAAGCATCGCCAGCAACGGTGACATAACCATTCTAGCCTCGCGCGGTATCGTCAACGATGCAGGTTCAATCGCTTCCAACCGGACACTGAGGCTTTCTGCAGACACTACTTTGTCGAATTCCGGTCTTCTGCAAGGCAGAGAGGGGCTTACAGCGTCGGCCCAGATGCTCGATAACCAGCAGACGGGACGTATTTATGCCGGTTCGACACGCCAGACGGAGAATGGCCCCGTACCCGTTGGCGAGCTAACTGTAAACCTTTCCGGAACTCTCTCCAATTTCGGCCAGATTATTTCGGCCAACCATTCCCTGCTTTCAGCGGCAGCGAGCCTTGGTAACAGCGGATCAATCGAGGCAGGTGGAAACCTGCGTCTTCAGACCTATAGCTATGTTCCCGGCTCTTCGTCTGCCCGTCTGGTGGCCCGCAATCTCGATCTCATCCTTGGATCGTCCTTCACGAATGCGGGGCTGCTTACCGTTGCCGGCACGCTGGGCCTCGATGTCAAAGGTAATCTCGTCAACGGTGCCACAGGTAAAATCGATGCCGGCGCGATAGAGACCAGTGTCAGTGGAAACCTGCACAATCTTGGTTCGATCCTGACTCCGGGAACATTGAACGTCGTGGTTGGCGGCCTGCTGACAAACGAAGCGCTGATTCATGCCGGGGCAGGATTGAAGGCCCAGGCCGCGTCGCTCGCCAATGTCGGGACCAATGCCGCAATCAAATCCAGTGGCAATATGATCCTCGAGGTTCGCAGCAATCTCGACAACAGCCTTGGTCGCATATTCGCCGGCGGCAATCTTGCAATCGAGGTCCTGGCAACACTGACCAACGCGTCGGCCCGCATCGAAAGCGGCGCCGACATGCAGATCAAGGCGACGGCACTGATCAATACCGCCCTGGATGGGACGGACAGTGCGCAGGACTATTACCAGCTCGGTGATCTCAGCATTCTCTATGCGACCGAGCGCACCAGCAGCCCCGCGCGATACTGGGGGACGATGACTGCCACGCGCGACGAGTTCTCCGGGGTTGTTCGAGTTCGATTGCCCGGCACGATCCGCGCCGGCGCAAACATGGCGATATCAGGTGATGCTCTTGAAAACCGCGAAGGTCGTATTCTCGCGGTCAAGGACCTCTCCATCGACGTGAACCGTATCCTCAACGATATGGTCACCAGCAATGTCGATCACTACCGCGTGCAATGGGGCGGTGTCCGCAGCTTCATGGATAGCGGGTCGGGCAAGTTTCATGCACCGGTCGGTGCCGATCCGCGATGGCTCGTGGCACAATTCAACCCCGCTGTTTTCAAGGACCCGGCACTTGCGGAACGGGCTGAAGGCGGCAACCGGATGATTGTCATTTCCAAGGGCAAGTCTCCGGTGACGATCACCTATTCGGGCAAACAGAAATACAGGGATGGCGTCATCAACGGAGGCGCCGTCCAGGTCATCGAATACGCGGACGCGACAAGTCTGCTTGATCTGGCTGCACTCGGTATCGATCCGAACAACATCCCCGACGTGATCATGATCGGCAGCCGTATGGCCGAGGTCGGGACTGGACCCTACGGCAACGCCACGAAAACATATGTCGGAACCGCCACGGTCGGTGTCGGCTCCATGATAAAGTCCGGCGGCTCTCTGATGATCGATGGCGGCGCTGCGATCACCAATCGCGGCACGCTTTCCGGAAGCCTCGTCTCCATCGAGGCAGGTGAGTTGCAAAACGGCCTTGGCACGCCGGGCGGCATCGATGGTTCCGGCTTCGGCAATTATAGCGGCACGACGCCTGTTGGCATCAGTGGCAATGTCGGTTCGGCTATTGGCGCTGCCGCAGGCCAGTTGGGCATCGTCAACTTCGTGCTCGATGATGTCTCGGTTCCTCCTCTTGACCTCGGGGCTTTCGAAGCGCGAAACCTGCACAGTGTCAACGCCTCCGATTTCGGCAACCTCGTGCGCGTTACCGGCTCGGCCGAAGCTGCCCGCCTGCTCGGCTCGGCGCGTATAGATGGCGCGGCGCTCACCTTCTATGCGGATCCGGTCGCGGAAGCCAAGGCTCTCGCCGAGGCGGCCCGCAAGCAGGCTGGTACGCATCTGGTCGTCGATCCGTCCCTCTCCGTGGAAGAGCAACGGGAGCAGCTTTACCGCAACGCTGCGGAATTCGCGGCAAGCACCGGTGCGCAATATGGCGTGGCCTTGACCGAGGCGCAGCGCGCTGCTCTCGAAAAGCCGATCGTGTGGCATGAAACCCGTATCATCGACGGCAAGCCCGTGCTCGTCCCGCGCCTTTACCTGCCCTCGCAGGATGAACTGTTGCGTGGCGGACGCGGCGCCGGCCTGATCGCTGCCGATGATCTCCTGATCGATATCGACGGCAAGCTCAACAACAGCGGTGCGATCGTAGCCTCCGGGCTCGCCTCGATTTCCGCCTCCTCTATCCTTAACCAGCGTCTGATCGACCTCGATGAGCGTGACCGTGCACTTGCCGGAGGACGCGGGGACAGCGGCCTGATTTCGGCGGGCACCCTGTTCATGGCAACCGATGGCGATCTCCTGAACCGGGGCGGCACACTTGCCTCGGCTGGCAACATCGACCTCAGGGTCGGCGGCTCGCTGATCAACGAAACAGAGCGTTATACCCGTACCGTCGATTCACAGGATGGTTGTGTCGGCAAGGCCTGCGGCACCCTGCGTACCGACTACAATGTTGCATCCATCACGGCCGGACGGGATCTGACCGTCATCGCCGACCTGGATATCGTCAATAGCGGCGGTACACTCGGCTCCGTCACCGACATGCTGCTCGCAGCCGGTCGCGATGTGACCTTCGAGACGCTGAAGGACAGTTTCGTCGCTGAAGATTACAAGAAGCGCGGCTTCCTGTCGGGTGTCACGGTGCTGCGCAACGAGATCACCACCGCCGAGGCCAGCGCCCAGTCGCTGGTTGGCGATGTCTCGATCCTAGCCGGTTATGGCGTATGCGACGGTGGCAGCCTGTGCGCGAAGGGAACCGCTCCCGGCGATGTTCTTCTGAACGGCGCGCTGGTCAGCGCCTTCGACAAGCTCTCGATCGACGCCACCGGCAAAATCGACATGGGTGTCGTCAGTCAGGAAGTCCATAACCGATACAAGGAATGGGGCTTCAAGGGGCTGGGCTGGGGTTCGGTCAAACAGGCGTGGAACGATGTCGATACGACCGTCACCCGCCTTTCGGGTAATGACGTCTCGCTGAATGCCAAAGGTCCGATCACCGGAACGGGCGTGAAGATCGCCGCCGTCAACGATCTTCTGATGAAGACCGATGACACGATCCGGCTGGAAGCGGCGCAGGATGCGCTTTATTTCACGGAGAAGGGTTTTTACGTCGGGCTGAGTTTCCCGGGATCGGCCGGCATAGATGCTGCGCTGAAGGGCGGCTCCGGCGGCCAGATCCTGTCCGGCCTTGCCGGTATCAATCCGCTGACCGCCAAACTCGCAACGCTTGCCAATGCCGACAATGGGCTTGCGGCGGGGTTGGCCGCCGTCAATCTGGCGACTACCGGTGCTTCCATCTTCGGCGGAGCAGCGAAAGCCAGCGGCGGCGGCGATACCCAAATCTCGACCGACGCCTTCAAAAATGCACTAAACGACCGCCTCAATCCGCTATCGCAGTTCACGGACGAAAACGGCAATTTCTCGGCCAAGAATTTTGGCATCAACCTGTCCGTCTGGAAAAGCGAGCAGCGCTGGAGTGAGAGCCAGATTTCCGAGCTKACAGCCGGCGGCGACATCGTCATGAAGGCCGGGCTGGACGTCATTCTGGATCAGGGCACGAAGATGGTCTCCGGCGGCGATGTCACCATCGATGCCGGCCGCGATATCCTTCTGGCGGCGCTTGTCGATTATGCCAAGGACAAATCGTCTTCCTTCGGCCTGCAACTCTCGATGTCCTCGATCGGCTTCGATATCGGTAAGTCGAAAGGCTATGACGAGACGCTGACGAATGCCTCCATCACCGCCGCCGGAAATGTCTCGCTGACATCGGGCCGCGATACGTCGCTTCTCGGCGGCAACATCATCGGCAGGACGGTCGATCTCGATGTCGGGCGCGATCTCACCATCCTCTCGCCGCAGGCTCAGGGCTGGCGGGATGGCTTCTCCTTCGGCCTGACGGTTGGCGTCAACCCCGCCGACTGGAGCGTTCGCGGATCGAAGGAGGACGGTTTCAAGGCATGGTCCTCCGGCTCGGGGATTGTCGCGGCACAGGGCATCGACATCAAGGTTGCCGAAGACACCACGCTGGTCGGCGCGCTGCTTCAGGCGACCGATGGCGATATCAGCCTCGATACCGGCACGCTGACCGTGGCCGACCTGAAGGACACCGACCAATACAAAAACGTTGGCGGTTCGATCGGTCTCAGCGGCGGCGGGCTAAACTCCGTCGGCTTCTCCTATGAGAAGAAGGACAAGCAGGGCGAGACCCGCACGACGCTCGATGCCTCCGGTGACCTGAACGTCACCATTCGCGATGCCGACAAGGATGGTGTTGCCGGAACGGAAGCGGACAAGGCGGCCGCCGAGCAGCTTCTCGCCTCCATCAACAAGGATGCCTCGAAGTATCAGGAGATCACGAAGGACGACTACACCAAGCTGTCGGGCGAACTCGATGTCCAGAACCTGATCGAGTTCGGCGATAACATCAAGGCGATCCAGAATTATCAGCGAGCCCAAAATGCGCTGGTTCCGGGAGAGATCGCTGCGCAAGGTGGCCGGGCTGTCGATGTCTGGCGCAAAATGATCATCAATGGCGCGTCGCCGGAAGAAGCAACAGCGCTTGCCAAAGGCGACCCGATTTTTGAACTCACAGTTCGCAAGCTTGAAACCGCCGACGCGGCAATCGAGCACTACGGCAGTATGGATAAGCTGCCCGAGGGAACCCTGACGCTGATCGCGATGGGCCAGACAATCCTGTTCGGTAAGGCGAGCAACTATGAAGGAGGCGCGGTCGTCGTTCCGTGCGCTGCGAATGGCGTCTGCCAGGTGGAATTGGCAGCCTATTTGCAAACGTTGAAGACGAATCCGAATTCGGTCGAGATAGCAGTCGCCAATTTCCGTAATGAAGTCATCAAGGGCCTAACGAACATCTCGACCGATGACGTCAACGGTGGTCCTTTCCGTCTCGATGCTGCGTTCCGTGATCTCTTGAATTGCGTATCCGACAACCCGGCCAATGCGGCCGACGATCTTCTTGCAGCGTATCGGGCCAACCCCAGCGGGTTTCAGGCGTTGGCGTATCGGACCTACGACGTAACGCGCGTCAATCCCCAATCTGTTATCGCAGCAGTTGAAGGTCTGGCTGCGGGCGGCAACATCGCTCAGTTCGAGACCGACATGACCCTTGCGCAGTTGCCGCGTTCAACGGCGCTCGATGGCCTCTTGACCATCGCCGGCATTGCCTACGAGTTCACGCCGGTGGCCGATACGGTTGCGATCGTTGAAGCCGCTGACAGCGGCGATGTCGCCGGCATCATGATTGCAAGCGTCGGCTTCCTGCCCATCGCAAAGGCAGGGAAGCTTCTCGGTAAAAGTGCAGAAGCAGTCAAGGATGTCCTTAAGGCCGGAGGCGATGAGGCAGCGGAACTCGGAAAGCAAATTGTCGACAAAGCACCAATTCACCATATCTGCACAAACAAGAATTGCGTATCGACCGCTAGCGGAGGGCCTTGGACTCCTCGGTTTGAGCAGATTTTTCAGAACGCGGGGCTTGATCTCCAAGATGCATTGAACAAAGTCGCCGTGGTAGGTCACAAAGGACCTCATCCTGAAGCATATCACACATATGTATTCAAAAACCTGACCGCTGCGACGTTTGGTTTGCAAGCCGGATCTCCGCAGTACAAAAACGCAGTAGAGGAAACTTTAAAGCGCATTGGAAAAGAAGCTTCTACGCCAGGAAATCCAGTAAATGATTGGCTAACAAAGAGGTAGTGAATTGTTATTTTGGCAGCTTGAGGACGACATAAATTACCCATCGAGATGGTACCTCAATGAAATAGGAGGAAAAAATGTCGATAAAGGATATAATTGGCAATTTTTAACGGGAGATGGTGTTGTAGACGAAAAGTATACATTATCTTTGACGCGCGACGGCGCCGAGATGGATTTTACTCTCACTGATGCATTCGTCGTCCCTATAGTTAGTGGTCGATTAAAGGATGCCCTTGATTTTGTTGAAGGTGTAAGATTTTTCGAGATTTTGTTGGAAAGAAAGCAGCAGCCTCTACATGAGTATTACGCAATGGTGACCGACAAAATGGTAGATTGTTTCGATGAAAAATCGTCTATTTTTCAGATTTTCACGCCAGACGACCCAATTCGCCCAGATCGAGCAGGAGAATACCATTCTGTTCTCAGACTCGCCGTCGATCCAATAAGGGCTGCTGGGCATGATATTTTTAGAATAGAGCGGTATCCTACGGCACTTATTGTAAGTGATCGCATCAAAAGAATTTTGGATCAGCTTGACCTGAGCGGGCTAAGATTCGTGTTATGCACTTGACGTGTTGGGTATTCATCTTATTTCACGACCTCCTGGACGGGGCGGGACGCTTGCGTCGGAAAGCGACATTCCAAGGCAAAAGAACTTGCAGAGGTAGTGTCCTCCACTCAAGCTCGAAACCGGGCATCTTTTGAGAAATACAAGGATGCTCTCCGAACATCGATGCAGAAACCACACGTTTCTGATAACGAGTTGTCGGAGCTAGTCGATTGGCTTTACCGGCCAAATGCTTCTATTGGGAGCGGTAGTACTGCGGATGCCATAAGGTTCGAACTCTCGACAGGGAAGGCTGTCGGAGGGGCATTCCACGGTCAGAAAGCACAGGATGGCATCGTCGCCTTGCAAAGATGGCTCAGCAAAAATCCAACTGCACCCTCCGGTGGTCGTGCGGCTGCAGAAAACATTATTCTGCGACATGATGAACGCATTGGGTGGAAAATGACAGTAGGAAGTCGATTGCGATTTATTCAGAAAATAACGGGGCTCCCTGATATAAATGAATTGAACCGCGCCGGGTTTGCCGGAGGCTCCAACTTCTGAGAAAGTGGAGCCGATATGAGCAAGACAACAAACAAATTTTCACCGGAAGTCCGCGCCCGAGCAGTGCGGATGGTTTTGGATCACCAAGGCGAATATTCCTCGCGATGGGCGGCGGTTTCCTCGATCGCCGCCAAGATCGGCTGCACGGCGCAGACGCTCAATGAATGGGTGAAGAAGGCGGAAGTGGACGATGGTTCCCGGCCCGGACTCCCAAGCGAAGTGGCCGAGAAGATGAAGGCTCTGGAACGGGAGAACCGCGAGCTTCGGCAGGCCAATGAGATACTGCGCAAAGCGTCCGCTTATTTCGCGATGGCGGAGCTCGACCGCCCATTGAAGCGATGATCTCCTTCATCGACGAACACCGGTCGGTATTCGGGGTCGAGCCGATCTGCAGACTGCTGCCGATTGCCCCATCAACCTACTACGAGAACGTTGCCAAACGCCTGGACGTGGACCGGTTGTCGGTCCGCGCCCGCAGCGACATTGCATTGAAGATCGAGATACGCCGTGTGTTCGAGGCGAACTTCCGCGTCTACGGCGTGCGTAAGGTGTGGCGGCAATTGAAGCGGGAAGGCTTCGACGTGGCCCGCTGCACCGTCGCCCGGCTCATGCGATCGATGGGACTTCAGGGTATCATCCGGGGCAAGCCGATCCGCACGACGATCCCGGACAAGACGGCTCCCAGCCCGCTCGATCGGGTGAACCGCCAGTTCAAGGCTCCCGCGCCGAACAGGCTCTGGGTTTCGGATTTCACCTATGGTGCGCCTCGCCCCAATCGGGGAGGCATATGACTGGAATGCAAAGAGAAAGGAGGATGCGAAGAACTGCCTGCTCCCTGCTGCGAGGGGGCATGAGCCCAAGCGGCGGTGACCTGCCGTCAACTGGCAGGGTGACGTAGCCCGCAGGTAAAGGGGATTGAGGCGAAGCCGTTACGCCGAGATGGTTCCCGAGGCTGAAGTATTGGAAGGTTGAGGAACACGAACCGGTTAACCCGCATCTGAGG
>NZ_JARWKW010000025.1:0-22017 GCF_047445855.1 Rhizobium sp. BR 250
AGGAGGACGCTTCCGGTGCTGTGGCGAAGCTTGCCCGTGGTGGCGAAGCCCGCTTCCAGCTTTCGGTCGACGCCATTCTGTCGGTCGAGCCGGGTTCCAAGGTCTCCCAGGGTGACGTGCTTGCACGTTCGCCGCTGGAAAGCGCCAAGACGAAGGACATCACCGGTGGTCTGCCGCGCGTTGCGGAACTGTTCGAAGCCCGCCGTCCGAAGGATCACGCCATCATCGCCGAGATCGATGGTACGATCCGCCTCGGCCGCGACTACAAGAACAAGCGTCGCGTGATGATCGAGCCTGCGGAAGACGGCGTCGAGCCGGTCGAATACCTGATCCCGAAGGGCAAGCCCTTCCATCTTCAGGAAGGCGACTACATCGAGAAGGGCGAATACATTCTCGACGGCAACCCGGCACCGCACGACATTCTGGCGATCAAGGGCGTGGAGGCTCTGGCTTCCTACCTCGTGAACGAAATCCAGGAAGTCTACCGACTGCAGGGCGTTGTGATCAACGACAAGCACATCGAAGTGATCGTTCGCCAGATGCTGCAGAAGGTTGAAATCACCGATGCCGGCGACAGCCAGTACATCGTTGGCGACAACGTCGATCGCATCGAGCTTGACGACAACAACGACCGCCTGATCGAAGAGGGCAAGAAGCCTGCCTATGGCGAGCCGGTTCTGCTCGGCATCACCAAGGCTTCGCTGCAGACGCCGTCCTTCATCTCGGCCGCATCCTTCCAGGAAACCACCAAGGTTCTCACGGAAGCTGCGATTGCCGGCAAGACGGACACGCTGCAGGGCCTCAAGGAAAACGTCATCGTCGGCCGTCTCATCCCGGCCGGTACTGGCGGCACCATGACGCAGATCCGCCGCATCGCCACCTCGCGCGACGACCTCATTCTCGAGGAACGCCGCAAGGGTACGGGCGCAGGCTCTGCCAACCAGATGCTGCAGGACATGACGGACCAGGCTCCGGCCGCCGAATAAGGTCAGACGAGGGCAGGGGCTTTGCGAAGCCCCGCCAAAGTTCAATGAAAAACGCCCGGAGCAATCCGGGCGTTTTTTTGTTCGGCTTTCTGCGTCAGGAGCTAACGGGTCTTCTGTACGTTCAAACCCGCGCTGTTTCATGATTTCGCCGGGGCGGCGCAGTCGTCAGCCCTGTTTTGCCACGCGCAAGGAGTCCGGGGCGCGAAGCACCCTGTCGCCCTTGATGCAGCTGATTGCGACGTGGTCGGCAACATTGCCGGTGATGATCTCGATGCAGTCGCGCTGCTTTCGAAGGACCACACCGATAAGCAGACGACTTGACGCTTCCGGCAAATTCGCGCGGCGGAATATGGCGAGCGTTCCCGGCCTGACATCGTCCTGCGGAAGCTCCACACCCCAGTTCTGCCAGGCAAGAAAGGACGGCGCCGCCCGCGGCGGTTCAAATCCGGCGCGGGTAACGACCCAGCTCAGAAAAGCCCCACCCCAGGGAACACCCTCGGTCGGCGTGTTCCAGCCGGCAACCGATCGCCAGTAGTCCGATATACGGTCCTTGTCCTGCTGGGTGCCGTTTTCATCAACGCCAACCTCGATCAGGGCCGCGCCGAGCAACTCCTTGGCTCCCTTGTCGGAGATCGACGAAAGGATAGCGAAGTCATCCGCGGTTGTTACCCATCTCGTGCTGGCGACGACCATATCGGTTGCGGCGGCTTGCGGCTGTGTGGGGGGTGCAGCGGGGAGGTCCCTTGCAAGTTCACCCGGTTTTTTCCAGTCGTTTGGAAGAAATTTCACGGTGATCTTTTCGCCGCGCCGCTGGATGCCGACGGCATCGCGGGCGATTTCAACCTGGCCGTTGTTTATTCGTTTGACGGTCATGATGTAGTTGTCCGGTTCGGCGTAAACGACGATGCTTCGTTCCGAGACCACGTCATAACGTGAATACCCCTCGGGATCGGCCTCTTCCGACGGTTTTCGTAGATATAGGCCGCGCTCGGCCAGAACTATCGGCTCATCGAATGACAGGTTCGCGGTGTGCGGATCGTAGAAATTCTCTATCTTTTGTGAAATCGCGGGTATGATTTTGGCCGTGAGATTATCGAATACTCCGATGGCCAACAGCGACAGGATCCAGATCACCGTGGACAGGACCCCTCTGCGTTTCAATTGGCTGATAATGCGCTTCCAGTCAGGCATTGCTCACCCTCTCTATCTTTGCTCACCGATAGTATAGCGTGTCAAAACGGAAAGGCGGCGAACGAGATCGGCCTGGCCGGTACTGCCGGTTTTGGCGTAGATCGACTTGGCGTTGCTGCGCACCGTTTCGTGGGAAATCTGCAATTGCTTCGCCACGGAGGGAAGTGAAAGCCCCTTCATGATTTCGAGCGCGACGCGGGCCTCGGCCTTGGTGAGATCGTAAAGCCCTTTCAGAAGCGGCGTGGCGTCGAGAACCGTGTCTGACGGCTGCGATATCAGAATGATGGCCGAGCCGTTCGGGGAGAGGTCCAGCGCATCCTTGCGCAGTGGTATGACGTGCAGGATGCAGGCCCTGTCTTCGGTCGGCAGGGGGAAAGAGCTGACGTTATGTCCGGCAAGAGCCTTGTAGAGCAGCCGGTTCACTCTCTCGTCGGAGATCACGATCCTGTCGCGGGCGCGGGTGGAAATACATTTCTGGATTGTCTGAAACAGGGTGTTGGCGGAAAGAACGCGGCCGCTCGCTTGAATGACCGCGGCGGGCGCGCCGATGACGTTGAGGCCGAGCGCCATGGCATCGGCTTTCTGCCGCTGCAGCCGGGTTGCAAGGGTGAGGCTGCGGGCAATGTGCGGCCTCAACCCGCCGAGCGCCGCCATGGTCTCCGGCCCGATGACGCCGCTCTCCAGCTTGCGTTCAAAAAGCACTGTCATTTCCGGATGGTCGGGCGGCGCAACCTGGGTCGCTGCGCCATACCCCAATCCGCGCGGCATGAGGAAATCACGCACGATCGGCAGCCCGGCCCATTCATCATGGGTGAAGACGTCGAAATCCTGCACGAAGGAAAATTGTCCCTCGCGGATCGCGCGGGTGAGGCGGTCGTTGCGGCGGTTCCAGCCGCCCTCCATGAAGGCCTGCATCAGCTCCTGCAAGTTCGGAGTGTAAAGCCAGGCTTCCTCCTCACCCTTGCCCCAGGTGAGGGCGCCACCCCAGAAATCCAGCCGGTGGCCGATGGTGGCAATCACCTTCGCCCAACGATCGGGGAAAAGTGCTGCCTCGTAAATGTCATCGATAATGTCTGCCGACGATATAGTATTCAACCCGTCACCGGAATCTTGTGTCGGGATTATTCTAAGCTCATATTTCGGTATTGTTCAACGGATAAAGTAATAATACTATTGTATCCAAAGTATATAATCTATGCGTGACTTAATATATTGATCAGCTTGCCGAAGGGGTCGCGCAGAAACAGCCGGCGCACACCCCAGGTTTCGGTAATAGGTCCATATTCGATCGGCAACCCTGCCTTCAGTATCTTCGCGTGGACCTCGTCGAAATCATCGACCTCGATGGAAAGGTCCGGCACTGCCGTGCCGGAACCGCCTTCGCGTGCGAAGCTGACCTGGGCGCGCGCCTCGAGCGGGCTGGCATGGGTGACGATCCAGCCGTGATCCATGGCGACGGACATGCCGAGAATATCGCCATAGAACGCCTGCGCCAGCGAGGGCTCCGGCGTTGCTATATTGGCGACGACACGTCTGACCGTCATGGCTCCCGCACCTCAGGCGAAGCGGATGATGGCGACTTCGCCTTCCAGCGCACCCTGATAGGCGGAAGCATGCGGCTCTTCATCCGGAACGTCGGTCAGCATGCCGATCTGGTCGAGATCGGCTTCGATGAAACCTTCCTCGGACAGTGCGTTCAGCGTCTCGCGCACGGCGGTGTCGTCGTCCGGCGCCCTGAGGATGACGTGGATGTCGATGCCTTCGGAATTGTCGGTCTCGTATGCCTTGCCGATGACGATGAAGACCATCGGCTCGTCGCGTCCATTATCGTTGTCGGGGAGGTTGCTCATGACGCGGTTCCTTGATCTTTCGTTGCTGTCATGCGGGCCGATGGAATCGGTCCCGCGGGTGGCGGAGCCGATCCGGCCCGCCCTCAGGGAATCAATAGACGGATTTTATGAAAAGCCAAAGCACGGAGGTCAAAATCGCTGCCTTCTGCGCCGACTTATGTTAAAGCGCGTTGGAAATGGCCCGGACGTGGGCTTTGCGGCCATGGGTGGTGGCGCAAAATGTGGATTCACCCTTGACGAAAGCTGGCTAAAACAGTAGTACGCCCGCCATCGGAGCCTCTGTGGGTGCTGGCCGTTCGGGATGCTTTTTCCCGAGCATCATCTCAAACGGGTCTCCATTGCACGTAGAAGACACGAATGTTGCACGCAAGACGCCTCATCCGGTGTCCTCTGCTCTTGGTGGTCCATCCGTGAAAACGGATCGGGCCACGTTTTGCGCATGAGGATATATGCGTGCATCGTCGCCGGCAACGGCATAGCCGCCACCCGTGAGGGTGGCTAAAGTAGTTTTTGCAAGGGATGGTTATATGCCTACCGTAAACCAGCTGATCCGCAAGCCTCGCCAGGCACAGGTAAAGCGCAACAAGGTTCCTGCTCTTCAGGAAAACCCGCAGAAGCGTGGTGTTTGCACCCGCGTTTACACGACGACCCCGAAGAAGCCGAACTCGGCTCTGCGTAAGGTTGCCAAGATCCGCCTCACCAACGGCTTTGAAGTCATCGGCTACATTCCGGGCGAAGGTCACAACCTTCAGGAACACTCCGTGGTCATGATCCGCGGCGGCCGCGTAAAGGACTTGCCGGGTGTGCGTTACCACATCATTCGCGGTGTTCTCGATACCCAGGGCGTCAAGAACCGCAAGCAGCGCCGCTCCAAGTACGGTGCGAAGCGTCCGAAGTAATTCGGGTTTAACAAATTCCGGCGCTGCGCGAGGTTCTCCGCGTGGTAAAGCGTCAATAACATTGAGAGACAAAGAATATGTCCCGTCGCCATAGTGCAGAAAAGCGTGAGATCAACCCGGACCCGAAGTTCGGCGATCTGGTCGTCACCAAGTTCATGAACGCCATCATGCTTCACGGCAAGAAGTCGGTCGCAGAAAGCATCGTTTACGGCGCGTTCGACGTCGTTCAGGGCAAGACGAAGCAGGAGCCGCTCGGCGTGTTCCACTCCGCCCTCGACAACGTTGCTCCGCACGTTGAAGTGCGTTCGCGCCGCGTTGGTGGTGCAACGTATCAGGTTCCGGTCGACGTTCGTCCCGAGCGCCGTCAGGCTCTGGCCATCCGCTGGCTGATCACCGCTGCACGCAAGCGCAACGAAACGACCATGGTCGATCGCCTTTCCGGCGAACTCATGGACGCTGCGAACAACCGCGGTTCTGCTGTCAAGAAGCGTGAAGACACGCACAAGATGGCCGACGCTAACCGCGCATTCTCGCATTACCGCTGGTAATCTTAAACGGTCGCATATCGAAAGGCAGTCCATTATGGCTCGCGAATATAAAATCGAAGACTACCGCAATTTCGGTATCATGGCGCATATCGACGCCGGCAAGACCACGACCACCGAGCGTATTCTTTATTACACCGGTAAGTCCCACAAGATCGGCGAAGTCCATGATGGCGCTGCCACGATGGACTGGATGGAGCAGGAGCAGGAGCGTGGTATCACCATCACCTCCGCAGCTACCACGACCTTCTGGAAGGGTCGCGACGGCAAGATGCGCCGCTTCAACATCATCGACACCCCCGGCCACGTTGACTTCACCATTGAAGTTGAGCGTTCGCTGCGCGTTCTCGACGGTGCCATCGCTCTTCTCGACGCCAACGCCGGTGTTGAGCCGCAGACGGAAACCGTCTGGCGTCAGGCTGAGAAGTATCATGTTCCGCGCATGATCTTCTGCAACAAGATGGACAAGACCGGTGCTGACTTCTACCGCTCGGTAGAAATGATCAAGACCCGTCTCGGCGCCATCGCCGTTGTCATGCAGCTGCCGATCGGCGCTGAGACCGAGTTCAAGGGCGTTATCGACCTGATCGAGATGAACGCACTCATCTGGCGCGACGAATCGCTCGGCGCTCAGTGGGACGTCGTCGAGATTCCGGACGACATGAAGGCCAAGGCTGACGAATATCGCGAAAAGCTGATCGAGACCGTTGTCGAGATCGACGAAGAAGCGATGGAAGACTACCTGAACGGCATCATGCCCGACAACGACAAGATCCGTGCGCTCGTTCGCCGCGGCACCATCGACGTGAAGTTCCACCCGATGTTCTGCGGTACCGCGTTCAAGAACAAGGGCGTTCAGCCGCTTCTCGACGCTGTTGTCGACTACCTGCCTTCTCCGCTGGACATCCCGGCGATCAAGGGCATCGACTTCAAGACCGAAGCTGAAATCGAGCGTCATGCCGACGACAGCGAGCCGCTTTCCATGCTCGCGTTCAAGATCATGAACGACCCCTTCGTTGGTTCGCTGACCTTCGCACGTATCTACTCGGGCAAGCTCGAAAAGGGTACGTCGGTCATCAACACGGTCAAGGACAAGCGCGAGCGCGTCGGCCGTATGCTGCAGATGCATTCCAACAGCCGTGAAGACATCGAAGAAGCCTTTGCCGGCGACATCGTTGCTCTGGCTGGCCTCAAGGAAACCACCACTGGCGACACGCTCTGCGATCCGCTGAAGCCGGTTATCCTCGAGCGCATGGAATTCCCCGAGCCGGTCATCCAGATCGCGATCGAGCCGAAGACCAAGGGCGACCAGGAAAAGATGGGCCTCGCGCTCAACCGTCTGGCTGCTGAAGATCCTTCGTTCCGCGTCAAGACCGACGAAGAGTCCGGTCAGACGATCATCGCAGGCATGGGCGAACTTCACCTCGACATTCTCGTTGACCGTATGCGTCGCGAGTTCAAGGTTGAAGCGACCGTCGGTGCTCCGCAGGTTGCCTACCGCGAAACCATCACGCGTCAGCACGAAGAAGACTACACGCACAAGAAGCAGTCCGGTGGTACCGGTCAGTTCGCTCGCGTGAAGATCATCTTCGAACCGAACCCCGAAGGCGAAGACTTCAAGTTCGAATCGAAGATCGTCGGTGGTGCTGTTCCGAAGGAATACATCCCGGGCGTTCAGAAGGGTATCGAAAGCGTTCTGTCTTCCGGTCCGCTCGCTGGCTTCCCGATGCTCGGCGTCAAGGCGACGCTGATCGACGGTGCATTCCACGATGTTGACTCGTCGGTTCTCGCCTTCGAAATCGCATCGCGTGCCTGCTTCCGTGAAGCAGCGAAGAAGGCTGGTGCACAGCTTCTCGAGCCGATGATGAAGGTCGAAGTCGTAACGCCGGAAGACTATGTCGGCGACGTTATCGGCGACCTGAACTCCCGTCGTGGTCAGATCCAGGGCCAGGAAAGCCGTGGTATCGCCGTCGTCATCAACGCGCATGTTCCGCTCGCGAACATGTTCAAGTACGTCGACAACCTGCGCTCCATGTCGCAGGGCCGTGCACAGTACTCGATGACGTTCGACCACTATTCGCCGGTTCCGTCGAACGTGGCGCAGGAAATCCAGGCAAAGTACTCCGGTCAGAAGTGATCGGGGTACGCCCCAAACGAGATTTGAAGATTATTCCCGTCAAGGGACAAGAATGGAGAGCCACTAATGGCAAAGAGCAAGTTTGAGCGGACGAAGCCGCACGTCAACATTGGCACGATCGGTCACGTTGACCATGGCAAGACGTCGCTGACGGCAGCAATCACGAAGTTCTTCGGCGAGTTCAAGGCGTATGACCAAATCGACGCTGCTCCGGAAGAAAAGGCTCGTGGTATCACGATTTCGACGGCGCACGTTGAGTATGAGACGCCGAACCGTCACTACGCTCACGTTGACTGCCCCGGCCACGCCGAYTACGTGAAGAACATGATCACCGGTGCTGCGCAGATGGACGGCGCGATCCTGGTTTGCTCGGCTGCCGACGGCCCGATGCCGCAGACCCGCGAGCACATCCTGCTTGCCCGTCAGGTTGGCGTTCCGGCGATCGTCGTGTTCCTCAACAAGGTTGACCAGGTTGACGACGCCGAGCTTCTCGAGCTCGTTGAGCTTGAAGTTCGCGAACTTCTGTCGTCCTATGACTTCCCGGGCGACGATATCCCGATCATCAAGGGTTCGGCACTTGCTGCTCTTGAAGATTCCGACAAGAAGATCGGTGAAGACGCGATCCGCGAGCTGATGGCTGCGGTTGACGCCTACATCCCGACGCCTGAGCGTCCGATCGACCAGCCGTTCCTGATGCCGATCGAAGACGTGTTCTCGATCTCCGGCCGTGGTACGGTTGTGACGGGTCGCGTTGAGCGCGGTATCGTGAAGGTTGGTGAAGAAGTCGAAATCGTCGGCATCCGTCCGACCTCGAAGACGACTGTTACCGGCGTTGAAATGTTCCGCAAGCTGCTCGACCAGGGCCAGGCCGGCGACAACATCGGTGCTCTCGTTCGCGGCGTTACCCGTGACGGCGTTGAGCGTGGTCAGATCCTGTGCAAGCCGGGTTCGGTCAAGCCGCACAAGAAGTTCATGGCAGAAGCCTACATCCTGACGAAGGAAGAAGGCGGCCGTCATACGCCGTTCTTCACGAACTACCGTCCGCAGTTCTACTTCCGTACGACGGACGTGACGGGCATCGTTTCGCTGCCGGAAGGCACGGAAATGGTTATGCCTGGCGACAACGTTACCGTTGAAGTCGAGCTGATCGTTCCGATCGCGATGGAAGAAAAGCTGCGCTTCGCTATCCGCGAAGGCGGCCGTACCGTCGGCGCCGGCATCGTTGCTTCGATCGTCGAGTAATATTCGATTGTGGTCGTCGTCGAATGTTCATTCGGCGATGACTTGACTGAATATCGTAAATTCAAAAGCGGCGGTGTCATCGGCACCGCCGCTTTTGTTTGTTGAAAATTATCCCGTCGGCGGCAGGTCGCTTGAAACAGGACGAAGAATTTCCTAGCTTCACCCCGGATAAAAGCAGCCTGTTATTGGTCTCATCTGATGTGTTGCGGTGTTTCCAGGCGCTGTTTCTATTGAGATCATAGTCCGGCTACTGAAAAGGTCTTTCCGGGACTGTTCGTCTGTCCGGCAGCGCATCCATGAGGGGTGTCGCGCGGGACGTCTGGACGACATGAAACCGGTCGCCCGATCCCATTATTCGTGATTTTCCGTCTGAGACCGTTTCCATGTCCGATTTAACTGTTGTGCTGACGAGTTGCCGACGCCCCGATCTTCTTGCCGGGACTCTCGATAGCTTTTTTTCGACGAATGACTATCCCCTGCACGAGTTCATCATCATAGAGGACTCGGACGACGTATCCGTTCTGGAGGTGGCGAAGCGCTATCCCGACCAGCCGATCCGGGTCATTCTCAACGGCGTCAATATGGGGCAGCACCGGTCGATCGACAGGGCCTATTCGGAAGTCACGACGCCCTATATTCTGCATCTGGAAGATGACTGGGCCTTTCCCGTCACCGGTGTCGTGCGCAGGGGTGTCGACATACTGAAACGCGACCCGGTGGTTAAGCTCGTTCAGCTGCGGACGGATGCCGACATGCCGGGCAACATTCGAAACATGGCCCGGGCGCCCGGCGATATCGGATACTGGCGTATACCGCCGACGGCGCACCGCGTCTGGCACAGCTTCACCTTCAACCCCACGGTGAAACGACTGGCGGATTACCGCGAATTGCCTGAGGGTTATGCCGGTTTCCGCACAGAGGCTGAGATCAGCCTGTACTACAAGGATCGCGGCGCGGTCATGGCCTGGCTTGCCGGCACGGACGTCAAGCATTCCGGCTTCGGGCGCAGCAATTACGGTTCCAAGTCGGGTCCGGGCTTTGGCGGGGTGCTCAAGAAGGTGAACCGCTTCTTCTCAATCGCGACGATTCAGAAATGGAAGCGTTCGGCATCCCGTCGCGTCGCGCATTTCAAGCGCAAATATCGCGAGCAGCAGGCGGCAAAAAAGACGCTCGACACCCGAAAATAGCGGTTAACCGTTCCGGTATGTGCCGGGTTTATCGACAGGGTGGGAAACGCCGGTCGCCCCGCACTGGTCCCGTGGGCGCTCGGGGAGGGCGTGCCGGCTTTTGGCCGGAAAATGCGTAAAAACCAAAGCTGTGGAGCGTGTCCGGCGATTCCGCCCGGATCGCCGAGGGTCTCGCGAAAATCCCGAAAGAGGGGTGTCGCATATTCTTCAGATGCTGCGTAAAAAAGCGCTTGCCATTCTTTTCCCTGCACCTTAAAGGAGCCCATACCGAATTGGCCAAGCGATTTCGCGGCCGATTCAGGTGACTAAGGGGTATAGCTCAGTTGGTAGAGCGGCGGTCTCCAAAACCGCAGGTCGGGGGTTCGAGCCCCTCTGCCCCTGCCACTTTCCATTCGCAAGCGCGGTTTTCGCTGCATGGCAGATGGGGCCGGTTTTCCGGCGAATTTCGCCGAATGTCGATTTCCTCTTGTTAAAAGTGGAATCGGCGTTTATGTAGGGTCAAAACAGACACGCGGTGCGTGGGGCTGATTAGTTCGGCTTTACGCGCCGTAATTGCGTGGGCAGTCAATGGCATCCAAAACCAATCCGTTTACGTTTCTGCAGCAGGTTCGCGCCGAAGCGTCAAAGATCACTTGGCCGTCGCGCCGCGAGACCATGATTTCGACGGCTATGGTGCTGGTGATGGTCATTTTTGCGGCTCTGTTCTTCTTTGCTGCGGACCAGCTCATCGGCTGGCTGCTCAGCCTGGTGCTGAACGTAGGCCGGTAACGGCACGGTCAAAGGCCCGGTAGAAGGATCGAACGGAGAATAAAAATGGCAGCGCGCTGGTACATCGTTCACGCATATTCGAATTTCGAAAAGAAGGTCGCCGAGTCGATCGAGGAAAAGGCCCGTCAGAAGGGTCTTGATCATCTTTTCGAGAAAATCCTCGTGCCGACCGAAAAGGTGGTCGAGGTGCGTCGCGGCCGCAAGGTCGATAGCGAGCGCAAGTTCTTTCCGGGTTACGTGCTTGTGCGCGCCAACCTGACGGATGAGGCCTATCACCTCATCAAGAACACGCCGAAGGTCACCGGTTTCCTCGGTTCGGACAGCAAGCCTGTTCCGATTCCCGATTATGAAGCTGAGCGCATCCTCGGTCAGGTTCAGGAAGGTGTCGAGCGTCCGAAGTCTTCGGTTTCGTTCGAGATCGGCGAGCAGGTTCGCGTTTCCGACGGTCCGTTCGCGTCGTTCAACGGCGTGGTTCAGGATGTCGACGAAGAGCGTTCGCGCCTGAAGGTGGAAGTTTCGATTTTCGGCCGCGCTACGCCGGTCGAGCTGGAATACAATCAGGTCGAGAAGGTCTGATTGGCGGGGTAAAGCCCCAAGCGCGTGGAAGGCAAACTGGCTCTTTAAGCCGGGGCAGGGCGCCGCACCACGCAACCGCAGCCGCCGGAGCGATCCGGCTTAAGAGAAGCCGGGTAACCGGTTTGAATTGAAAGGCAGAGAGATATGGCTAAGAAAGTTGCAGGCCAGCTCAAGTTGCAGGTAAAGGCCGGGGCGGCCAATCCGTCCCCGCCGATCGGTCCGGCACTTGGTCAGCGTGGCATTAACATCATGGAATTCTGCAAGGCGTTCAATGCCGCCACGCAGGAAATGGAAAAGGGTATGCCGATCCCGGTCGTCATCACCTATTACCAGGACAAGTCCTTCACCTTCGTCATGAAGCAGCCGCCGATGACCTACTGGCTGAAGAAGGAAGCGAAGATCACCTCCGGTTCCAAGACGCCTGGCAAGGGCGCCAAGGTCGGCTCCATCACCAAGGCTCAGGTCAAGACGATCGCTGAAGCCAAGATGAAGGATCTGAACGCAGCCGACATCGAAGGCGCAATGGCAATGGTTGAGGGCTCTGCCCGCGCCATGGGCCTGGAAGTGGTAGGTTGATCATGGCCAAGGTAGCAAAGCGCATTCAGAAGATCCGCGAAGGTGTGGATCCCAACAAGCTTTACGTTCTCACCGACGCCATCTCGATGGTCAAGGAACGTGCTGTCGCCAAGTTCGACGAAACCGTTGAAGTTTCGATGAACCTCGGCGTTGACCCGCGCCATGCGGACCAGATGGTTCGTGGCGTCGTCAACCTGCCGAACGGCACAGGCCGTGACGTTCGCGTTGCCGTTTTCGCCCGCGGCGTCAAGGCTGATGAAGCCACGGCTGCTGGCGCTGACATTGTTGGCGCTGAAGAACTGGTTGAAATCGTTCAGGGCGGCAAGATCGACTTCGATCGTTGCATCGCGACCCCGGACATGATGCCGCTCGTCGGCCGTCTCGGCAAGGTACTCGGCCCGCGTGGCATGATGCCGAACCCGAAGGTTGGTACGGTGACGATGGATGTTGCCGGCGCCGTCAAGGCGTCCAAGGGCGGCGCTGTCGAGTTCCGCGTCGAAAAGGCCGGTATCGTACACGCTGGCGTTGGCAAGGCTTCGTTCGACGCCAAGGCTCTTGAAGAAAACATCAAGGCTTTCGCTGATGCCGTCATCAAGGCAAAGCCGACCGGTGCCAAGGGCAACTACGTCAAGCGCGTCGCGATTTCCTCGACCATGGGTCCGGGCGTCAAGATCGACCCTTCGTCGGTCACCGCTTAATCAATTCTCGCGCTTCGTCATGAGGCGTGAATAAAAGAATTTCCGGCTCCCAGGGAGCCGGAGATTTCCGGGGAAACCCGGAACTCCTGTCCGAGATTGCGGGTGGCCTTGTCTTTCGGGATTTGGCCTTAATCATTTAGCCTGCATGAGACGGGTGAGGCTGGATTTGAGGCATCTGTCGATGCCTGACTGTCCGGTTCGAACCTGGTGTGCCTGTGCCTGAAGCCGTTTGCGGCGACAGAGCGGGGGACAGGATCCTCGAGCGTCGCTCGGGATCTTTGTAAAAAGGTCCCTTGGGGCAAAGGCAAACCCGACGGGTTCACATGTTGTGTTCCCGTCTACTGGAGACAGACAGTGGAAAGAGCGGAAAAACGCGAATTCGTCACGGAGCTGAACGAAGTCTTCAAGGCTTCCGGTTCGGTTGTCGTGGCCCACTATGCTGGTGTCACCGTTGCGCAGATGAACGACTTCCGTTCGAAGATGCGCGCTGCCGGAGGCACCGTCAAGGTCGCGAAGAACCGCCTGGCCAAGATCGCTCTTCAGGGTACGGAGTCGGAAGGGATGACCAATCTCTTCAAGGGACAGACGCTGATTGCATACAGCACTGACCCGATGATCGCTCCGAAAGTCGTCATGGATTTCGCCAAGACCAACGACAAAGTCGTTGTTCTCGGTGGTGCCATGGGCGCAACCACGCTCAACGCCGAAGCAGTCAAGTCGCTTGCGACCCTGCCTTCGCTGGACGAGCTGCGCGCAAAGCTGCTGGGCCTTCTCAATGCCCCGGCAACTCGCGTCGCTACGGTTGTCGCAGCACCTGCAAGCCAGCTGGCACGGGTGTTCTCGGCTTACGCCAAGAAGGACGAAGCCGCTTAAGGCGGTTTTTCGCTGTAAATATTCAAACTGGTTCGAACTGAACAAAAGGAACTATCAAAATGGCTGATCTCGCAAAGATCGTAGAAGACCTCTCCTCGCTGACCGTTCTGGAAGCTGCAGAACTGTCCAAGCTTCTCGAAGAAAAGTGGGGCGTTTCCGCTGCTGCTCCGGTAGCCGTTGCTGCTGCTGGCGGCGCTGCTGCTGCTGCTGCTCCGGAAGAAGAAAAGACCGAGTTCGACGTTATCCTGGTTGACGCTGGCGCCAACAAGATCAACGTCATCAAGGAAGTTCGCGGCATCACCGGCCTCGGCCTCAAGGAAGCCAAGGACCTCGTTGAAGGCGCTCCGAAGCCGGTCAAGGAAGCCGTTTCCAAGGCTGAAGCTGCTGATCTCAAGAAGAAGCTTGAGGACGCAGGCGCCAAGGTTGACGTTAAGTAATCTTGCGATTGCTGGCGGGAAGGGGCCTCGTGCCCCTTTCTGTCGTTATCGTTTTTAAAACTCATTACCCAAAAGCCGCGTGAAAATGGCTTTTGGGTAATGGGTTCTTCAAGAGAATGGTTCCGAACCGGCTCATCTAGGCAATCCGGCCTGATCGATCCGGGATGTGGAACGAGATTGATGATACCCATTGCTTGACGGGATCGACTGGCCATCGGTTCCCGTCCGTTGCAGGCCCGGATGCAATTTTTAAAGGAGCGACGATGGCTCAGACCCTTTCGTTTAACGGTCGCAGGCGCGTACGCAAGTTTTTCGGCAAAATTCCAGAAGTAGCGGAAATGCCGAACCTCATCGAGGTTCAGAAGGCTTCGTACGACCAGTTTCTCATGGTTGACGAGCCCAAGGGTGGCCGTCCCGACGAGGGATTGAATGCCGTATTCAAATCCGTATTCCCGATCACCGATTTTTCCGGCGCCTCCATGCTCGAATTCGTATCCTACGAATTCGAAGCGCCGAAGTTCGACGTCGAGGAATGCCGTCAGCGCGATCTGACCTACGCAGCGCCGCTCAAGGTGACGCTGCGCCTCATCGTGTTCGATATCGATGAAGATACGGGCGCGAAGTCCATCAAGGACATCAAGGAACAGTCCGTCTACATGGGCGACATGCCGCTCATGACCAATAACGGTACGTTCATCGTCAACGGTACCGAGCGCGTCATCGTTTCGCAGATGCACCGTTCGCCGGGCGTTTTCTTCGATCACGACAAGGGCAAGAGCCATTCTTCCGGCAAGCTGCTTTTCGCTGCCCGCGTCATTCCGTATCGCGGTTCCTGGCTCGACATCGAGTTCGACGCCAAGGACATCGTCTATGCGCGTATCGACCGTCGCCGCAAGCTGCCCGTGACCTCGCTGCTGATGGCGCTTGGCATGGATGGCGAAGACATTCTGTCGACCTTCTATACCAAGGCTTCCTACGAGCGCTCCGGCGATGGCTGGCGCATTCCGTTCCAGCCTGAGACGCTGAAGAATGCCAAGGTCATCACCGACATGATCGACGCCGATACCGGCGAAGTCGTTGTCGAAGGTGGCAAGAAGCTGACCCCGCGCCTCATCCGCCAGCTGACCGAAAAGGGCCTCAAGGCACTTAAGGCGACTGACGAGGACCTCTATGGCAACTTCCTCGCCGAAGACATCGTCAACTACGAGACGGGTGAAATCTATCTCGAAGCCGGCGACGAAATCGACGAGAAGACCCTCGGCCTCATCCTGCAGTCCGGCTTCGACGAGATTCCGGTTCTCAACATCGACCACGTCAATGTTGGCGCCTATATCCGCAATACGCTGTCTGCCGACAAGAACGAGAACCGCCAGGAAGCCCTGTTCGACATCTACCGCGTCATGCGTCCGGGTGAGCCGCCGACCATGGAATCGGCGGAAGCGATGTTCAACTCGCTGTTCTTCGATGCGGAGCGTTATGACCTGTCGGCCGTTGGCCGCGTGAAGATGAACATGCGCCTCGACCTCGACGCGGAAGACACCGTGCGCACGCTGCGCAAGGAAGACATCCTCGCCGTCGTCAAGATGCTGGTCGAACTGCGTGACGGCAAGGGCGAAATCGACGACATCGACAACCTCGGCAACCGCCGTGTTCGTTCTGTCGGCGAGCTGATGGAAAACCAGTATCGTCTCGGCCTTCTGCGCATGGAGCGTGCGATCAAGGAACGTATGTCCTCGATCGAAATCGACACCGTGATGCCGCAGGACCTGATCAACGCGAAGCCGGCTGCTGCCGCCGTTCGCGAATTCTTCGGTTCCTCGCAGCTGTCGCAGTTCATGGACCAGGTGAACCCGCTTTCGGAAATCACCCACAAGCGCCGTCTTTCGGCTCTTGGACCGGGTGGTCTGACCCGCGAGCGCGCCGGCTTCGAAGTCCGCGACGTTCACCCGACCCATTACGGCCGTATTTGCCCGATCGAAACGCCGGAAGGCCCGAACATCGGTCTGATCAACTCGCTTGCAACCTTTGCCCGCGTCAACAAGTACGGCTTCATCGAAAGCCCGTACCGCAAGATCACCGATGGCAAGGTTACCAACGACGTGATCTACCTCTCCGCCATGGAAGAGGCCAAGTATTACGTCGCGCAGGCCAATGCCGAGCTCGATGCCGAAGGCGCCTTCGTTGAAGAGTTCGTCGTCTGCCGTCACTCGGGCGAAGTTATGCTTGCACCGCGTGACAACATCAACCTGATGGACGTTTCGCCGAAGCAGCTCGTTTCGGTTGCAGCGGCTCTCATTCCGTTCCTGGAAAACGACGACGCCAACCGCGCTCTCATGGGCTCGAACATGCAGCGTCAGGCCGTTCCGCTTCTGCGCGCCGAGGCACCGTTCGTCGGTACCGGCATGGAGCCGATCGTTGCCCGTGACTCCGGCGCTGCCATTGCAGCCCGTCGTGGCGGTGTTGTCGATCAGGTGGATGCGACCCGTATCGTTATCCGCGCCACGGAAGACCTCGATGCCGGCAAGTCCGGTGTTGACATCTACCGTCTGCAGAAGTTCCAGCGTTCGAACCAGAATACCTGCGTCAACCAGCGTCCGCTGGTGTCCGTTGGCGACATCATCTCCAAGGGTGATATTATCGCGGACGGTCCGTCGACCGACCTCGGTGACCTGGCTCTCGGCCGCAACGCGCTCGTCGCGTTCATGCCCTGGAACGGCTACAACTACGAAGACTCGATCCTGATGTCGGAGCGTATCGTTTCCGACGACGTGTTCACCTCCATCCACATCGAAGAATTCGAAGTGATGGCGCGTGACACGAAGCTTGGTCCGGAAGAAATCACGCGCGACATTCCGAACGTTTCGGAAGAAGCACTGAAGAACCTCGACGAAGCCGGTATCGTTTACATCGGTGCGGAAGTTCAGCCGGGCGATATCCTCGTCGGCAAGATCACGCCGAAGGGCGAAAGCCCGATGACGCCGGAAGAAAAGCTTCTGCGCGCCATCTTCGGTGAAAAGGCTTCCGACGTTCGCGACACCTCCATGCGCATGCCTCCGGGCACGTTCGGTACGGTCGTGGAAGTCCGCGTCTTCAACCGTCACGGTGTGGAGAAGGACGAGCGCGCGATGGCTATCGAGCGCGAAGAGATCGAACGTCTGGCAAAGGACCGTGACGACGAGCAGGCGATCCTCGACCGTAACGTTTACGGCCGTCTGATCGACATGCTGCGTGGCCAGGTTTCCATCGCCGGTCCGAAGGGCTTCAAGAAGGGTGTGGAGCTTTCCAACGCCGTCGTTTCCGAATATCCCCGCTCGCAGTGGTGGATGTTCGCGGTCGAGGACGAGAAGGCCCAGTCCGAAATCGAAGCGCTTCGCGGCCAGTACGACGAATCCAAGTCGCGCCTTGAGCAGCGCTTCATGGACAAGGTCGAAAAGGTCCAGCGCGGCGATGAAATGCCTCCGGGCGTCATGAAGATGGTCAAGGTCTTTGTCGCTGTGAAGCGCAAGATCCAGCCGGGCGACAAGATGGCCGGCCGTCACGGTAACAAGGGCGTCGTCTCGCGTATCGTTCCGGTCGAGGACATGCCGTTCCTCGAAGACGGCACGCATGTCGACATCTGCTTGAACCCGCTCGGCGTGCCTTCGCGCATGAACGTCGGCCAGATCCTCGAAACCCACCTCGCATGGGCATGCGCAGGCATGGGCAAGAAGATCGGCGAGATGCTCGAAGAGTATCGCAAGACGATGGACATCAGCGAGCTTCGCAGCGAACTGACCGAAATCTATGCGAGTGAATCGCATGACGAGGTCCAGCGCTTCGACGACGAATCTCTGGTCAAGCTTGCCGAAGAAGCCAAGCGCGGTGTTTCCATCGCGACCCCGGTCTTCGACGGTGCGCATGAGCCCGACGTTGCCGCGATGCTGAAGAAGGCAGGTCTGCATGAATCCGGTCAGTCCGTTCTTTATGACGGCCGTACCGGTGAGCCGTTCGACCGCAAGGTCACCGTCGGCTACATGTACATGATCAAGCTGAACCACCTTGTCGACGACAAGATCCACGCTCGCTCGATCGGTCCTTACTCGCTCGTTACCCAGCAGCCGCTGGGCGGCAAGGCGCAGTTCGGCGGACAGCGCTTCGGGGAAATGGAAGTCTGGGCTCTGGAAGCATACGGCGCGGCTTACACGCTGCAGGAAATGCTCACCGTCAAGTCGGACGACGTGGCGGGCCGCACCAAGGTTTACGAAGCGATCGTCCGTGGCGACGACACCTTCGAAGCCGGTATTCCGGAGAGCTTCAACGTTCTCGTCAAGGAAATGCGGTCGCTTGGTCTTTCGGTCGAGCTGGAAAACTCGAAGATCGAGAACCAGTCCGAAGACCAGCTGCCCGACGCGGCGGAATAAAATGAGAGAGGCGGGCGCCTTCAAGGGCGCCTGCCGGTTCCCCGTCAGCCTCCGGTTGCCGAGGGACACTTTCGCCGCATTGTGCGGTTAATCCGTATTTAAAGCTCTGGACGGCGACCCGGGAAGAAGCCGGTCCGGATGCAAACAGGGGCAGCAGCTAGCCTCTCAAGGAGACAAGGCATGAACCAAGAGGTCATGAATCTTTTCAATCCTCAGGTGCCTGCGCAGCATTTCGATTCCATCCGGATTTCGATCGCTTCGCCGGAAAAAATCCTGTCGTGGTCCTACGGCGAGATCAAGAAGCCGGAAACCATCAACTACCGTACGTTCAAGCCGGAACGTGACGGTCTCTTCTGCGCGCGTATCTTCGGACCGATCAAGGATTACGAGTGCCTGTGCGGCAAGTACAAGCGCATGAAGTACAAGGGCATCATCTGCGAAAAGTGCGGCGTCGAAGTCACGCTGTCGCGCGTTCGCCGTGAGCGCATGGGCCATATCGAGCTCGCAGCGCCGGTTGCCCATATCTGGTTCCTGAAGTCGCTTCCTTCGCGTATCTCGACCCTGCTCGACATGACGCTGAAGGATGTCGAGCGCGTTCTCTATTTCGAGAACTACATCGTCACCGAGCCTGGCCTCACTTCGCTGAAGCAGAACCAGCTTCTGTCTGAAGAAGAGTACATGATCGCCGTCGACGAGTTCGGCGAAGACCAGTTCACCGCCATGATCGGTGCTGAAGCCATCTATGAGATGCTGGCTTCGATGAACCTCGAAAAGATCGCCGGCGACCTGCGTGCCGAACTTGCTGAGACCACCTCTGATCTCAAGCAGAAGAAGCTGATGAAGCGCCTGAAGATCGTCGAGAACTTCATGGAGAGCGGCAACCGTCCGGAATGGATGATCATGAAGGTCGTTCCGGTCATTCCGCCGGACCTGCGTCCGCTGGTTCCGCTGGATGGCGGCCGTTTTGCGACGTCCGACCTCAACGATCTCTATCGCCGCGTCATCAACCGTAACAACCGTCTGAAGCGCCTGATCGAGCTTCGCGCACCTGGCATCATCATCCGCAACGAAAAGCGTATGCTGCAGGAATCCGTCGATGCGCTGTTCGACAACGGCCGTCGCGGTCGCGTCATCACGGGTGCCAACAAGCGCCCGCTGAAGTCGCTCTCCGACATGCTCAAGGGCAAGCAGGGCCGCTTCCGCCAGAACCTTCTCGGCAAGCGCGTCGACTATTCCGGTCGTTCGGTCATCGTGACCGGTCCGGAACTGAAGCTGCACCAGTGCGGCCTGCCGAAGAAGATGGCGCTCGAACTGTTCAAGCCGTTCATCTACGCCCGTCTCGACGCCAAGGGTTACTCCTCGACCGTCAAGCAGGCCAAGAAGCTGGTTGAAAAGGAAAAGCCGGAAGTCTGGGATATCCTCGACGAGGTCATCCGCGAGCATCCGGTTCTCCTGAACCGCGCACCGACGCTGCACCGTCTGGGTATCCAGGCTTTCGAACCGATGCTGGTCGAAGGCAAGGCCATCCAGCTGCACCCGCTCGTCTGCACGGCCTTCAACGCCGACTTCGACGGTGACCAGATGGCTGTTCACGTTCCGCTTTCGCTGGAAGCCCAGCTGGAAGCACGCGTGCTGATGATGTCGACCAACAACATCCTGCATCCGGCGAACGGTCATCCGATCATCGTTCCTTCGCAGGACATGGTTCTTGGCCTGTATTACCTGTCGATCATGAACCAGAACGAGCCGGGCGAAGGCATGGCCTTCTCCGACATCGGTGAGCTGCATCACGCGCTTGAAAACAAGGTCGTGACGCTGCATGCCAAGATCCGTGGCCGCTTCAAGACCGTGGATGCCGATGGCAAGCCGGTTTCGAAGATCCATGAGACGACCCCCGGCCGTATGCTCATCGGCGAACTTCTGCCGAAGAACGTCAACGTGCCTTTCGACGTCTGCAACCAGGAAATGACCAAGAAGAACATCTCCAAGATGATCGACACGGTCTACCGTCATTGCGGCCAGAAAGACACGGTCATCTTCTGCGACCGCATCATGCAGCTCGGCTTTGCCCATGCCTGCCGCGCCGGCATTTCGTTCGGCAAGGACGACATGGTCATTCCGGACAGCAAGGTGAAGATCGTCGGCGACACCGAAGCTCTCGTGAAGGAATACGAACAGCAGTATAATGATGGTCTCATCACCCAGGGCGAAAAGTACAACAAGGTTGTCGACGCCTGGGGCAAGGCAACCGAGAAGGTCGCCGAAGAAATGATGGCACGCATCAAGGCTGTCGAGTTCGATCCGGAAACGGGCCGCCAGAAGCCGATGAACTCCATCTACATGATGTCCCACTCGGGCGCTCGTGGTTCTCCGAACCAGATGCGTCAGCTGGGCGGCATGCGCGGCCTGATGGCGAAGCCGTCGGGTGAAATCATCGAGACGCCGATCATCTCGAACTTCAAGGAAGGCCTGACCGTTAACGAGTACTTCAACTCGACCCACGGTGCCCGTAAGGGTCTCGCAGACACCGCCCTGAAGACCGCGAACTCGGGTTACCTGACCCGTCGTCTCGTCGACGTCGCGCAGGATTGCATCGTCAACTCCAGGGATTGCGGCACCGACAAGGGCCTCACCATGACCGCCATCGTCGATGCCGGTCAGGTCGTTGCCTCGCTCGGCGCACGTATCCTCGGCCGTACGGCTCTGGACGATATCGACAATCCGGTCACTGGCGAGAACATCGTCAAGGCTGGAACGCTGATCGACGAAGCCGACGTTGCTACCATCGAGAAGGCTGGTATCCAGTCCGTCCGCATCCGTTCGGCTCTGACCTGCGAAGTGCAGATCGGTGTCTGCGGCGTCTGCTACGGTCGTGACCTTGCACGCGGTACGCCTGTCAATATGGGCGAAGCGGTCGGCGTCATCGCCGCACAGTCGATCGGTGAACCGGGCACGCAGCTTACCATGCGTACGTTCCACCTTGGTGGTACGGCGAACGTGGTCGACCAGTCGTTCCTCGAAGCATCGTATGAAGGCACGATCCAGATCAAGAACCGCAACATTCTGCGGAACTCCGAAGGCGTTCTCATCGCCATGGGCCGTAACATGTCCGTTACGATCCTGGATGAGCGTGGCGCGGAACGTTCCACGCAGCGTGTGGCCTATGGTTCGAAGATCTTCGTGGATGATGGCGACAAGGTTAAGCGTGGCCAGCGTCTTGCAGAGTGGGACCCCTACACCCGTCCGATGATGACGGAAGTGGAAGGTACCGTTCACTTCGAAGACCTCGTCGACGGTCTCTCCGTTCTGGAAGCAACCGACGAATCCACCGGCATCACCAAGCGTCAGGTCATTGACTGGCGTTCGACGCCGCGCGGTTCGGACTTGAAGCCCGCGATCGTCATCAAGGACGCTTCCGGTGCTGTGGCGAAGCTTGCCCGTGGTGGCGAAGCCCGCTTCCAGCTTTCGGTCGACGCCATTCTGTCGGTCGAGCCGGGTTCCAAGGTCTCCCAGGGTGACGTGCTTGCACGTTCGCCGCTGGAAAGCGCCAAGACGAAGGACATCACCGGTGGTCTGCCGCGCGTTGCGGAACTGTTCGAAGCCCGCCGTCCGAAGGATCACGCCATCATCGCCGAGATCGATGGTACGATCC
>NZ_JARWKW010000026.1:0-10666 GCF_047445855.1 Rhizobium sp. BR 250
ACCACAATCTAGCTAGCAGGAGCTTGGATCATGGCTGATTCTGAGAATAGCAGAACTTTACCTAAAATTTCGTGCGCAAATGCATTCCCCAACGAGACGTTTGTCGACAACCTGCCAAGCGTGATCAACCGGCGCAATCTTTTGCCGCTGGCTGCACGGATCCTTCCGATGTTGCTCAACGATCTTCCGAAGCGCACCATTGCCGGACCGGTACATGCCAGGGAGCTGTGGCCGGACTGGTATGATATGTACCGGCAGCGCCTTGCTGCCGAGCGCGAATGCCGGGAGCTTGAAGCGCGACTGCTGGAAGAGACCGGCGGTCGTCCGTCCGTGGTGATTGCCGTCGATGATGGTGGTTCATCACCCGGGACTGTGTCCTCCTTCGAGGAGATCAGGGAGCTGGCGCCGCAGATTGGTGCTGACGCCGCCGAGAGCGCGCGTCTGGAGTTGCTGAGACTGAGACGGGCATGGAAAGCGGCAGACCGCCGTATCGGCTACAGCGCAAGCCTTGTAAAGGCGCAGGATCTCGCCCGGTTCGAGGGCATTGCCGGGCGTGTCCTGATTTCGCTGCAGCCCTATTACATCCACGACATTGCCGCCAAGCTTCACTGCATGCTGGTGATGTATGATCCGGAGCTTCGCAACGAGGAGACCCCGTGGCCGCAACTGCGCAAGATGCTGCGTGAACTGATCCAGCCGCACTGGTCTGTGATCGAACCGCAATCGCGTATCCGTTTGCTGAGGCCGAAGACGCGCGCGAGACGGTTTCAGGAGGAAACGGACAGGATCGCCGTCTGAACGAGGCTGGAGCAGGCTGAGAGGGCGCGGCAGCGGTCTGTGATAAAAACATCGTCGCCGGGCCTTCAGCGCCCCGCGACGGCCAGACAGCGAAATACACCCTGCCTATGCGGCAAGGCTCGTCACCAGACAGGCGGATGCCAGAAGCAGGGTGACGACAGTGAAAAATATCAGAGCCGCCGCCAGTTCATCGAACCTGCCGTCGCGTTCATTGCGATTCCAGTCGTAAGCCATAGCCAACCTCCATCGTTGCTGTGAGGGAAGGGTGGTTCGATATGGTTAACGAAACCCTGATATTTGCAGGCTGAATGTTGCCGGTATGATCTGGCATTTGGCCGCCGGAAGATGGCGTCGACCCTCAACTGGCTGGCTTGACGAGGCTGATTTCGGTTTTGCTGTCGAGGACGATATGCAGGTCGCGTATCATGCCGGCTGCCTGCAGCAGGGCGTTCCGGATATCTTCATTGCTGCGCCATCCGCGTTCGACGGAGAGGGCAACGGTGTGGATGTCGAGGAGACTGTCACGGCCGGGTCCTGATGGAATACCGATTGTTTCGCGCATGTCGCGGATTGTTGTGACGGCCCGTTCGAGCATACGCCGCTTCTGATAGTCGTCGAGGTGATCAAGCCTGTTGGCGTCGTGGACAAGTTCGGCAATGAAACTGTTGGTCAGGGTCATGGCATGAGGTTGCCGGGTCGGCTGACGGGCGTCAATGGAAGACCTTCGAGGTGAACTTCAGGTGCCAAAGTTGACGTCAGGCTGTGACGCCGATGCATCACGGCGCGCGGACACCGAGGCGCGCTTTTCCACTGAGAAGTTTCTGAATTATTCGTATTTTTATCATAGTGTTGAGGGAGGTTCTGGAAGTAATGGATTTACGCTTTTTGCACTCGGACGGCGGAACGTGCCAACGCCATAGAACGGGGCAGGCGGCGCCAGGCTGGTTTCCGCGCCGCCATCTTCGCTCCTGCCATCGAATACAGCGGCAAGCCGGGCCTGGTGTTCGCCGTCTCGCAGTGCGGGTGTCAGGTCGGATATATTGACCCATTCTGGCGGGCATTTACGACGGGTGTCCGACTGATTGACCCATTACAATGGGGCGTTTCAGATGCCCTCTTGCCGGCTGCGGAGATTGCAACACCGGTTTCCAGACCTGTTCAGCGTGACAGGCGCTGCTCATCATCGATCAGGATCAACTGATGCGGGAGAGTGTCTCCCCATGTCCAGAGAACGATGTTGAGGTCGGTATCAGTCGCCCCCGGAGCAAAGCTCCTGACGATCAAACCGCAAAAGCCCTCGTTTTTCAGAACCCGGGCAAGACCTTGTGTGGGTGCTTCACCGAAGAGATTCATGTCGTCTCGCCAGGTCGCGGTGCCGAGAGTTTGAGCTTCAATACCATGATCATGAAGCAGGGCGCCATCGCGCGTGTCAAACAGCGGTGTAATGTCCGCATCGCAGGAGACGAGAGTTGTGGGCTGTAAGCTGCCCGCCTGATTTGCTTCCTTCAGTGCCGTGAGGACTGTCACTGACGTGTAGAGGGCAGGCATACCTTTTGGATTGAATCTGCCGCCGTAAAGCTCGGCTCCTCGTCCGGAGAGCGGCTCACGGGCGTAAACGGGATTAAGCGCCCGGTAGAGCTTGCCCTGGTAGTGCCTCAGGTAGTCAGGCATGCACGCCAGCATCGATCGCGTCGATGTATTCGAGTACTTCGTGAGCGCGCCCGTCTCGAACAAGCTGCATTGCTGTGTGGCCAGAAAAGCCCGAGAGAGGCTGTGAGCGATACCATGCATATGCCATGAGCGCGGACCCGAAACGGGCCTCAACCTTGTTGATGACTTCGATCATTTCGCGCAGTCGCCGTTGGGTTTTGTCTGACTTGATGCGTTCCTTGCGCTGTACGGCATCTTTGCCCAACCCCGCACTGCGAGCGATATCGTCGCTTGTTGTATGAAGAACGTCAGCGATTTTTCCTGGCGCGAAAAGCCCTTTGTCAGCATATTGTGTGAGAGCCATGAGCGCCTCCTTTGATTAAACGAGGATATTGACGCAATATAGCGTCAAATTCATTGGCATTCAAGGTTTGAGTGTCCCTGATCCTGCAAGCCGCTATGTCTCCACGCCGGATGCCGTCGCCGTTCCGACCGCGCGTGATCTTACTTTCTTGTCGGGACCACGTGGAGAGCACAGCGCGGCAATAGCCGGCGAATGCAGAAACCCGGCATGTCTCATCTTCTGGCAGTCTCCAAAAGGGGCCTCGATTTCGGATCAGGATGCCCGGGAAGTTATAGAACAGGCTAGAGCGGCCGTAGACCGATGGCCTGAGTTTGCTGAGAACGTTCAGTTATCCGGATCCCGGACCGCTGAACTCGACAAGTTCCTGAATGGTAATCGGCTGGCTTAAAGGTTCATGTTTGGATGGATCGGATTTCCGCAGGCCGGATGCCATAAACGTGGAAAGTTCCTGAAACTTTCAGAAATTGGAAGTGTCAGGAATTATGTCTATCGTTGATAGACCGGACCTCTTCATCCGGATTGGCTGATCATTTTTGGAATGACCGGCAGTTGCCGAGGGGAGTCAAGTGTCATTGGCGTGAGAATTGCTCGGCCTGATAGCGATGCAATGCTCACGCCAGGTCGTCTATATCGACGTTGAGTGTCTGAGCGATTTTTCGCAGGACGGTGAGGCTTCCGGCTTTTTTGCCGCTTTCAATCTCTGACAGATAGGGCGCACTTATCGAGACTTTAGTTGCGAGGTCTTTGGCGGTCATTCTTCGATGCTCGCGCCAGACTTTTACGGCGTTGTCGCCGGAAAGAAGACGATTGACGACAACGGCAGGAACGAGTTCGTCATGCCCGGCGGCGATATCAGTCTTGATCTTCTCAGCAGATGCGACGTCAGCCCTGTCCACAAGGCTTTCATATTCAGACAGGGGAAGGACAATGAGCGTTTCCCCATTTGGAGTGGTTATGGTTTGCATCATTTGCCTCCTATTCGTAGATACTGCCGCGTGCCCCGATTTTTATGACTTCCAGCACATTTCCCTGGTCGTCCATAATGATGCGCCAGTCGGCAACGCGTAAACGAATGAATTGTGAGCCAGTCAGTGTTTTTACATTGTTGGCAAGAGATTTTGGATCGCTTGCATATTGCTCTATTTTGGCTGTGATCCGCGTGGACTCGTTCGTTGGGAGCCGGCGGAGGACCTTTAGAGAAGATTTGCTATAAGCTATCCTTTTCATCAAAAACCAATAGCATATAGCGAATTTTTTGCAAGACGTTTGGCCGTTTTGCAGATTACATTTTGCGACTGGATTTTCACGGCATTGAAGCCGATACACGCCTATGCGGAAACTGAAGAGTCAGTTCGATGAGCGGTTTCGATGAGATCGAGACCGCAGTCATAATCCGCTTTCCTTATCTGTGGAGCCGAGAGGCTTCCCGCGGTAAAATCGAGGGTTGGAAGTGGTGGTGATGGTTTGCGTTATGGTCCCTGTCAGGCTGCCGCTCTGAGGTCGAAATTCGCGTGGATCACGTCGTAGGGTACGTGAACCTTTCCGTCTTCGGTTTGTTCGAAGATACCCCAATCCGACAACGCGGACACATCCTCATGTACACGCTTGACGTCACGTCCGACGGATCGGGCAAGTCCGCGTATGCTGGATGGGCCGATCTTCTGGAGATGTTCAATCAACTCCCACCTTTTGGGGGTGATGACAGAAAAAAGCTGTGCAGGCGACGAGAAGGTGAAGACTGCCACGGGCTCTGAGGGATTACCTGAGCGCATGGCGCTGGTTGCCCTGTCAAAAGCTTCATCGAGGGCAGCCTCACTGTCTGCTCTGATTTGTATCAAGGCTTCTCTCATGGTTTCTGCCTCCTCTTGATTATCTCTTTCCGACAATCGAACAGTGGACATACTTCAGCGAGTGAGCGCCACTTGTGGTGGCGAGGTGAAAATTATGCGGCTTCCAGTTCCTTGATGTTGGCAAGGTCGGCCTCCAGTACGGCTACGGCGTTTTTGATGTCGAAGGCGTTTTGCAAATTCAGCCAGTATTCAGGGGTGGTCTTGAAGAATTTTGCCAGTCGCAGCGCAGTGTCAGCGGTAATGCCGAGCTTTTCCGTTACAATCCGCTCTATGCGTGTTCCGGGAATGTTGAGGTGCCTTGCGAGGGCATATGGCGACATATCCAGTGGTTCAAGATAGAGTTCCCGCAGGATTTCGCCCGGATGGATCGCGGGGGATTTGCTGATTGTCATGATCTCTGGGCCTCCCTAACTGAACTGTCATGATTGTTTCTATGAGGTTATCGCTTAGTGATGGCCGGTAATTTCAACGCTTTCCGCACCGGCTTCCGTTCAGATAAAGCACTGTTATAAGGAAAGGTTGTGTTCCTTATAACGGCGTGACGGGGCTCCAAAAGGGAACCCTCATTGATCAAAACCCATGGGCCGAACCGCGCCACATGGCCGAGAAGGCTCTGACGGCGGTGATCCAGGAGGCCTGTATCCAGGGCGTCTCGACCCGATCCGTCGTGACTTCGTCAAGGCGATGGGCATGTAGGGCATCTCCAAGAGCCAGGTGTCCCGGCTCTTGGAGTGCGGGTTTCACGAAGTCCCGGACACCGATTTCAGTAAGTACGGGACAGCGATTTCAGTAAGTCGCGGACAGGCATAGCGGCGGATTTAGATCGATTTTCGTGAGCGCCGATCTGGCACTTTGCCCTCGTGTTCTGAGCGAGGACATGATGTGCATGCCTGAATGCGGCAGGGTTTGTTGTCGCATGCGTCGCTGCGGTTGTTCTCGAGCCGATCTGACGCGACGGATGGCTGATTTCAGCTCTTCCATTACCAATTGGTGAGGCATTGACTTCCAATTATCATGATTGATAATTCCAATCGGCAAGGAATTGGAAACGGATATGTTTGAGCGTCTGGTTGAGAATCGGGTGGTGGAGGCCCTTTCAGACACCCCGGTGGTCCTGATCGTGGGGCCACGCCGGGCGGGCAAGACCACCCTTGTGCGGAAGATGGGTGAGGCTGGGCGGAGCTATATCACACTCGATGACCAGACGGTGCTTGATGCCGCGCGGTCCGATCCGGTTGGTTTCATTCGCGGTCTCGATCGTGCCATCATCGATGAGATTCAGCGCGCGCCTGATCTGTTGCTGGCAATCAAGAAGACGGTTGACGAAGACTATCGGCCCGGCCGTTTCCTCCTGACCGGGTCTGCGAATGTGCTTACGTTGCCGCGGGTTGCGGACAGTCTGGCGGGCCGGATGGAAACCATTCGGATGCTCCCTCTGGCTCGCGCGGAAATAACAGGCCAGGCGCCGAATTTCCTTGAGCGCCTGTTTGCAGGGAAACTGCATGGGGACCGTGAGGCGATTGTCGGTGATGATCTTGTCAAACTTGTGCTGTTTGGCGGTTTTCCCGAGGCGATCAGCCGTGAGAGCGAACGGCGACGGCAGGATTGGGCCAGATCGTATCTGACGTCGGTTCTGACACGCGACCTCAGAGACATTGCCGAGATCGAGAAGCTGACCGAGCTGCCAAAATTCGTTCGACTGCTTGCGGAGCATTCCGGGCAATTGGTCAATTATTCGCAGTTCGGCTCCAGCATTAACGTCAGTCACAAAACGGGACAGCGCTATGTCGCGCTACTGGAGCAGGTCTTTCTCGTCTCGACATTGCAACCCTGGTATACGAACGTGCTGAAGCGGATCGCCAAAACGCCGAAGCTGCATTTCCTCGACTCCGGCCTCCTCGCTACGGCGCGTGGGTTAACCGTTGATCGGGTGAAGGCGGACCGCGGTGTATTTGGTGCGCTTCTGGAGAGCTTCGTGTTCGCCGAGGTCCTGAAGCTCATGACTGCGTCCGACCTGCGGCTGACACCATATCATTTTCGTGACCAACAAATGCATGAGGTGGATATCGTCCTGGAACGGGACGACGGCATGATCGTCGGGATCGAGGTCAAGGCGTCCGCGACGGTGAAATCGAGCGATTTTGCTGGACTGCGGACCTTGGCCGAAGCGTGTAAGGATCGGTTTTCCTATGGCGTTGTGCTTTACGACAGCTCTGATCTCGTGCCCTTCGGCGAGAGGTTAGCCGCCGCGCCTTTATCCGTTTTGTGGAGGTGAGCGCAGCAATCAGCGCTCTGATCAGGCTGTCGCTTCGAGGTCGAAATTCGCGTGGATCACGTCGTAGGGTACGTGAACCTTTCCGTCTTCGGTTTGTTCGAAGATACCCCAATCCGACAACGCTGACACATCCTCATGTACACGCTTGACGTCGCGTTCGACGGATCGGGCAAGTCCGCGTATGCTGGATGGGCCGATCTTCTGAAGATGTTCAATCAATTCCCACCTTTTGGGGGTGATGATGGAAAAAAGCTGTACAGGCGACGAGAAGGTGAAGACTGCCACGGGCTCTGAGGGATTACCTGAGCGCATGGCGCTGGTTGCCCTGTCAAAAGCTTCATCGAGGGCAACCTCACTGTCTGCTCTGATTTGTATCAAGGCTTCTCTCATGGTTTCTGCCTCCTCTTGATTATCTCCTTCCGAAAATCGGACAGGAGGGCACTGGTCGTTGTGAACAGGTAAGGATGCTCTCGGCGCCGTCGAGATGACGATGATCGCCTTTGCCGCGTTCGTGTCGAAACCGACGATACGCCTGCCACCCTTGCCATAAAACACTCGATACTTGAACAGGTGCGTGCTGGCGGGAACGGGTTCCGGCACCTGTAGCAAAATTATAAAAATTCTTGAAACTTTCACAAATTGGAAGTATCAAGAATTATGTCTTCGTTGGTGGACCAGATTTCTGCAGCCGGATTGGCTGATCGTTTTCTGAATGACCGGCAACTCGCCGAGTTGCTGGGCGGCAGTGACGCGCGCCGTTATGGCCTTGTCAACCGCGCTTTGAAAGACGGGTCCCTCATCCGCCTGAAGCGTGGTTGTTATGTGCTGGCGCGACGCTATCGAGGTGACCCGGTTCATCCGTTTGCCGTCGCCCAAAACCTCGTGCCGGGCAGCTATATCTCTTTCGAAACAGCACTGTCGTTCCATGGATGGATTCCGGAGGCGGTGTTTGTTACCGCCAGTGTTTCACCCGGACGCAAAAGCCAGGATTTTTCGACGCCCGGGTTCGGGACCTTCAGCTATCATCCTCTGGCGATCAACGATTATCGGTTCATGACGAGTGTTGACCGTGTTCCGCTCAACGGCTCGATTGCGTTCGTTGCCCGACCTCTTCGGGCACTTATGGATCTGGTAGCGCTTCGCAAGGTGGAGTGGAGCGGGCTTGAATGGCTGACGATTGGTATGAGGATCGAGGAAGATGCCCTTTTCGGATTGCGACGTACGGATTTTACGGCATTGAAGCCGGTGTACAAGCACAAGGCTGCGAATGCCTTTCTCCGGGCGCTGGAAGGCGCCCTGATGCCTTCCAGGCGTCTGCATGATCTCGAGGTCAGGGCATGATTGAGATTATCCGGGAGAAGCTTCGGCAATACGCGGCGGAGAGTGCCATAGAGGAAGAGAATGCCGTCAAGGAGATACTGCAGGAGGTCGTACTCTACGCTTTGTGGCGGGGCGATTTTTTCGATGTGGCTCTTTTTCAAGGCGGCACAAGCCTTCGCATTCTTCATGGTCTGCCGCGTTTTTCCGAGGACCTCGATTTTCTTCTGCGGGCTCCCGACACGGGTTTCAACTGGTCTCCTTATCTCAAGGTTCTGACGGATGTTGTCAGCCAGTTCGGGCTGGAATTGGAGGCACATCCCAAGGTGCGGATGGATACGGCGATCCGGCAGGCTGTTATCAAGGATGATTCCATCGCGAGCCAGCTGGATCTGTCATTTGCGGGAAGAGGTAGACCCAAGACAATTCGTATCAAGCTTGAGATTGACGTTAATCCGCCTGCGGGATCGGGTGAGGCAACTACCTACCTTGATTTTCCGGCTGATTGTGAGGTCCGCCATCAGGATTTGCCCTCCAATTTTGCGCTCAAGATACACGCTCTGCTATGCCGTGGTTTTCTCAAGGGGCGTGATTGGTTTGACTTCTCCTGGTATATGTCCCGCAGCGTCTCGCCGAATCTGGACCTTTTGCGCAATGCGCTGATGCAGGCTGGTCCATGGGCCGGAGATGAGACTGTCCATGTAGATGCTGCCTGGCTGAAAGTGGCTCTTTCAGAAACGATCAAACGTATCGACTGGAAAGAGGCTGCCGGGGATGTTCGACGGTTTCTTCGTCCAGCTGAGCTTAAATCCACGGATCTTTGGAGTGATCGTTTTTTTCTTGCCAAGCTGGAAAAGCTTTGAAGTTTCCCGATATTCTTGTGTTCGTAGAAGACAGGCGAATTGTTTCGTGGGTTACGTTTTATAAATTATATATTTTCGTATTTTTTGATTTGACGGATTTATCAGTAACCTGAATCCGTGCTGACGAGGGCGTCATTCAGGAACGCGATAACGGCGTGATGGGGCTCCAAAGGGGAACCTTTCGCGCTTGATCCTGCCGCTCGATGCGGAAGGCTCAGGCGAGCGGAAGCTTTGTCAGTAGCTTGTTTCTGCCGCCGCGTATGCGGACCACCGTATTATTGCGCGGCATGGGCCTTGGCGGTCACGTCAACACCGAGTGCTCTCATAACGGCCAACGTCGTTTTGAGCGTTGGGTTACCGCGCTCGCTGAACGATCGATAAAGCTGTTCGCGAGACAGGCCTGTTTTGCGCGAGATTTCGGTCATGCCTTTAGCACGCGCGACGATGCCGAGCGCCTTTGCAACATAGGCAGCATCGCCGGTTTCGAAGGCGTCGGCCATGAACGCGGCGATTTCTTCATCATCGACCAAAGCGGCAGCAGGATCATAGGTGGTCAGTTTTTCAGTCATCTTTTTCGCTCCATTCCCTGGCGAGTTTATGCGCGGCGGCAATATCACGGGCTTGCGATCCTTTGTCGCCCCCGCATAAAAGCACGATGAGAACATTGCCCCGTCTCTGAAAGTAGACGCGATAGCCGGGGCCATAGTGTATTCGCAATTCACTGACGCCTTCCCCAACCGGCTCGACGTCCCCCGGCAAGCCTTCAGCCAGCCGCATCAATCGCGCCGCAATGACAGTCCTCGCTCGTTTGTCCCTTAGACGGGTTTCCCATTTGGCGAAAACCGCCGTCTGCTTTAGCTCGATCATGAGATGCACCGTAGTCTATAAACTACACTATTGCAAGGTTGGAGGAGAATTGGTGGCCTTAAAAAAGCGTAGCTGGCCACGCTTGTCCGCCTCGAACGCAGCAGGCAGCGCAGGCTCTACTTCCCGTGGGGAATGGAGCGGACAATGGTTTGCGCTGTGCTGGACGAATCTGGGACAGCAGTCGACGCTCATGCGGAAACTGAAGAGATGTTTGATGAGCGGTAGGGTTGGATTGGCGGTCGCTGCAGGGTATTTATATCTGGAATATTTTGCCAATATTTGTTTTCTTAATACATATATTTTTATTTTTATACTTTATGTTTGAAATAAATTACCACTTACAGCTGGAGTGAATGATTGATCGCCGCGTGCCATTGATTTGAGGCGGGGGATAGCCGCCGCCAGACATATAATTTATGTCGAAATGGCGCTAAAACATATAAATATTGTAAGCGAACCATTGCTGCAGGAGGCAGGGAGTTTAATTGGCGGATTCTGCTTGTTTTACGGACAGGGAATTTGGGTTACTTGTAACCACGTGATTTTATATGGGTTTTGCATGAAGGAGGGATTATTTATTGGTGGAGCCGAGATGGAATCTGATTGTGAAGTGGGCTGAAAAGGTGATGAAAATTGATGGCGATCGATTATAATAACAATATCATGATATTGTTATTATAAT
>NZ_JARWKW010000027.1:0-6326 GCF_047445855.1 Rhizobium sp. BR 250
TTTCCGAGCGGTGCTCGTTTTCCAGATGCCGTAGCCAGCTTCTGGCGGCGTTCCCGACAAGCGTCGCAACCGATCCGGCGTAGTGCAGCGCCTGTTTTCTGTCCCTGTTGTCACCGAGGATGCCCGACTTGCCGCGGAGCGCCCCGAACTGGTCTGGCCGCTCGCGGATGGCTCTTGCCAGAATGGCAGGATCGGTGCCGGGATCGAGGATATGGGGCTTGATGGCGTCGCATGCAGCGAAGGCATCGTGATAGACACGAAGAGCGACATTGCGCACCACCTCCATGCTCCGCTCCAGTTCCGGTCGCGCTTTCTCACGGGCGATCTCGTCGACAGATTTGTCGTAGCGGGTGATGGCGGGAACGAGCGGTGCGGGGACCTCGACGAGCTGGCGTTGATGGTGCAGCTCGCTCCGCGCCATCGTATCTGCTTCCGTGCGCTGTCCTTGTCCTTGTCCTTCCACCATCCGCTGCAAGGAGGTTTGTCTCATCGCCCGCTGCTGCCGGATATTTTCGCCCGGTGGCTCCTTCAGTCCGCGGCGTTCGGCAAAGGCATCGGTATAATCGAGGGTGGTCTCCTTCAGCCCAGAGCGGCTCATGCTGGCGGTGAGCGCATTGATGTTTTTGAACTCGTCACGTCCGGCATAAAGCATTGCCTGATGACGATGGCGGGTCATGGCGACATAGGTGAGATGCCGGTCCATGGTGGCCGACGCCATGACAAAGGACCGGTCGACGGTTACGCCTTGCGCCTTGTGAATGGTGGTGGCGTAACCATGATCGAAGGAATGGTAATCTTTCGGGCGGATAGTCAGCCTGCGGCCGGTTTCCGGATCGCTCGATAATCCGTCGAGCCGTACCTGTAGTGCGTCCGGCTCGACGGATTCCACCGTTCCCAACATGCCGTTTTTGACAGCAAGCCCGCGATCATTCCGCAGCAGAACGATGCGGTCACCGGCGGCAAAGGTACGTTTTCCGTTGACGGTCCGGTAAATGATCTCGCCATCTGTTTGCGGAACACTGTTCCTGACGCCAGATATTTCGTCCTGTGTAACGGACTGGCTGCTGCCTTCTGCCAGAACACCGTCGGCCTGCAGACCTTTCCGGATGGCGTCATTGATGGCGCGGACATCGACACGGCGATGGGCAAGGGCAATGCGGGACTGATGCGGATTGTCCCGGCGGTCCTTCAGATAATCGCGCACGAGGTCCGCACAGGCCAACGCGCGATCGTCGGCAAGGCGGATGGCATTCTGCCCGTCATACTTTTGCAGAGCCTCCTCCGTGCGACGGGTGGCAAGGGCGAGCGAGGCCTGTTGTTGCCAGTCGTGTTTCTGGCGACGGATTTCGGTCAGTTCGATGGCGCCGATTTGTTCGGTAATGGCCCGGAAGGGAGAGCCTGCACCGATCGCCTGCAGCTGCTCGTGATCACCGACCAGCACCAGCTTGGCGCCACGCGCCTCAACCTCCCTGACGAAGCGGCAAAGCTGCCGGCTGCCGATCATGCCGGCCTCGTCGATGACCAGAATGTCCCTGTGGCCGAGCATGGATTTTTCGTTCTCCCAGCCAAGCTCCCAGGAGGCCAGCGTGCGGGAAACAATGCCCGAAGATGACGTCAGGCCCTCTGCCGCCTTGCCGGCAAGGGCGGCACCGTGAACACGATAACCGTCCGCCTCCCATGCCCGCCGTGCTGCTGCCAGCATGGTCGACTTGCCGGCACCGGCAAAGCCGGTCACCGCCGATACCTGTTCGGGTCCGGTGACATGCAGCACGGCTCTCTTCTGCTCGTCACCGAGACCTGATCCTGTGAGTTCTTCGTTCTGCCGGACGATTGCCTTTGTGACCGTTGTCGTTCTCACAGCATGAGCTGATCGCGCCGCCATCCTGATCGCGCTTTCTGCCATCAGTCGTTCCAGTTCGATCATCTCCCGGGTGGAATAGCGGGCCGGTTCGTGTTTCTGCTCCTGCTGAAGAAGGACGAGTTGCGGTGAGGCCATGACCGCGGCAAGGGTAGTGTGGAAGGCAGCCGTGTCGGTGATGTAGCGGCTCAATGTTTTTGCGATATCGTGACGGGTAAAGACGCTTTGAGCTGAAGTAATGAGGGCAAGCACCTGTTCGGGACGGCGGCGGATCAGCCCGGCGTTTCGGCGTGCCGTATCATCCTCGATGCGGCAGCGCGAGACATCGACACCACGCTCTTTCATCTGCGCGGCATGCACACCCATATGGCCGGTCGGTTCGATGGCAAGACCGCGGGACAGATGCGAGCGATGATCGACACGGCGGTCGAGACCGGCACGCAGCAGATGACGGTTGACGAGACCGGCAAGGGCCTCGCGCACCGCCTTCATCTGCATCTGCGAGGTCGGCAGGCCATTGTCGATCAGCCACCTGTTCTCGCGCTCGATCAGGGTCTTTTCTCCAAGGCCGGTCGAGGTAATCACCCGTGTGGTCATGACGACATGGGCATGGATATTGCGGTCGTCGCTTTTGCCCTGCGGCACATGAATGGCGAAGTCGACGGCAGCACCAAAACGATTGGCGAGATCACCGGCAAAGGCCCGGGTCAGCGCCAGTCGCTCAGTATCGGTCAGCTCATGCGGCAGCGCGATCTCGAACTCTCGGGCGACACGGGCATCGCAGCGGCGCTCTGCAAACTCCGCGGCATTCCAGAGCGAGGCACGATCAAGTGCCCATGGGGCATCGACACCGTCGGGCAGGATGATCTCCGAGTGAACCACACCCTGCTTTGCGGTGAAGTCATGGAGGAGACCATCGCGTTGATTGAGGATCCTGCTGGCGGTGCGATAGGCGATGGCGGCGACGGCACTTTTGCCGGCACTGCGGCCAACCGGTTTTACGCTGCAATGGTAGATCGCCATGCCGGTCTCCCGATAAAACGGACCGGCGGAAAAACCGTTTCCGCCCGATCCCGCAGCCGGGTGACCGGAAACAACCGCCCCTCAGCCCTTCGGTGTCTTGCCTGCCGCCGGTGCGCCAACTCGTAAGTGCGCCCTTGTTGTTTCCTGTCTAGCGGGTCGGGGGATGGCTGGCTCTATGGTGAATTCACCAGAATGCGCTGCAAATTGATCCTCGTTACCCTTGCCTCGATGACAGGAGAGCAATGGAGACGGCGATGGATGCGGTCAGGTTCAGGGAGACGAAACGACGGTCAGGGACAAGGGGTGCCCGACAAAATACCGGCGGCGGGACAGACCGGAACAGATCCAAACTCGCCGTGCTGATCGACGGTGACAATGTCTCGTCAAGGGTGGTGGACGGACTGTTCGGTGTGATCGCGATGCTGGGCGATGCGACCGTCCGGCGTATCTATGGCGACTGGACAGGAGCAAACCTGAGGGGCTGGAAAAGCCGGCTTGTCGATCACGCCATCCGGCCGGTGCAGCAGTTTGCCAATTGTCCGGGAAAGAACGCCACCGATGGCGCCATGATCATCGATGCGATGGATCTTCTGCACCAACACCGGCTCGATGGTTTCTGCATCGTCTCGAGCGATGGCGATTTTACCCGGCTGGCTGTGCGCATCCGTGAAGAGGGTGTCGATGTGCATGGATTTGGTGACCGGCAGACACCGTTTTCGTTCATCGCTGCCTGCAGCAGCTTTACCCGTTTCGACAGGCTGCGGCCACCCGGAAACATGCGGTGGCTGTCCGTCGGCGCAGCAGCGGAAGCAACACAAACCGCCGGCAGGGAAACAGGTCTTTCCGTCGATGCCTGGCAGCAGATGCTGGTGATGATGGAAGAGGCTGTTTGTGCCAGTATCGAGGAGGACGGCTGGTCACCTTTGGCAAAGGTCGGTCTCTGGCTTGCCCTGCATGAGCCGGGTTTTGATCCGCGTCACTTCGGTTTTACCGGGCTTGGTGATCTCGCTGATGCCTGCCCGGCCATAAACGTCAGGCGTTGTGGCGAGGGAGGTCATCTGCTCAGGGTGAAGCTGGTGGAGAAGAAGGGCACCACAGCATGCGGGCAAGCCGGTCATGGCGCGTAAACCGGTTGCCCGTCGCATCGAGGAACTGGAGGCGCGCAAGCGTACGCTGATGGCCCGGCTTGCCGCGCAGGAACGGCGGCTCGAGATGCGGCGGAAAATGCTGCTGGGCACATGGATGATCAGCGAACTGCAACAACCGGCAAAGGAGCCAGACGCGCAGATGCTGCGGGGCTTGCTGCGGCGGCAATTGCCGCAGATGGCCCTTCGTGATGCCGATCGCGAACTGCTTGAGGAGCTGCTCAGAGAGGAAACACACGGATGAGAACAGTTGAGCGTTTGCTGGCTGTCAGCCGATCTGTCGCTCGATTGCGGCCTTGTCGATCACCGACCAGACCCTGCGGATTTTTGCGTGCTCGAATTCGTAGAAAACATGTTCGCAGAATTGCACACGCCTGCCATTGACCGGAAGGCCCATGAAGGTGGCTTTGGGGGTGCAATCGAACTGAAGCCGGGCGGCAATCCTGTTCGCGTCGCTGACAAGGATCCCTGCCTCAAACCGCAGGTCGGGAATGTCGGCAAAATCCTTGACCAGCATGTCTCGATAGCCCGACAGGCCGAACGGCCGGCCATTGTGTTCGACAGCGTCGTCGACGAAGGTGCCGGGTTCATCGAAGGTCTGGCGGTTGAGACAGTCGACATAGGCGAGATAGATGTCCTGAAGTATCGGCATGGTTTCTCCGTGGCGATTGGATCCTGTTTTTAGCGCCGACGCCGGCTGATCGTTACACGGCTCCCATTGTTCTGTTGAACAGCTTTGCCCGAACCAGATCGCGTTGACATGACGGTTTGTTCTCAGCAAAAAGTTGTCAATCCAGAGGAGTTGGACGTGCATGACAAGCTCGCAGGTAAACGCTGAGGTTCTCCTAAATCTCGGTTTCGTAGATGTAGGGAAATGGCAGCTGAAAGACGATTTCATCACTTACGAGCTCGACGGTGAGAACGCCATCTCAAATCGAATTCTGCTGGAAGCACCGAATGCGCTCTACGCATTCGTGCGTGAAGACCGAGTTTTCTACATTGGGAAGACCGCCCGCTCAATCAGAAAGCGCTACGTCGGATATTGTCGTCCTGGTGGCTCGCAAGCCACGAACCAGCGTTGCCATCGCAACATAAAAATGGCAATCGCGGATGGGGGTATGGTCCGCATCTTTGTTTTTACGCCGATAACTCATCTCCAATATCTGGATTTTGAAATCAATCTGGCTGCCGGACTGGAGGACAGCCTGATCCGTGAGTTCGATCCGCCCTGGAACGGAAAAGATAAAGGTCGTGCGATCTCGGAAGACGCAGAACGCGAGGAAGAACAGGAAGCCGAGCTTGATGCTCCGGCTATCGTCGAGGCCGATCTGTCTTCACGCACGACGGACAGCATATTGGCGTCTTTTTCTGTCGTGCTAGGACCTACTTATTATAAAATGGGAATCCTCAACCCCGGCACCCATGCCAGCAAATTTCTGGGAAAGGAAGGAGAACCTATCCAGGTCAAATTCAGTGACGGTAATCCGACAGTCGTTTCGAAGATCAACCGGAGCGCCAATCGAACCGGGGCTGTCAGAGTGGTAGGCCAGAATTCCCAGATTGCCAGATGGTTTCAGACGCACTTCGATGAGGGAGAAATAGTCGAAGGCGTTGTGCTCGATGAACATACGATCGAACTGTTGTGCAATTAGCACGCCTTTGTCCCGCAAAGTTGAAGGGCGAGACGGTACTCGTTAGTTCGGTTGTTTCACTACCTGGTCAGCGGCGATTGTTGACCCAGATGCCATATCCGTTTTCATTCTCTGGCAAAAACTCAATTCCAGCTTCCTCAAAAACCAACTTGATCGTCGCGACCGTGTTTTCTTTGAGCAGGTCACCACGTTCAAGCCGCGATACGGTCTGCGTCGAGACGCCCGCGATTTCGGCCAGTTCGCGGACACCCCATCCGAGCGCTACACGAGCAAGTTTGCATTGAGCGCCATTCATTTCACTACACTGTTGTGATTTTTCTTGCTCGTTGACATCTAATTTCGTAACCTCCGAAGCTGTAATCGGCTGGACTCAGTGTTGGTACCACTTCGTCCAGCCTAACCACAATCTAGCTAGCAGGAGCTTGGATCATGGCTGATTCTGAGAATAGCAGAACTTTACCTAAAATTTCGTGCGCAAATGCATTCCCCAACGAGACGTTTGTCGACAACCTGCCAAGCGTGATCAACCGGCGCAATCTTTTGCCGCTGGCTGCACGGATCCTTCCGATGTTGCTCAACGATCTTCCGAAGCGCACCATTGCCGGACCGGTACATGCCAGGGAGCTGTGGCCGGACTGGTATGATATG
>NZ_JARWKW010000028.1:2500-6317 GCF_047445855.1 Rhizobium sp. BR 250
GAAGCTTCCAGGTGTTTTAAGCCCTTGTGGTTTGAAACGTCCGAGCCCAGTCCCAGAGAAACCATGAGATGGCTTAGTCGGCCGGAATTGGTGGAGGGATTGGAGGTAGGTAGGAAAGCTTGTCCGAGGCATTTTTGTTGTTGGAACTTCGGTTCCTCTGATGAAGATGCTGGATTGGTGTTGCCTGACCGCGCATCACCGGATGATATCTCGAGAAGCTGGTCTTAATGGTATGGCTTCGAGGTGCACCGGCGTGCCCTCAAAGAAGACCGTACCGACACGTCGATGTCATCAGGAAATAATCTGGTTGTAAAAGGTAATCGGATTGCCGTTCCGAAGGAACGGCTATGGATGAGCATAGACAATGAGAACGAAGAAGTGAATTAAGGGCATTTGGTGGATGCCTTGGCATGCACAGGCGAAGAAGGACGTGATACGCTGCGAAAAGCCGTGGGGAGCTGCGAATAAGCTTTGATCCATGGATCTCCGAATGGGGCAACCCACCTTAAATGCTTGGAAAATCCAGTCTGTTTTAACGAACGGCCTGGGTTTCCAAGCATTGTGATAAGGTATCTTACTTTCGAATACATAGGGGTAAGAAGCGAACGCAGGGAACTGAAACATCTAAGTACCTGCAGGAAAGGACATCAACCGAGACTCCGCAAGTAGTGGCGAGCGAACGCGGACCAGGCCAGTGGCAATGATGAATAAAGCGGAACGATTTGGAAAAGTCGGCCATAGAGGGTGATAGCCCCTTACGCGTAGAACAGTCATTGTCCTTGAGTAGGGCGGGACACGTGAAATCCTGTCTGAACATGGGGAGACCACTCTCCAAGCCTAAGTACTCGTGCATGACCGATAGCGAACAAGTACCGTGAGGGAAAGGTGAAAAGCACCCCGACGAGGGGAGTGAAATAGAACCTGAAACCGGATGCCTACAAACAGTCGGAGCCCGCAAGGGTGACGGCGTACCTTTTGTATAATGGGTCAACGACTTAGTGTAACTAGCAAGCTTAAGCCGGTAGGTGTAGGCGCAGCGAAAGCGAGTCTGAATAGGGCGATTGAGTTAGTTGCATTAGACCCGAAACCGAGTGATCTAGCCATGAGCAGGCTGAAGGTTGGGTAACACCAACTGGAGGGCCGAACCCATAACTGTTGCAATAGTTCGGGATGACTTGTGGCTAGGGGTGAAAGGCCAATCAAACTCGGAAATAGCTGGTTCTCCGCGAAATCTATTTAGGTAGAGCGTCGACCGAATACCCTCGGGGGTAGAGCACTGGATGGGCTATGGGGACTCACCGTCTTACTGATCCTAACCAAACTCCGAATACCGAGGAGTACTAGTCGGCAGACACACGGCGGGTGCTAACGTCCGTCGTGAAAAGGGCAACAACCCTGACCTCCAGCTAAGGTCCCCAAGTCATGGCTAAGTGGGAAAGGATGTGAGGATCCCAAAACAACCAGGATGTTGGCTTAGAAGCAGCCATCATTTAAAGAAAGCGTAACAGCTCACTGGTCTAAATAAGGGTCTTTGCGCCGAAAATGTAACGGGGCTAAAGCCATGCACCGAAGCTGAGGATACATCGTAAGATGTGTGGTAGCGGAGCGTTCCGTAAGTCTGTGAAGGCGGACCCGTGAGGGCTGCTGGAGATATCGGAAGTGCGAATGTTGACATGAGTAACGATAAAGGGAGTGAGAGACTCCCTCGCCGAAAGACCAAGGGTTCCTGCTTAAAGTTAATCTGAGCAGGGTTAGCCGGCCCCTAAGACGAGGCGGACACGCGTAGTCGATGGGAACCACGTTAATATTCGTGGGCCTGGTGGTAGTGACGGATCTCGTGTGTTGTTCAACCTTATTGGATTGGTTGGGCGGCGAAGAGGTTCCAGGAAATAGCTCCACCGTATAGACCGTACCCGAAACCGACACAGGTGGTCAGGTAGAGTATACCAAGGCGCTTGAGAGAACTATGTTGAAGGAACTCGGCAAATTGCACGCGTAACTTCGGAAGAAGCGTGACCCTTTTGTACGCAAGTATGATGGGGTGGCACAGACCAGGGGGTAGCGACTGTTTATCAAAAACACAGGGCTCTGCGAAGTAGCAATACGACGTATAGGGTCTGACGCCTGCCCGGTGCTGGAAGGTTAAAGGGAGGGGTGCAAGCTCTGAACTGAAGCCCCAGTAAACGGCGGCCGTAACTATAACGGTCCTAAGGTAGCGAAATTCCTTGTCGGGTAAGTTCCGACCTGCACGAATGGCGTAACGACTTCCCCGCTGTCTCCAACATAGACTCAGTGAAATTGAATTCCCCGTGAAGATGCGGGGTTCCTGCGGTCAGACGGAAAGACCCCGTGCACCTTTACTATAGCTTTACACTGGCATTCGCCAAGGCATGTGTAGGATAGGTGGTAGGCTTTGAAGCAGGGACGCCAGTCTTTGTGGAGCCATCCTTGAAATACCACCCTTATCTTCGTGGATGTCTAACCGCGGTCCGTTATCCGGATCCGGGACAGTGTATGGTGGGTAGTTTGACTGGGGCGGTCGCCTCCGAAAGAGTAACGGAGGCGCGCGATGGTTAGCTCAGACCGGTCGGAAATCGGTCGTCGAGTGCAATGGCATAAGCTAGCCTGACTGCGAGACTGACAAGTCGAGCAGAGACGAAAGTCGGTCATAGTGATCCGGTGGTCCCGTGTGGAAGGGCCATCGCTCAACGGATAAAAGGTACGCCGGGGATAACAGGCTGATGACCCCCAAGAGTCCATATCGACGGGGTTGTTTGGCACCTCGATGTCGACTCATCGCATCCTGGGGCTGGAGCAGGTCCCAAGGGTATGGCTGTTCGCCATTTAAAGCGGTACGTGAGTTGGGTTCAGAACGTCGTGAGACAGTTCGGTCCCTATCTGCCGTGGGTGTAGGAATATTGACAGGATCTGTCCCTAGTACGAGAGGACCGGGATGGACGTATCTCTGGTGGATCTGTTGTCCTGCCAAGGGCATAGCAGAGTAGCTATATACGGAATGGATAACCGCTGAAGGCATCTAAGCGGGAAACCAACCTGAAAACGAGTGTTCCCTATCAGAGCCGTGGAAGACGACCACGTTGATAGGACGGGTGTGGAAGCACAGTAATGTGTGAAGCTTACCGTTACTAATAGCTCGATCGACTTCTTCGTTCCCATTGAATATGTTCATCAAGCAAAGCTTGATGACATCATTCTTCTGTCCTGACGCCCGAAGGGCTCCGGACGGGCCGCGCCAAAAGGCGCGACGACCTCTGGTCTGTATGGCTGCCCCGCTCACTGTTGAGCAAAGGTGGAATACGGATGGGTCAAGTGAGACGTGTTAAATTAAATAGGGCCTCGGCTCTCCAGCTTCTCGAAAACAACTTATGTTGTTGCGTTTTGCCGACCTGGTGGTTATCGCGGGGCGGCTGCACCCGTTCCCATTCCGAACACGGCCGTGAAACGCCCCAGCGCCAATGGTACTTCGTCTCAAGACGCGGGAGAGTAGGTCGCTGCCAGGTCTGCAAAACGCAACTTCAAATCTTCTCATTCACAAAAACGGGCTCAACCCCAATCAAAAGGCCGCTACTGCGGCCTTTATGCTATAATAAAACTATCAACGCGGGGTGGAGCAGCCCGGTAGCTCGTCAGGCTCATAACCTGAAGGCCGCAGGTTCAAATCCTGCCCCCGCAACCAAATTCTATCTAAAACCCCGCTCTTAAAACAGCGGGGTTTTTGCGTTCGGGCATTATCGGCAAAACAATCCTCTCAAATTCCACCCGCGGCATTGCCATAAATCCGAAAACGGACAAGATG
>NZ_JARWKW010000029.1:0-5163 GCF_047445855.1 Rhizobium sp. BR 250
TCGGTCGGGGCATAGAGCCAATCAGCTCGCTGAATAGATTTGGACCTGATCCGCTGATCACCATATCGGCCAGCGGCTTCTAAAGTGCCGCATTTAAAGGCCTGACAGAAGACCGCACTCGATCACACCCAATGGTTCAGAAACTTCTTGCATTACGGGCGGCAACCACAGAAGCCCCTAGATTTGTAGACGCCTTCTTTCCTAAATTTGAGGCAAGAAGAGCATCATGAGCAAATCGAATTTCAGCGAAGAGTTTAAGCGTGACGCGGTGCGCCAGATCACGGAGCGAGGCTATCCGGTTGCCGAGGTTTCGCAACGTCTCGGCGTAGGCCAGCATTCCCTCTACGAATGGAAGAAGAAGTTTGCTGCGTCGAACGCCAAGGGCAACGACGAGGCCGAGGAGATCTGGCGGCTGAAGAAGGAACTGGCTCGTGTCACCGAGGAGCGAGATATCCTAAAAAACGATCACGGGCTTTGGTCCGCCTGTGCGCGGTAGAAACAGGTCGTGCTACGATTGCCGCCGGAGGGGAGTTGCCGAAGGCTTATTGGAGGCGTTCAACCCCGTTAAAAAACGTGGCACATGGGCTGTTGCGTACTTGAGAGTGGTGACGCGGCTTTGGCGGCGATCCCGGTTAGGAAAATGACGAACTTGCACGGCCCAGCCCCTCCCAATCCATAGGAGGAGAAGTCATGCCAAAGATAATACCTACCAATCCACAAAATCTCACACGCATGAACCCCGGAGCAGCCGCTCTCGACATCGGATCCACGATGCATATGGCCGCAGTCAACCCGGAGAGTGACGATATGCCGATCCGCGCCTTCGGCACTTTCACACATGATCTGCATGATCTCGCCACTTGGTTCCGATCCTGCGGCGTCACAAGCGTTGCGATGGAATCGACCGGGGTCTATTGGATCCCGGCCTTTGAGATACTTGAACAGCACGGCTTTGAGGTGATCCTCGTCAATGCCCGCTACGCCAAAAATGTGCCGGGCCGGAAGACCGATGTCAGTGATGCGGCGTGGCTTCGCCAACTACATTCCTACGGCTTGCTGCGCGGAAGCTTTCGTCCGCAGGCGCAGGTTGCTACGTTGCGAGCCTATTTACGACAGCGAGAGCGACTGATCGAATATTCTGCGGCGCATATCCAGCACATGCAAAAAGCGCTGATGGAAATGAACCTGCAACTGCACCATGTCGTGTCAGATATCACGGGCGTGACGGGGATGAAGATTATCAGGGCGATCGTTTCTGGAGTACGCGATCCGGATCTCTTGGCATCTATGCGCGATGCTCGCTGTCATTCCTCGGCTCAGACCATACGAGCATCCCTGATCGGGAACGATCGTGATGAGCATGTTTTTGCTCTCTCTCAGTCGCTAGAGCTCTACGATTTTTATCAGCAGAAGATGCTCGAATGCGATCGTCGGCTTGAGAGCGCAATTGGTGCGATGTCAGCTGAGGTCGAGGCCCCGCTCTTGCCATTGCCAAATGTCCGGACAAAAACCAAGCAGGTAAATGCACCGTCATTTGACGTGCGAGCTGCCCTATATGGCCTCGTTGGGACAGACCTGACGCAAATCCATGGCCTGGGCTCGTCTCTCGCGCTGAAGCTCATCGGCGAATGCGGCACGGACCTACGGGCTTGGCCGACGGCCAAGCACTTCACATCATGGCTCTGCCTCGCCCCGGGTAATAAAATCTCCGGCGGCAAGGTGCTTTCTTCGCGAACTCGCCGATCATCCAGCAGGGCGGCTGCATTGCTGCGGTTGGCCGCGACCACGCTCGGCCGCAGCGACACTGCACTTGGCGCATTCTACCGGCGGCTGGCAGGGCGTATTGGAAAACAGAAAGCCGTCACGGCGACTGCGCGCAAGATTGCCGTCCTTTTCTACAATGCGCTGCGTTATGGGATGGTGTATCGCGATCCAGGCGCTGCTGCCTATGATGAGCGCCATCGTGGCCGTGTCATTGCGAATCTCCAACGCCGCGCTCGGTCTATGGGCTATGATCTCTCACCCATGGCGGCAGGGGACTGTGTTTCTTAGGAAAGCGGCCGTGTATTTCGCCAGGGATGCAAAGTGAAGTACGCGTTCATTGCTTTGCATCGCTTGCGGTTTTCGGTGCGGACGATGTGCCGTCTTCTGCGGTTCATCCCAGTGGATTTGACACCTGGCTGAAGAAGCCGCTGAGCAGGCGAGCCAACGAGGACAAACGACAGACCGATCTGCTCCTGACGGCGCGGGTAGAGAGCGGCAAGGTCTACGGTTATCGCAAGCTGCACGACGACCTTCTTGACCAGGGAGAGGTGTGCTGCCCCAACCGGGTTGCGCGTCTGACCCGTCTTGCCGGGATCAAGGGCGCAGATTGGCTACAAACGCCGTCTCGGCATCTATGCGACAGGCCTTCCGTTGTTGTAGATATGCGCTCAATCGGCAGTTCGACGTCGAGGCTCCGGGAGTCCTGGGTCACGGACATCACCTACAGTGCGCCTCGCCCCAATCGGGGAGGCATATGACTGGAATGCAAAGAGAAAGGAGGATGCGAAGAACTGCCTGCTCCCTGCTGCGAGGGGGCATGAGCCCAAGCGGCGGTGACCTGCCGTCAACTGGCAGGGTGACGTAGCCCGCAGGTAAAGGGGATTGAGGCGAAGCCGTTACGCCGAGATGGTTCCCGAGGCTGAAGTATTGGAAGGTTGAGGAACACGAACCGGTTAACCCGCATCTGAGGGCTGAAATGTCGCCTTCGCCTACACGGCTTAACAGGCGGAATGCTGATGAAGCTGCCGGACACGTAAGTCGGCGGCATCCGAATACGGTCGTATATGTAGGTCGGTCGTATGGGGTCATGGGGAGAATGCAGCCAGACCATGGCATCGGCATCGACTTGCAGAACGCAAGGGAAAAGATTGCGACCGGCAACCTCGCCAATACGCTGACGTCCAGCATATGAACGAGGGAAGGCATGATGGGATGACAACGAAGTATTGCGTCGCAAGGGAGTTGACCCTGATGTCCATCATGTTGGCGGAGTTCCCGTAGTAGTCCGGGATGGGGAAATCCCATCACATGGCGAAGGGGAACAGTTCAAACTGCTTGAAGTGCAAACTACCTGACCAAGCGAGGTGAAGACCTTTGATAATCAGCGAAATGCAGCACAAGCTCGCAACATGGGCCGAGAGCGATCCAAACCGGCGGTTTGATCGGCTTCTTCGGCTGATTGCCAATAAGGAATGGCTTGCCGAGGCCGCTCGGATGGTTTTGGCGTCAAGCGGCGCACGAACGCCGGGCATCGACGGAATGGATAAGCAAAGACTTCAGGTCAAACTGGATCAGCATCTGGACGACCTGCGGGCAAGCCTGCTGGAGGAGAGCTACCGCCCCCAGCCGGTCAAGCGCATCTATATCCCGAAATCAAACGGCAAGCTACGACCACTGGGTATTCCGACCCTGACGGATCGCATTGTCCAACGCGCCATGCTGATGGCCATGGAGCCAATCTGGGAGAGCGATTTCCATCGTCTATCCTATGGCTTCCGGCCGGAACGGAGCGTGCATCATGCCGTCCGCACCGTGAGGATACAGCTTCAGGATGGTGCCGACACGACGAGGGGCCGCTGGATCATCGAAGGTGATTTGGCCAGCTACTTCGACACGGTCCATCACCAGCTGCTTCTAAAATGCGTGCGGCGACGTGTGCAGGACGGACGGTTCGTCGATCTACTCTATCGGTTCTTGAAAGCAGGCCACATCGACCGTGGCCTGTTTACGGCCTCAAGCGAGGGTGTCCCGCAAGGTGGTGTTCTGTCACCGCTCCTGTCCAACATCATGCTCCACGAGTTTGATATGTGGCTGGAGGCGAAATACCTGAACAAGAAGGCACGCAAGGATCGCTGGGCATGGAACTTCGGCATCCAGCAGGGCCGCCCCATTACGGTTCGCGAGAACCGGCAATGGAAACCGGCTGTCGCCTATTGCCGATACGCTGACGACTTTGTCGTGATCGTAAAAGGAACCAGAGCTCAGGCAGAGGAAATCCGCGAAGAATGCCGGGCGTTTCTGGAAGGCAAGTTGAAGCTGACGCTGAACATGGAGAAGACCCATGTTACCCACGTCGACGATGGCTTCGTCTTTCTGGGGCACCGGATCATCCGAAAGCGAGGGGCGCATGGACGGATGTCCATTGTTACGACAATACCCAAGGAGAAGGCCAAGGGGTTTGTTCGCAGGCTCACCGAAACCCTTTCCGGCAATCATAGTGTCAGCACGGTCGACATGATCGCCGGCCTAAACCGCCAATTGGTGGGATGGGCGGCGTTCTACAAGTTCACCGACTTCACGGCGTACGTCTTCCGGCGCATCGACCATGTCGTGTTCTGGAAACTGGCGCATTGGCTGGGACACAAGTACCGATCTCGCATCAAACCCTTGATGCGGAAATGGTTCAGGGTCCCTGAACCGGGCAAGGCCAAAACCTGGCTCGTGTTTGGTCGAAATGAACACGGCGACCCCGTCGGAAAAGCGCTACACCGGCTTGTCTCAAGCCCCAAGGCGCAATTCCGGTGGCGTAATCCGGAGGAAAATCCATACATCTTCCGGCTTGAAGACCGCAGTACCGTCACGTCGCACTATCATGACGTTGCTATGGCCATGGGCCAAGCTTGAATAGAGAGCCGTATGCGCTGAAAGGTGCACGTACGGTTCGGGGAGGAGAAGCGCATCCGCGCTTCTCACTCCACTCCGGACCTGCAAAGGTTCTGCTTATTTGGCTGTCCGTCATCGACCTCTATTCCCGCTGGGTCATCGGTTGAGCGATGCGATGCAGAGCCGTCAAACCACCGACGTCGTATTGCAGGCCCTGTTCATGGCGGTTTGACGACGAAAACCGAAGGACAAGGCGCTGATCCACTCGGATAGTCAGAAGATGATAGCCAGTTCCCGGGCGGTTTGTCTCAAACACCGATCGATCGCTTGGTAGGCTGGCGCTGCAAGGCGTCCAGGTGTGGCTTGACCCACACTCCGATCGACCAGCGTGTCTTTCCCTGGACCTGTCGGCCGCCCGGGAGCGCCTTGCGGTGAGGCTTTGCCTCGGCATTTGCTAGTGACCCAAGAAGGGCCTGACCGCGTTGGTCACATGACTGTCCTGTCCATGCATCTGAC
>NZ_JARWKW010000030.1:0-2807 GCF_047445855.1 Rhizobium sp. BR 250
GCGTTACCGGGTCGGCCACATCACGGTTGATCCCGGCCACCGCATCTCGTTCCAGAAACATTATCACCGCTCGGAACACTGGATCGTCGTCAAGGGAACTGCAACCGTGACGATGGGGGACGAGACCCGGCTGCTGACGGAAAACGAGTCGGTCTATATTCCGATCGGCCGGCCGCACCGGCTTGCCAATGAGGGGCAAATTCCGCTCGAACTCGTCGAAATCCAGACCGGCGCCTATATCGGCGAGGAGGACGTCATCCGCATCGAGGATGATTACAAGCGAACGTAACGCGCAGTTCGAGCATGCGATCCGGCGGCGGCGGGGATGTTGACACTCGCCAGCCATCGCACTATTTGGTTCGCTCGAACAACGAGTCTGAAGATTTCTCCAGCGCCGAGAGAAATTATTAAGCCGGTTGATACGGGATCATCAAACGAAGTACGATGTGGCTTATCTATTCGGAACAGATAGCGGCTGGTTTCCCGGTCAAAATGATCGAAATGGACAGCCGTGAATTTCTCAAGTCGTAGTGGTTTCGGCTAATTAAGGATATCTCCGTGATCGGATCTTTTTTGTCTGAAAACGACAAGAAGTTGCTGGTGCGACTTTTCAAAGAAAACTTCAAAAAGCACGTGGGCTGGTATTCTGCTGCAATCGCGGCGATGGTCGTCGTTGCGGGCACGACATCGTTGAGCGCATGGATCATGCGCGATATCGTCAACAGTGTTTATCTGAAACAAGGCTTTGATGTTGTTCTCGAGATTGCATTTGCAGTCGCCGCCATCTTCATCGTCAAGGGCCTCGCCACTTTTGTGCAAAGCTATTATCTGAGCAAGGCTGGCAATAGCATCGTGGCGGAGCAACAGCGCAAGATCTACGACAGGCTGCTGAAGCAGGGCGTTTCATTCTTTCAGAACTTGCCCTCCTCCGAATTGCTGGTTCGCGTGACATACAATGCGCAGTCGGCGCGCAGCGTTATCGACACGATCGTTACGTCGTTCGTACGCGACCTGTTTTCGCTTTTAGGTCTGATCATCGTAATGTTTGCCCAGAATTTTCTTCTGAGCGCGATTTCCATGATTATCGGCCCTCTTGCCATCTTTAGCGTCCGGCTTGTTTTACGCCGCGTACGCAAGATCATGGAAGCCGAGCTTGCATCGCTCGGCGAGATCGTCAATGTCGTACAGGAAACCAGCATCGGCGTTCGTGTCATCAAGGCTTTCTCCCTGGAAAAGCTGATGCGTCAACGCATGAACAAGGCGGTTTCCGATGTGGAGCAGCGCGCTAATGGCATCGCCAAGCTGGAAGCGGCAACCAGTCCCATCATGGAAACGCTGTCAGGCCTAGCAATTGCCGTTGTTATTGCCGTATCTGGTTATACCGTCCTTGAAAAGGGTGGTTCACCGGGCGATCTGATGGCGTTCATCACCGCACTACTCCTCGCTTATGAACCGGCGAAGCGCCTAGCCCGCATGCGGGTACAGATTGAGGGCGGCATGATAGGCGTACGGATGATGTTCGAGGTGCTGGATGCCCCGCTGACGTTGGCCGAGAAAAAAGATGCAGAGGCCATTCCCCGGACGACAGGCGCTGTCGAACTCAAGAATGTGAGCTTCGAATATGTTACAGGGCAGCCCGTTCTGAAGGATGTTAGCCTGCTGTTTGATGGGGGTAAGATGACCGCGCTGGTCGGCCCCTCCGGCAGTGGCAAATCCACCATAATCAATCTCATGATGCGCCTTTACGACCCGCAAAGCGGGTCAGTGGAGATCAATGGGATGGACTTGCGCGACGCCTCTTTTGCAAGTTTGCGCGAACAGGTTTCTTACGTCGGGCAGGAAACATTCCTATTTTCAGGCACCGTGAGACACAATATTTCCGTTGGTCGCGATAACGCCACGGAAGAAGAGATCATAGCGGCAGCCAAAGCGGCCAATGCCCATGACTTCATCATGAAAATGCCTAACGGCTACGATACTAGGCTCGGTGAAAACGGTTCTGGATTATCCGGCGGACAGCGACAACGCGTGGCTATTGCACGCGCCATGCTGAGAGACGCCGATATCCTGATCCTGGACGAAGCAACAAGTGCGCTGGATTCCGAATCCGAAGCCCTCGTTCGTGATGCACTTGAGCGCCTGACGCTGAACAAAACGTCAATCGTCATTGCCCACAGGCTTTCCACCATCAATCGTGCCGACAAGATTGTCGTAATGGATAACGGAGAGGTTGTCGAGCAGGGCAGCAGGAGGGAACTTCTTGCTAGCGACGGCCTTTATAAGCGGCTTCACAGCATCCAGTTTGATGCCGATGTCGCTTGACCAGAAGGCCAATATGACGGCGCGGTACAGCCGACGGCATCGACAAATCGTTTAACGCGGCATATTTAATAGTCCCTATCGGCTGCTGTGGAAATGACGATGCGGAATGGCATGTCAACAAGCGCTTAAATACTTGTCATCCACCGATCGCCAGCAGAGCCTCCGCCTCATAGATGGCGCAGACGATGTGGTAGAATGTGCTTGCCGGTGCCGGCTCGTCGAGCATCGGCCTGTCAGCCGGCCATTTGTCGAACCACAGACCCTTGACCGGCGTGTCGAGGAAAGGCTGCAGCGCGCCGATGGCCCTAAGGCCGGAGGTGAGGTAACGCTGCCGCTCCTCGCCATTCGTGACGCTCGCCAGCCGCACCGCCGCCTTCAGCCATTCCGTCTGCGGCCACAGCCGCGCCAGCCCGTCATGCACCGAAAAATCGTCAAAGAGGCTCATCACCGCCACCTTGCGGCGCGGGCAGATGCCATGCCCTTCG
>NZ_JARWKW010000031.1:0-1388 GCF_047445855.1 Rhizobium sp. BR 250
TGGACGCCCTTCTGTTTGTCAAGCGACGATCCTGGTTTGATTGATCTGTTTCTGGCGGCGCGTGATGATGCCGAAGACTTCCCGAGCGATGTAACGTTTCAATGCCCGAATTGCGTCGAGCTTGGAATGCCCCGCAGCAACACGCCGGGCGACATACAGTTTGGTTTTCTCGTCGGTCCTGAGACGGCCAATTGCAATTATATGGAGGGCACTATTGGCAAGTCGGTCACCACCCCGGTTCAGTCGGTGTCTGATGGTCTTGCCTGAGGATGCGGGAACAGGACTTACGCCACAGAGCGCAGCGAAGCTGGCCTCTGACCGCAACCTCTCGGGATTGTCGCCGGCAGTGAGCAAGAGCTGGGCGGCGCTGTTGTGCCCAATTGAATTACGTTCGATAAGGTCCGGAGCCAGGTCCTCGACGATTGCAGCGATCATCATGTCGAGATCGGCGATCTCATCATGCAGTTCGAGGTATCTGCGACCAAGCGACTTCAGGGTGATCCGATACGCGGCTTCCACATCGCGGTAGGCTGTCAGGTCCGGACGCCAGGCGGCAAGCAATCGAACCAGTTGCATGCGGGTCATGCGACGAAGCTGATCCCGCAACGTGTCTGGCGCAGCGATGATCGTATTCTGGATTAATTGCAGGGCTATGCGCCGAGCGTTGACTGCCGTCTTTCGGCAAGCCTTTAAAACCCTGAGAGATTCCACCATGCCGTCCCGGCTTCGAGGTGTGACGGTTCGCCGTTCGGCAAAGGCGGCATGTGCCGCGGCCTGGGCATCGAGATCATCATTCTTACCCCGTCTTCGACGGTCGTGACGATCTGGTGTGGTAACTTCAAGGACCTCCACGCCCGCGGCCTGCATATATCGCAGCAGCCCAGCACCATAACTGCCTGTGCATTCGACACCGACGCGCTGCAACTCTCCGAATGTGCGCATCCAGGCAAGCATCAACCGATAGCCGTTACGGGTCGTCGGGAAACTGCGCGTCTCAAGAACGCGGTCGTAATCATCGACGACCGCTGCGACATGTAAATCCTTATGGGTATCGACGCCACCGACAACATGACGCGCTGGCTTGACCTTCCGTTCCATGCCGTAACCTCCGAAGTTTGACCGATATCGCACGGCTCAACCACGGTCAGATGCATGGACAGGACAGTCATGTGACCAACGCGGTCAGGCCCTTCTTGGGTCACTAGCAAATGCCGAGGCAAAGCCTCACCGCAAGGCGCTCCCGGGCGGCCGACAGGTCCAGGGAAAGACACGCTGGTCGATCGGAGTGTGGGTCAAGCCACACCTGGACGCCTTGCAGCGCCAGCCTACCAAGCGATCGATCGGTGTTTGAGACAAACCGCCCGGGAACTGGCTATCATCTTCTGACT
>NZ_JARWKW010000032.1:0-1041 GCF_047445855.1 Rhizobium sp. BR 250
CACCGACTGAACCGGGGTGGTGACCGACTTGCCAATAGTGCCCTCCATATAATTGCAATTGGCCGTCTCAGGACCGACGAGAAAACCAAACTGTATGTCGCCCGGCGTGTTGCTGCGGGGCATTCCAAGCTCGACGCAATTCGGGCATTGAAACGTTACATCGCTCGGGAAGTCTTCGGCATCATCACGCGCCGCCAGAAACAGATCAATCAAACCAGGATCGTCGCTTGACAAACAGAAGGGCGTCCAGGGCTCACAGTTCACCGGCATGGACTGGGCTTCGTTCCTCAGACACCACAATTTGGTTCACTCGATGAGCCGACGCGGCAGCTGCCATGACAATGCGGTGGCCGAGAGAGCTTCTTCAATCTTCTGAAGCGAGAGCGGATCCGCCGCAGAGCTTGCCGATCCCGCGATGAAGCTCGCCAGGACGTATTCGACTACATCGAAATGTTTTACAATCCGAAACGCAACCCGTCAGGAACGGGATGCTGTCGCCCGTTGAGTTTGAGAAGCAGCAGAAAATCTAACCCGAGGGTGTCTTCGAAACTCGAGGCTATTCAATGGGAACAGGGAATCACGCCGACAAGGACACGTCAAATCAGGGGCCGGATTTGTGCTAGCGTTGTGCTAGGCTTAAAACGCACGAAAGCCCTCCACAATGGGAGGGATTTCGTGTTGAATTTCTTTGTAAATTTGGTTGCGGGGGCAGGATTTGAACCTGCGGCCTTCAGGTTATGAGCCTGACGAGCTACCGGGCTGCTCCACCCCGCGTTGATAGTTTTATTATAGCATAAAGGCCGCTGGAGCGGCCTTTTGATTGGGGTTGAGCCCGTTTTTGTGAATGAGAAGATTTGAAGTTGCGTTTTGCAGACCTGGCAGCGACCTACTCTCCCGCGTCTTGAGACGAAGTACCATTGGCGCTGGGGCGTTTCACGGCCGTGTTCGGAATGGGAACGGGTGCAGCCGCCCCGCGATAACCACCAGGTCGGCAAAACGCAACAACATAAGTTGTTTTCGAGAAGCTGGAGAGCCGAGGCC